>JBBQYR010000037.1:0-32120 GCA_038208565.1 Chthoniobacterales bacterium
TGATCTATTCGCCGAAGATCAGCGCCCGCGTAGGTCGCGGTTGCGAGGTCTTCGTGAAGTACGAGGGCATGAACCCGACCGGCTCCTTCAAGGACCGCGGCATGACCATGGCCCTCTCGAAGGCCGTGGAAGACGGCGCCAAGGCCGTGATCTGCGCCAGCACCGGCAACACCAGCGCCGCCGCCGCTGCGTACGCCGCGCGCGCCAGCATCGCCTGCATCGTGCTCCTGCCCGCGGGCAAAATCGCCTTTGGCAAACTCGCGCAGGCCTTCATGTATGGCGCCAAGGTCGTGGCCATCGACGGCAATTTCGACGACGCGCTGAACCTCGTCCGCGAGATCGGCGAGACCGAGCCCATCGCCATCGTCAATTCCATCAACCCCTACCGCCTGCAGGGGCAAAAGACCGCCAGCTTCGAGATCATCGAGACGCTCGGCGACGCGCCCGACATCCATGTGCTGCCCGTCGGCAACGCCGGCAACATCAGCGCCTACTGGATGGGCTACGAGGAATTTCACCAGCTCGGCAAAGCCACGAAGCGTCCGAAGATGGTCGGCTTTCAGGCCGCCGGGAGCGCACCGATTTACTACAACAAGGTCGTCGAGAAACCCGAGACGATCGCCACGGCCATCCGCATCGGCAATCCCGCAAGCTGGAGCCTCGCGAGCGCTGCGCTCCGCGAGAGCGGCGGCTCCATCGATATCGTCACCGACGCCGAAATCCTCGCCGCGCAGCAATGGCTCGCTGCGCATGAAGGCATCTTCGTCGAACCCGCCAGCGCCGCGAGCATCGCCGGCCTTTTCAAGTGCCTCGGCAAAGAGCCGTGCGCCACCTGCCCCTTCCCGCGCATTCCCGAGGGGAGCAAGATCGTCTGCACCGTGACCGGTCACGGCCTGAAGGACCCCGACATCGCCCGCGAACAATGCGGCAGCGTGATCCCCGCCAAGGCGGAGAAAGCGGAGATCCTGCGGCTGATCGCGGGGTGAGCGAGGCGGCGCCGATGCGCCGAATAAATGGCGGCTAGTGAATCGTGACGTGCGGTTCGGGACCGGCCCTCGGAGGCTTTGGGTCGTCCTTCTGCTTCGGCGTTTTTTTGGGGAAGAAGCTGTTGATTCCACCCAGAAAAGTCAGGCCGCCGAAGACCACCAAAAACCACGCGAGGCCCATGCGCCAGAGCGGCGGGTTGTCCGCGAGCGCGAGGCGCGGTTCCGTGCCGCGCATGAAATCCTCGATGAAGCGCTGATCGCTCTCCCGGTCCCAGCCGAGCCTTGCCCGATCCGCGCCGAAGAATTCGAGATGTTTTTGGCGGCGGCGCTTCCGGTTCTCCCGCTCCGAATCGTGGCGCCCATCGCGCACCGCATCGTCCATGACCACACCGCTGACGCCTTCGATGGTCTTCGTGAAAAACTGGCGTCCGGCGAAGTGATTCGAGCCGGTGACGCGAAAGGTCCGCGCCTCCACCCGCTCGAAAACCATTCGCGGCTCCGTGCCCAAAGCCAAAGCGGCGCCCAGAAACCCCACCGCCATCACGGTCATAAAACCAAACACGAACAGGGATGCACCGAGCGTGACCGGGCGTGGGTTCGGGTTGGGTGTTGGAGCGTGGATAGACATGGCCGTGGATTACTTGGCGAGGAGTGTCGCGAGGAGTGTCGCGAGGAGTTTTTTCCATCGCTGACAGGTTTTCGGAGCTACGGGCGCGGTTGACACCACCGCGGCTCATCGCGATGCTGCGCGCCCCTTTTACCCGCTGTGAACCCGATCATGACCGACGCCTCTTTCCGCTGGATCGAAACCAACAACTGGGAGCTCGAATTTTTCGGGCTGCCGAACCGCATTCCGTGGCCCGCGGCGGTGGATCCGGCGGAGGCGCAGAAGGATCCGTTTGAGATGAATCATCTGCTCGATGCGATCGAGTCGATGGGCGCGGAGGCAGCGGCGCCGTGGAGCAATTTCCTGAAAGCTTCGGAGCATCTCGAGGACTTCGGCGAGGCGATTCAGAACTCGGAAATCGTGCGCGCGTATGAGCTGCTCGAGGGCTTCGAGACCGAGCACCCGGACACGGCTTTCGCGATGTATCACCGCGGCTCGTTGGCGCGTCTGGAAGGCGACGACGAAGGCGCGATCGAGCTTTTCCAAGCGGCGGCCGAGAAGGCGCCGCGCGGGGTGGCGATCTGGAACAGCATCGGCGTGGTCGAGGCGACGCGCGGCAATCGCGAGGGCGCGGTGGCGGCGTTCCGGAAGGCTCTGGAGGTTTCGCCGCAGGATCGCACGGCGCTGGAAGGTCTGGCCGGGGTGCGCGAAGTGGTGAAGCTGCTGCGCAAGGCGGACGACCCGGACTCGGCGATCTACATGGATCTGCCGGCTTTTGGGCAGATGGCGCTGCGGCAGGTCGGGCAGTTGCAGGACGTGGAGCAGTTGCTGAATTACGGCGAGCAGCTTCTGAAGGAGGGCTTTGCGCCCGAGGCGGGCCTGCTGGCGCTGGAGAAGGCGCACCAACTGCAGCCGGAGAATCCGCGCGCGATTTTCTCGCTGTCCACGGCCTATCGGATGCAGCAGAAGCTCGATGAAGCGCGGGCGACGATCGCGAAATTCACCATCGATCATCCCGAGGATCCTCGCGGCTTTTTCCAACTCGCGCAGATCTGCCACGAGCAGGCCGATCAGGAGGGCGAAGACGCGGCGCTGGATCGCGTGCTGGAGATCGATCCGAACGCGCAGGCGCCGCTCGGGATTCGCTTTAAGCTGACCGACAAGGAGCACGACCCGGCGAAGGAAGACGAACTCGCGGCCTGGGGTGAGAAGCGGAATTCGTGGATGGCCTTTGTGCTTGCGAGCAATGTGGCCCGCCAGCGCGGTTCGGCGAAGCCCGCGGTGAAATGGGCCGAGCGGGCCTATGCGCTCGCGCCGGAGGTGGAGGACGTGGTGCTGCACTACACGGCGGCGCTCGGCGAGGCGCGGGATTTTGAGAAGCTCGTGAGTGTGATCAAGCCGCTGATCGACAGCGGGAAATTTTCCAAGCGGCTGAACTGGAACTACGCGCAGACGCTGCAGCAGAGCGGGCTCGTGGAGGATGCGATCCGCATCCTGCGCGACGCGGCGACGGGCGACGTGCCGGAGGATTTCAAGGCCGCGGTGGCGCAGACGATCTCGGCATGGTCGGGGGAGTTGACCGGCTGCGGCGTGCCGCTCGAGGTGCATCAGTCGGGTTTCCTGCAGCGCCCGGTGCTGCTCACGATCGACGACGAGGACGGCGGCATCGTGCTGGCCGCGGGCGCGAAGGTGCCGGTCGCGGCGTCTTTCCCCTTCCGCGTGGAAGGCGCCGACGCGCGCGTGATGATGCAGCAAGGCGAGAGCGAAGGCAGCCTCGAGCCGCGCCGCCTGGGTGGGTTCATGGTGAAGGCGATCACCCCAGCGGCGAGTGGGCCGACGACGATCGATTGCCATGTGACCGCGCAGCCGGATGGTTCGCTGCATTTCCGCGCCACGCAGAGTGGCCGCAAGCTGAAGGTCGGCTGGGCGCCGATCGGGCTGCAGGCCTGAGCCTGCTATTCGAGTTTTAGGGCTCGTTTGAGCACTTCCAAAATCTCCACCGCCTCGCTGCGGAGGCGAAGCGTGCGCGGATTCCACGCGAGACAAATCTGTCGCGGCTTCCTGTTTAAAAACGGCACATCGAATTCGAGGAACTCGTCCTGCGGAAAGTCGCCGCGGGCGATGGTGGGGAGAACGGTGGCGAATTCGCCCGAGCAGGCGGCCCGGCAGGCTTGAGGGAAGGAATCGCATTCCAACCTGATCGAAAGATCGAGGCGGCTTTCCTCCGCCCAATTTCGGAACTGCCGGATAAACGCGCCGTCACCGCACTGCATCGCCAGCGGGATTTTCGATACGAGCTGACACAGGGTTGGGCGGTCGTTCGCCTTGAGCAGACGCCGGGGGCAAAACAGCGCGTATTCCATCCGCCCGAGCGGAACCGACGCCAGCGGCACGGAGAGCGCCTCGCGCCGCACCAGGGCAAAATCCAGACTCAGTTCCTGCAGTTGGCTGACGATTTCCACGGTGCGCAGGTTTTGCAGCCGCAGGTGGATCCGCGGCAGTTGCTTTTGCAGCGCCACGAGACGCGGCAGGATCAGCCACTGCACCAGGCTGTCGCCCCCACCGATGGAAAAACTCAGCGGCCGGCGACCCGCGCGCAGTTGAAAGTCCTGCAACCGCCCGATCGGGCACAGATTGCTGTAACGTCCGTCTCCATTTTCCTAGACAGCCACGAAATACATCGGCTTAAGCGTGGCGAAAATGGGCTATTCCGGACGGAAAAGGCTCCCGTCAGCGACATCCCTGTAGAGTTCACCATCAAAGGTCTGAGGCTTAATTGTCTGAATCCTCTTCCAAAACAGGCGTTTTTTACAACAGACGACCTCCCCCCAGAGCAACAAACACCGGGGGATGAGCCGCTTCAATTTTTCGCCGAACTCGTGAAACTCCGAACGGACGAGAACGATGAGTCGGACTGGCCAGGATACGCCGAGGCCATGCAGCGTTATGCTGAGCGCAGGAGTTATGACGAGCCCACAGAATCGCACTTTAAGAAAGCAACCAGTCTGGTTCCTCGCTACAATATGGAGCTCCTGATCGAAGTCGCAAATCAGGCACTCGATGAGGGATTGGCGAACGTTTTATACCTCGGCCCACTCCGATGGATCCCGCCTCGCCATCTGCTCGAAACCGATGAATTCGATGCGAGCTGGCGGGCTGGCGGTGGAGATGCTTGGAAACGGTTGCGGCGCGAGCCGGAGTTGTTGGAGCGTGTGAATCATTTTCTCCGAGCCAGCCTGCGAACCCGCTATCGGCTGGAATGTCAGCACTTCACGCGGG
Source organism: Chthoniobacterales bacterium (assembly GCA_038208565.1). Lineage (GTDB taxonomy): Bacteria > Verrucomicrobiota > Verrucomicrobiia > Chthoniobacterales > Chthoniobacteraceae > Chthoniobacter. The sequence continues at coordinate 4,873 of JBBQYR010000037.1, forward strand.
TGAGGTCCGCCGCCTCTCCCGCCGGGCATTCGCCGTCTGAGCCGCTTTCTGCCCACCTCGCCGAAGACCCGCCACCGGAAGCAAAACGGGGAGTGCCAGGTGCCGACGAAACAATCACTATCCTCTCCATCGTCGAAGCAGACACCGGCCTCTCGGTTTCGCACCGCGATGTCGGCACCGGCATCAGCCAGTCGCTGCCCGTGCTCGTCAACGCCGCGGGATCGAAGGGCCAACTGATCATGATTGAGCAGCCCGAGTTTCACCTCCACCCCGCGCTCCAGGCGGAACTCGGCGATGTCTTCATCGAATCCGCCCTCGGCGAAAACAAAAACACCTTCCTGATCGAAACCCACAGCGAGCATCTGATCCTGCGCCTCCTCCGCCGCATCCGCGAAACCGCTGAGAATGCGCTCCCCGAGGGCGTGACGCCGATCCGCCCGGAAGATGTGAGTGTCCTTTACGTCGAACCCGGCAAGGATGGTTCGAAGGTGCTTCATCTCCCGGTGAACGCCGAAGGCGACTTCGACAAGCCGTGGCCGGACGGATTCTTCTCCGAACGCGCGAAGGAGCTATTCTGATACGGAGTAACGGATGATCGCGGTCTTTGGCATCGAACCCGAGGTGATGGCGCATTGGCCACAGTTCCAATCGCTTTATGAGGACTTCAGTGTGGAGCAGCGGAGGCTCATCGCGCGATATCCCAAGAAGTGGAAGGCACTCGTCTGTGAGCGCGCCCGCGAGTTGGTGAAGCTTGGGCACAACAAGGAGATTCAGGTGCAGCGGATGGTCGAGCGGTTGGCCTGCGATGCGTCGCGGTTCAAATTCTGCAAGGAGCCGTGCGCAGACTATGGCCCAGACCGTGACTGGCTGACGAACGCGGTCGAGCATCTACCCGCGTTTGACGCGATCGTCACTGCTCATGCGGGTTCTGCCGAACCCCGGGCTCTTGCCGCTGACGAGTTGCTCAAGCACGAACCACCCTATCACCGCGAGCGTGAGATGGTGATCGCCCGAACTGCGGCGGCGATCGTCGGCACCGTGAAAAGATTGCTGCCAAATGCGAAGAAGATCGTCCTCGTGGAGCCGCACTTCAATCCTGCCGAACCGCGCTTTCTCCGCCCGCTGGTTCGGCTGATCGAAACCGTGCAAGCGCGAGGCGCGGCCCCGCAAAGGATCGAATTGCACTGCGTCAAGCCGGACCACTTCCGGCCTGAAATTCAGGAGCGGAACTATCGCAACGCGGTCCTGGCCGATTTACCGAGTGGATGGATGCTCGACGTGTGCTTCTGGGCGGAAACCACCCCGGAAGATGCCCAACATCCACGTTTCATTCTGACCGATTTAGGTGGCGTGCGAATCGATTGGGGCCTTGATGAAGGCCCTGTCGGCAGCACGACGATTGCGAGCGGCGTTAGCGCCACGCTGTTCGCTGAGCTTTTCGCGCGCTATGCGGCGACCAATCCGCACTTCACAACCAATCCGGCAAACGCACGACTTACCCTGTTGGGCTGAGAGACAGCGGGCAGTCGTCTCGGCTGTCTGAGCTGGGCATTTGGCGCGAGATCAAAGCCCTCCTTCCATCGACCATCGAATCAACAACCGCGGTTGACAGCACGGGAGGCCCGCACAACTATGTGCACCCCTTTTCCGATGAGCCTCATCGTCCAGAAATACGGCGGAACTTCCGTCGGCAATCCCGAGCGCATCCTGAATGTCGCCAAGCGCGTGATCGCCACGCAGGAGGCGGGGCATGATGTCGTCGTGGTCGTTTCCGCGATGAGCGGCGTGACCGATGGGCTGATCAAACTCGCCAAGCAGGTCTCGAACAGTCCGACCGAGCGGGAGATGGATGTGCTCCTCGCGACCGGCGAGCAGACGACGATCGCGCTCACCGCGATGGCCATCAACAGCCTCGGCAAAAAGGCCGTATCGCTGACTGGCTCGCAGGCGGGCATCATCACCGATGGCGTGCATACCAAGGCGAAGATCGCCAACATCACGCCGAAACAGATCCACGCGCATCTCAAGGGCGGCAACATCGTGATCGTCGCGGGCTTTCAGGGCGAATCGTCGGACGGTCGGATCACCACGCTGGGCCGCGGCGGCAGCGACCTCACGGCCATCGCCATTGCGGCGGCGATCAAAGCCGACGTTTGCCAGATTTATACCGACGTGGACGGCGTCTATACGTGCGATCCGCGGATCGTTCCGAACGCGCGGAAGCTCGATGAAATCAGCTACGAAGAGATGCTGGAAATGGCGTCGAGCGGCTCGAAAGTGATGCAGTCGCGGTCGGTGGAGTTCGCCAAGAAATTCGGCGTCGTCTTCGAGGTGCGCAGCAGCTTCAACAACAACCCGGGAACCATCGTCAAAGAGGAAACCAAAGATATGGAAAACGTCGTCGTCCGTGGAGTCTCCATCGAGAAAAACCAAGCCAAGGTGACCATTCGCCAGGTGCCCGACCGCCCGGGCACGGCGGCCAAGATTTTTAGCGCGCTCGCGGGTGCTAATGTGATGGTGGACATGATCGTGCAGAGCGACAGCGTCGGCGACACCAACGACATTTCCTTCACGCTGAACCGCGACGAACTGGCGAAGACCAAGGCTGCGCTCGACAAGGCCGTCAAGGAAATCGCCGCCAAGGAAATTGTGACCGAGGAAGGCATCGCCAAGCTGAGCATCGTGGGCATCGGCATGCGTTCGCATAGCGGCGTGGCCGCGCGGCTTTTCGAGGCGATGAGCGCGGGCGGGATCAATATCCAAATGATCTCGACGAGCGAGATCAAGACCGCGGTGATCATCGAGGAAGGCAAGATCAACGAAGCGGCCGTGCTGGCGCACGAGGCCTTTGGGTTGAGCGGGAAGGCGTAAGCCGCGAGTCCAGGGAGCGCGCCCGTCCCGGGTGCGGGTTTCGGCATCCCGCCGAAATGAACTTCCCATTGGAAGGCCTTCGCTGCGCGGAGTTCGTGCCCTTGCCGCACGCTTGGAAAAGTTCGCGAAGGCGGGACGCCTTCGCCAGCACCCGGGACGGGTGCGCTCCCCGGAAAACTTGCTTCCGCGCGCGGGCGTCCGACGTTGACCCATGAAAACGCTCCCGATGTTCCTCAATGGCGAGTGGGTGGAAGCCAGCGAAGGCCACACGCGCGAAATCTTCAATCCGGCGAACAATGAGTTGCTCGCGGTCGTCACCGACGGCACCGAGCGCGATGCGGAAAGCGCGATTGCCCACGCCCGCAGGGCCTTTGACGAAGGTCCGTGGCCGAAGATGCGGGCGCCGGAACGGGCGAGTTATCTCTTCAAGCTCGCCGATCTCATCGACGCCAAAGCCGACGCGCTCGCCGAACTCGAAACGCGCAACAATGGCAAGCCGCTGCGCGAGGCGAAATTCGACGTCGCCGATGCCGCGGCGTGCTTCCGCTACTACGCGGGGCTGATCACGAAGCCGCTCGGACAGACCTACGAGGTCGCCGATCCGACGATCCAAAGCATGGTCGTGCGCGAGCCGATCGGCGTGTGCGGGCAGGTGATCCCGTGGAACTATCCACTGCTCATGGCCGCGTGGAAGCTGGCTCCCGGCCTCGCCGCGGGGAACTGCTGCATCCTCAAGCCCGCCGAGACGACACCGCTCACGGCCATCGAGTTGTTCAAGCTCATCGCCGAGGCTGGCTTTCCGCCGGGCGCCGCGCAACTGCTCCTCGGCCCCGGTCCGACCGTCGGCCATGCGCTCGCGGCCAGTCATCACGTGGACAAGATCGCCTTCACCGGTGGCACCGTGACTGGCCGGAAGATCATGGCGGCGGCGACCGGGAACATCAAAAAGGTCACGCTCGAACTCGGCGGGAAATCGCCGTGCATCGTCTTTGCTGATGCCGATTTCGATGTCGCGCTGGAGTTTGCCATGTTCGCGATCTTCGCCGGGCAGGGCGAAGTCTGCAGCGCCGGTTCCCGGTTGCTCTTGGAGCGGAAGCTGGCCGACAAATTCCTGCCGCGACTCGCGGATGCTTGCGGGAAGATCATCGTCGGCGACGGGCTCGATCCGAAGACCGAGATGGGCCCGCTGATCACCCCGCAGCACCTGAAGCGGGTGCTGCACTACATCGATGTCGGTCGCGAGGAAGGTGCGCGGACGATCTGCGGCGGCGGGCGCCTGACCGACGGGGCCTTGGCGAAAGGGAATTTCGTCGCGCCCACGGTGTTTGTGGAGACACGTCCGGAGATGAAAATCGTGCGCGAGGAAATCTTCGGCCCGGTGCTAGTCGTGCAGCTTTTCGACACCGAAGAGGAAGCGCTGCACCTCGCCAACGACACGATCTACGGGCTGGCGGGCGGCGTTTTCACCAACGACCAAAGTAAAGGCCTGCGCGTGCTCCGCGGGTTGCGCGCGGGCATTACGTGGCTGAACACCTATCACCCGACCTTCTGCGAAGCGCCGTGGGGCGGTTACAAACAGAGCGGCATCGGGCGCGAACTCGGCACCTTCGGCCTCGACGCATACCTCGAGACGAAACAGATCAATATCAACCTTGCTCCGCAACGGCTCGGTTGGTTCAGTGGCCTCACCTAGCCACATGGACCAAATGGTCGAACTCAGAAATGTCACGAAACGCTTCGGCAACTTCGTCGCCACTCAGGATGTCACTCTCACGATCAAAGCAGGCGAGTTTCTGACGCTGCTCGGCCCGTCCGGCTGTGGCAAAACCACGCTGTTGCGGATGATCTCGGGGTTTGAAACGCCGACCGAAGGCACGGTGTGGCTCGATGGGCAGGACGTGACGCACCTGCCGCCGTATCGGCGCAACGTGAACCAGGTTTTCCAAAGCTACGCGCTCTTCCCGCACCTCACGGTGGAGGAAAATATCGGCTTCGGTCTGCGTATGCAGAAGGTAGGGAAAGCGGAGATCGCCGAGCGGGTGAAAGAGGTGACCGGGCTCGTATCGCTCGCCGGTTTCGAAGCGCGCAAGCCGAGTCAGCTTTCCGGCGGCCAACGGCAGCGCGTGGCGCTCGCGCGGGCGATCGTCTGCCGGCCCAAGGTGCTGCTGCTCGACGAACCGCTCTCCGCGCTCGACGCCAAGCTTCGTCACGCCATGCAGGTGGAGCTGAAGCGGTTGCAAAAGAAGCTCGGTATCACGTTCGTTTTCGTCACGCACGACCAGGAGGAAGCGCTGACGATGTCCGATCGCATCGCCGTGGTGAACAAGGGCCGCATCGAGCAACTCGGCGATTCGACCGAGATCTATCACTCACCGAAGACCACGTTCGTCTGCAATTTCATCGGGCAGGCGAACATCCTCGAGGCGGAGATCGTGGAAGACGAAGGCAACTTCACCCGCATCCGGCTCAGCTCTGACGTGGAGGTGCGCATCCCGAGCGACAGCCAGCTCGCGGGGCACAAGGATCTGCTCGTGTCGATCCGCCCGGAGAAAATTCACCTGCAAAAAACCAAGCCCGAGGACGTGAATTCGTTTGAGGCGGAAGTGGACGAGGAACTTTTCAAGGGTGCGACGGATGAGCTGTCGCTGAAGACCGCCGGAGGGCTGGAACTCACGGCCGTTGTGGCGAACGAAAGCTCGACTCAGGACACTTTTCACGAGGGTGAAAAGGTCTGGTGTACGTTGCATCCGAGCGACCTCGTGGTCGTGCGCGGCGAGTAACGGCGATCAGGCGAAATCCGTCGGCAGGCCGACTTCCTTCCATGCCTCAAGTTCCCGCCTCCGCACTTCGAGCTGCTTGAGCGCCTTGTCGTTGGCGTATTTCCCGAGCACGAGACGGAGCGGGGCGCGGTCGGTTTCCGTGATGTGGATGATGGCCTGCGCCGCCTTCACCGGGTCGCCGGGTTGCGAGCCGTTCACCTTTTCGAGAAAAGCCGCGAACTTCCCGCTGCTCGCCTCGTAGTCGGCGATGGGCTGCGACGCGCGGTCGAGTGAGCGGCTGATGAAGTCGGTGCGAAACGGCCCGGGCTCAACGAGCGTGACCTTGATCCCGAGCGACCGCACTTCCAGAGCGAGCGCTTCGCTCACGCCTTCGAGCGCCCACTTGGCCCCGCCGTAAATGGCGAAACCAGCGTAGTTCGCGATCACAGCGGCGGCACTGAGGTTGATGATGTGCCCACGCTTCTGCGCCCGCAGAATCGGCAGCGCAGCGCGAATGACGCGGAGCGCGCCGAACAGGTTGGTATTGAAGTTCCGCCAGATCTGTTCATCGTCGCATTCCTCGAGCGCGCCGAGCAGGCCGTAGCCCGCGTTGTTCACGACCACATCGAGCTGTCCGAAAGCCGTCGCGGCTTCGGCGACGACGCTCTTCACCTGCGCGGCGTTGGTCACGTCGAGTGCGAGCAGCCGGCAGGTTTCGGGAAACTGTGCTGCGAGTTCCGCCAGCGTGGTCACGTCGCGCGCGGTCGCGATCAGCCGATGCCCGCGTTGCAGTACTTGCTCCGCGAGGGCGCGACCGAAGCCACTCGAACAACCAGTGATCAACCAAACGCGGGGAGGATTCTCGGAACTCATGTATCCCATACGCCGCTGCTCGGCTCCGGGATGGCCCCGCCTTGATTTAGTGTCCGCCGGGCAGGTGAAGCTCCACGCCGAAGTTCGGTGCGATGGCGATGAGCCGCGCGATTTCTTCGCGATCCGGCAACGGCGGGCGCTCGTCGCTCGGCCACGGCGTGCCGAATTGAAGGAACATCCCCTCGCCGCCACCGGGCGCGATGAGGATGAGCATTTCCACCGGCTGATCCGTTTCGTTTTTGAACCAGTGCAGACTGTTCTTCGGCAGGATGATCAAGCTGCCCGGCCCGACCGCGGCGCGCTGGCCTTGGTCGTAGGCCGCGAGTTCGCCGCGCAGGATGAAAAAGGCCTCCTCCTCACGCGTATGCACGTGTGGCGGCGGTCCTCCGCCTGGGTAAATGGCCGCGTGCCAGATCGCGTAGCGTCCGCTGGTGTGCTCGCTGGTCGCGAGGAAAGTGTAGGCGTCGCCGACCGCGGCGATCCGTTCGCCGGAACCTGGAGGGCGGATGGTGAGGTGCGGATCGACCTCGAAGAGCGCCGGGTCGGGCTGGAGATCGATGCCATACTCCGCGCCCGCGCGCACCATGCGCTCATGGATGTCGGCTGGGGCAGGAGCGAAAGGGCCGTCTGGGCCGGGCGCGGATTCACCGACCGCGATCTGGAAGCCGTCGAAGCCCGCCGGTGCGCCGACGACCAGCACCTCGGATTCCGCCGCGCTCGTGTTTTGCGCGAAGTGCGCGACGCCGCCGGGGATATTGACGAACGTTCCCGCGCCCGCGGTGACGACTTGATTGCCAGCGGTGAAAGTCATCTCGCCGCGGAGCACGTAGAAGCCTTCGTCGAAGGTGTGGACGTGTGGCGGCGCGCCCTCGCCGGGTGCGGCGACGCCGCGAGAAATCATGGAGGTGCCGCTGGTGTCGTCGCCGCGGGCGAGGATCTGCACGGGGACGCCGTGAAAGGACAGCCAGGTGCCGTCGCGGGGGCCGATGACTTGAACGCGTGGTCTTGGATTCATCTGTGAAGAGAGTGGGTGACGGCGAGGAGGGTGCCGCTCCGACGGAGAAAGTAAATCGCCAGAGATCGCGGAAATGTTGGAGCAAAGAAGCCGCTTCATGCGGGATATATTCTGCGTTAACCATTCAACCCCACCCGCACCACCGATGCTGAAATTCTCCGTCGCCTCGCTCTTCCTCGCCGCCACCGCGCTCGCCGCCGACCTGCCCGATTATCGCTTTAAGGTGGAGACACTGCTCGAAGGCGTGCCGCAGCCGATGGAGATCGAACTCGCGCCGGACGGCCGCATCTTTTTCAACGAATACAAAGGCCCGCTGAAGATCTATCACCCGACCACGCGGCAGGTCGTGGAAGCCGGTGTGCTCGATGTTTTCAACGCGCAGGAGAATGGCTTCCTCGGCTTCGCGCTCGATCCGAAGTTTGCCGAGAACGGATGGATCTATTGCCTCTACTCGCCGAAGGGCTTCGACGGCCAGTGCCTGAGCCGGTTCAAGATGAACGGCGACACGCTCGACCTCGCGAGCGAGAAAGTGCTGCTGAAATACGACGAGCAGCGGAAGGAATGCTGCCATCACGCGGGTTCGGTGGAGTTCGGCCCGGAAGGGCTGCTCTATTTTTCCACCGGCGACAACACCCACCCGCACGGCGATTCGGAAGGCTACGCGCCGATCGATGAGCGGCTGGAAAAATATCCGTGGGACGCGCAGAAATCGGCGGCGAACACGAACAGCCTCGCGGGCAAGGTCTGCCGCATCCGCCCGAAAGCGGACGGCACCTACGAGATTCCCGAGGGCAATTTGTTCAAACCCGGCACGGACAAGGCGCGGCCTGAAATTTACGCGATGGGCTGCCGCAATCCGTGGCGCATGTCCGTCGATTCGAAAACCGGCTTCATCTATTGGGGTGAGGTCGGGCCGGACGCGCGCAACGATGGCAAGCGCGGACCGCGCGGCTACGACGAGATCAATCAGGCGAAGAAGGCGGGCAATTTCGGTTGGCCATATTTCATCGGAAACAACTTCGCGTATTTCGACTACGACTACGAAACGAAGACGGTCGGCGCGCAGTTCGACCCGCTGAAGCCGATCAACGAAGGGCCGAATAACACGGGCTTGCGCGAGCTCCCGCCGGCCACGCCGGCGATGATCTACTGGCCTTACGTGGCGTCGCCGGAGTTCCCGGAGATGGGCGAAGGCGGGCGCACGGCGTGTGCCGGGCCGGTGTTTCACTGGAAGCCGGAGTTCGAAAAGACGAACGGTTTTCCGAAGGACTTCGACGGCTGGCTGCTCTTCTGGGACTGGCAGCGGCCGACGATCAAATGGGCGAAGCTCGATGCGCAGTCGAACTTCCAAGGCATCGCGCCTTTCACCGGCGCCGTGCTCACGGCGAACAAACCCGAGGATGTCGAGAAGCTGAAGCCGCAGCTCGCGGAGGGCGCCGCGCTGCTCCAGCGGCCGGTCGATGCGGTCTTCGGCCCGGACGGCTGCCTCTACCTCATGGACTACGGCGAAACATGGGGCGCGAACAAGGACTCGAAGCTCGTGAAGATCAGCTACGTGCGTGGCAATCTCGCGCCGATCGCTCGCGCCACGGCCGCGCCAACTTCCGGCCGCGAGCCGCTCACCGTCGAGTTGAATGGCGAAGCCTCCAAGGATCACGACGGCAAGATCACCCGCTACGAGTGGACGATTCTTGACCAGGTTCCGGCGGTTAGCGCGTCGGGCGCTCGCGCGAAGTTCACCATCGCGCAGCCGGGCAACTACCGCGCCGAACTGCGCGTGACCGACGATCACGGCCTCACGGCTTCCACCATCGTGCCGCTCCTCGTCGGCAATACCGCGCCGAAGGTGAAGTTTGAGTCACCACTGGCTGGAGATTTTTTCACGCCGGGGAAAACGGTGAAGTATCGGGTCGCGGTCGAGGATTTCGAAGACGGTGCATCTTCCGCAAAGCCCGATGAATTCGCCATCCGCACGCTGGTCAGCAGCGCATTTATCGGAGCGGATGGGAAAGGGGAGGTCGGCGATCCGGGACTGGCGCTGATGAAATCCAGCGACTGTTTCAACTGTCATCAAGTCGAGCAGAAGATCGTCGGGCCGTCGTACCTCGAAATCGCCGATCGTTATCGCGGCCAGCCCGCGGCCTTGGACGCCGCGGCAAAGCGCGTGCGTGAAGGCAGCACGGGCATCTGGGGACAGGTGCCGATGCTTCCTCATCCGCAGCACACGACCGACGAGGTGACGATCATGCTGCGCTGGGTGTTCGGATTGGAGAAGGGGAAGGGTGGCACCGCGCTGGCGCGGGGACTGGAGGGCGAACTCACGGCACCGAAGGATAAGGCGTCCGGGAGCTTCGTGCTCGAGGCCAGCTACGCGGATGCGGGCCGCGCGCCTGCCGGCAGCTTGAGCGGCAAGGCCACGGTCGCGCTGCGTTCGCGGCGGATCGAGATCGAGCGCGCGGAGGTCAACGGGCCAAAGATTCAAGGCAGCGCGATCGGCTCGATCAACGATCGGCACACCGCGAAGTTCGCGGGGATCAATCTCGCCGACGTCGGTGGGATCAAGGCGCGGGCGGCCTCGGGGAATGTCGGCGGCAAGATCGAGTTCCGTGTCGGCGCGATCGATGGGCTGCTGCTGGGCAGCGTCGAGGTGCCGAATACCGGAGGCTGGGACAAATGGATCGAGCCGGCCTGCAAATTTGCCGACACGCCGAACGAGCGGGTCGATGTTTTTGCCGTGTTCGTGAATCCCGGCAAAGGCGGGTTGATGAACGTCGATTGGGTGCAGTTTGACCCGCGCTGAGGGCGTAGCCTCCTAACGCGGAATCGGTGCCTTCGAGCCATCGGGCGCGATATGCACCATGATCGCCTCGGTGCTAAAGACCGTGGCGTGGGTGCGCGCGTTGCGGCACCACACGGCGACTTTGCACGAGGTCGTGCCCAGCGATTCGACAAGGCTGTGGATCTTCACGATGTCGCCGTTTTGCACGGGAGCGGTGAAATCGAAGGCATCCACGCGCCGCGTGACAAAGGAGGCGAGTGGGAAGGTGAGAGACGCGGTGCTGTAAGCGAGTTCGTCGGCCCACTGCATCATGTAGCCGCCGAAGAGTGTGCCGCGTTGGTTGAGGTATTCGGGTCGAATGAGCACGGTCTTTTCGTGCGCGGGGAATCCGCCCGGCGTCCCCGCGGCGGCGCGATTTTCCACCGCAGCGATTCCATTGATGCGGGCGATGTGGCGTCCGCCCTCAAAGGTCGCCCCGAGCCACGAGCGGACGATCTCGAGGGCGAGTTCTGCGGAAACGGTGCGCTGTCCGATGGAGATGACATTCGCGTCGTTGTGCTGCCGCGCGAGTCGCGCCGTCTCGATGCTCCAGCACAGCGCGCAGCGAATGCCGCGCACTTTGTTGGCCACGATCTGTTCTCCGTTGCCCGAGCCACCGAGGACGATGCCACGCTCACATTCGCCTCGAGCAACCGCCTCCGCGGCTGGCGCAACAAAGTCGGGGTAGTCCACCGTTTCCGCTGAGTGCGTTCCGAAATCGCGCACTTCGTGCCCATCGGCCACGAGCATCTCGGTGATCGTCGATTTGTAGGCAAACCCAGCATGGTCGGAGCCGACGGCGATTTTCATGCGGGAGATTTGCCAGCGGAGCGTTTGCTTCGCGAGCGGGAACTCAACGGGCGGCGGGAGCCGGCGGCGGTGTCGCCGGCGTTGCGATCACCGCCTCGATCTTGGTCGCAGGTTGCCCGCGCTCTTTGAACCACATGATGACGACGTAGAAGACCGGCGTGAGGAAGAGGCCGAAGATGGTGACGCCGAGCATGCCGAAGAAGACCGCCGTGCCGAGCGCCTGACGCATTTCGTAGCCGGCGCCGCTGCTCAAGACGAGCGGAAGCACGCCGAGGATGAAGGCGAAGCTGGTCATGAGGATCGGGCGCAGGCGGAGCTTGCAGGCTTCGATCGCGCCTTGGAAGCGATCCACGCCATCGCGGTCCTGGATCATCTTGGCAAATTCCACGATGAGGATGGCGTTCTTGCAGGCGAGGCCGACGAGCACGACGAAGCCGATCTGCGTGAAGACGTTGTTATCCATGTCGCGCAGCCACACGCCGCCGATTGCGCTGAGCAGGCACATCGGGACGATGAGGATGATCGCGAGGGGAAGCGACCAGCTTTCGTAGAGTGCGGCGAGCACGAGGAAGACGATGAGCACGCAGAGCGGGAAGATGTAGAGCGCGCTGTTGCCCGCGAGCTTTTGCTGGAGCGCCATCTCGGTCCATTCAGTGGTGAAGCTCGTGGGTAGATTTTCCTTCGCGAGCTTTTCCACCGCGGCCATCGCCTGGCCGGTGCTGAAGCCGGGCGCGGGGCCGCCGTTGAGATCCGCGGCGGGCCACATGTTGTAGCGCGTCACTTTATCCGCGCCGCTGGTTTCCTGCACGGTGCCGACCGCGCCGAGCGGAACCATGCCGCCGGCGGCGTTGCGGGTCTTGAGCAGGCGGATGGATTCGGGCGTGAGGCGGAATTGCGCGTCGGCCTGCGCGGTGACGCGATAGGTGCGACCGAAGAGCGTGAGGTCGTTCACGTAGCTGGAGCCGAGGTAGGTCTGGAGCGTGCCGAAGATGTTGCCGAGCGGGACGTTCATCGACTTGGCTTTCACGCGATCAATGTCGAGCCAGAGCTGCGGCACGTTGGCGCGGAAGGTGGTGATGTTTCCCGCGAGCATCGGGTTCGTGTTGGCGGCCATCATCATGCCAAAGGCCTGGCCTTGCAGCGCCTCGAGACCGGCGCTGCCGCGGTCCTGAATGTAAAGGCGGAAGCCGCCCGCGTTGCCCACGCCAGCGACGGGCGGCGGCGGGAAGACGCCGGTGAAGGCTTCGGGAATCTCGGCGCGGAAACGCGCGTTGATCTTCGCCAGGATGGCCGGCATCTGCTCGTCTGCTCCCTTGCGTTCGGCGAAAGGTTTGAACGGGATAAAGACGGCGCCGGTATTCGGCTGGTTGCCGCCGAAGAGGTTCATGCCCGCGATTTCCATGGTGTCGAGCACGCCGGGAGTTTCGCGCGCGATCTTCGACATTTTGTCCACGACCTCCTGGGTGCGGTCGAGCGAGGCGGCATCGGGGAGCTGGCAGAACGACGCGGCGTATCCGCGATCCTGTGTCGGGATGAAACCGGTGGGCACTGCTTTGAATCCCAAGGCGGTGAGAACGAGCAAGCCCGCGTAGAAAAGCAAAACGATGGCGGCGAGGCGCGTCAGGCGCGCGACGCTCGTGCCATAAGCATTGGAGGCCCAGCCGAAGACTTTATTGAAGCCACGAAAGAACCATCCGAATAGTCCGTCGATGGTCTTCTGCAGCCAGTCCTTCTTCGCGCCGTGTGGCTGGAGCAGGATCGCGCCGAGCGCAGGCGAGAGGGTGAGCGAATTGATTGCCGAGATGATCGTCGAGACCGCGATGGTCAGCGCAAATTGGCGGAAGAATTCGCCGGTGATGCCGCTGATAAACGCAGTCGGGATAAAGACCGCGCCGAGCACCAGCGCCACCGCCACGACCGCGCCGCTGACTTCCTCCATCGCCTTGCGCGCGGCGTCGCGCGCACTCAGGCCTTTGGCGATGTGCTGCTCGATGGCTTCGACGACGACGATCGCGTCATCGACCACGATGCCGATGGCCAGCACCATGCCGAAGAGCGAGATGTTATTGATCGAAAATCCGAGGAGCGCCATCGCGGCAAATGTGCCGATGAGCGACACCGGCACAGCGATGAGCGGGATGAGCGAGGCACGCCAGTTTTGCAGGAAGACGAGCACCACGAGCACGACCAGCGCGATCGCCTCGAAGAGCGTCTTTTCGACTTCGTGGATCGACTCGCGCACGGAAACCGTCGGGTCGTATTGGATCTCGTAAGCCAGACCGGCGGGGAAACGCGCGCTCAGTTCTTTCATCTTCGCCCGGACGGAATCCGAGGTTTCGAGGGCGTTGGTGCCGGGGAGCTGGAAGATGCCAATGGCCGTGGCGGGCTTGCCGCCGAGCTGGCTGTTCACGGTGTAATCTTTCGCGGCCAATTCCACCCGCGCCACGTCGCGCACGCGGGTGATGCGCCCATCAGCGCCAGTTTTGATCACGATCTCGCCGAAGGCCGCTTCGTCGGCGAGGCGGCCCTGCGTGTTGACGGTGTACTGGAAAGCCGTCGCCCCGAACGGCACCGGTTGCGCGCCCACGGTGCCCGCGGCGACCTGCACGTTTTGCTCCTGGATGGACTGCACCACGTCCTGCGCGGTGAGGCCGCGGGCGGCGACTTTCTCGGGGTTCAGCCAGATGCGCATCGAGTATTCGCGCGCGCCGAAGACGTTCACGTCGCCGACGCCCGGAAGGCGCGCGAGTTCATCGCGGATTTGCAGGAGCGCGTAGTTGCTCGTGTAAACGGAGTCGAGCGAGCCGTCGGGCGACACGAGGTGGACGACCATCGTGATGTCGGGCGATTGCTTCTTCGTCGTCACGCCGATGCGCTGCACATCCTGCGGCAGGGTGGGGATGGCGGCGGCGACGCGGTTTTGCACCAGCACCTGCGCCTGATCGATGTTCGTGCCGAGCTTGAAGGTGACGTTGAGCGCCATCACGCCGTCGCTCGTGCTCGACGACGACATGTAGAGCATGTTTTCGACACCGTTGATCTGCTGTTCGATCGGCGTGGCAACGGTCTCGGCGACGGTCTTGGCATTCGCGCCGGGATAACTTGTCGTCACCTGAATGGTCGGCGGCGCAATATCAGGATACTGCGCGATCGGGAGTGTCCACATCGCGATGGCGCCGACCAGCGTGATGAGAATCGAGATGACGCCGGCGAAGATCGGCCGGTCGATGAAGAAGTGGGCGAATTTCATGACGCGGCGCTTACTTCACGGCTTCGGCCTGCGGCGCTGCGCTATCTGTTGGCTTGGCTTCCGGGGCGGCTGGCGGAGCGGCTCCCTTTTCCGGCACTGGCGAGACGGGCATGCCAGGCTGGACGATTTGCAGGCGCGTAGAAACCACCTTTTCCCCTTCCTTCAATCCCTTCTTCACGATGCGTTTTCCGTCGAAGATCGGGCCGGTCTCGATGTTGCGATGCTCGATCGTGTTGTCGGACTTCACGACGAAGACGTACTTCGCACCCTGCTGCGAACTGATCACCTTGTCGTCGATCAGCACCGCCTGATATCTGCCCGTGCCGGGAATGCGCATGCGGACGAAGAAGCCGGGTGCAAGGCGTTCGTTCCACGTCTTGAATACGGCGCGCGCCCGCTGCGTGCCGGTGTTAGGGTCGAGCCGGTTGTCCACGAAGTCGATGTAGCCCTCGTGGGGGAAGCCGGTCTCGTTGGCCAACTCGATGAATGCGGGGATCTGTCCATCGACTGCGGACTTGCGTTTGCCTTCCTCGCGCAGCTTCAGGTACTTGAGCAGGCTGTTTTCGTCGGCATCGATATAAACATAGAATGGGTCGATCGAGACCACGGTCGTCAGAACAGTATCGGTGCTCCCGGCTGTCACGAGATTGCCCACGGTTACGCGTTCATTGCTCACTCGTCCGGCGATGGGCGAGGTGATGCGTGTGAAGTCGAGATTGAGTACCGCGGAATCGCGGGCCGCCTGGGCGGAGCGTCCGCTGGCTTCCGCTTGCTGCAGCGAGGCTGCTTTTTGATCAAACTCCTCGGGCGAAACGACGTTCTTTTGCCGAAGCGCCTCCGTTCGTTTGAAGTCGATCTGGGCGAGCTTCACCTGCGCCTGCGCTTGTTCGAAATTGGCCGTCGCCCGGTCGAGATCCGCTTGATACGGGCGCGGGTCGATGACGAAGAGCAGGTCGCCTTTGTTGACGACGGCGCCAGCCTTGAAATGAATCTCGGTGATGTAACCGGAGACGCGCGGGCGAATGTCGACGAATTCCACGGCCTCGATGCGCCCAGTGAACTCATCCCACTCGGTAACTTCCTTTTCGATCGCGGTGATGACGTTAACCGGAAGTGGCCCGCTTGGGGGCGCAGTCGGAACTTTCTTGCACCCGGTGAAGGCGAGCAACAGCAGGGCAATGGTCAGGGTGGCGTGAACGGAGTTTGGCCGCGACGGGCGGGATAGTGCAGTCATGAGGTTCGGAATCGTAGGCAGTCGGTCGGTAGGTGGCATCAAAATGACGGCGTCTTTATAAAATCAGCGGGGGGGTGTGAGTGCTATGAAGTCGTCTTTGTTCAGTCCCAGTTTGGCCGCCGTGATGTTCTCCTCCAGATGCGCGACGCTTGTCGTGCCCGGGATGAGGATGATGTTTGGCGAGCGTTGCAGCAGCCAGGCGAGCGCGACCTGACCGGGGGTGGCGCGAAGACGGGTCGCCACTTCCGCAAGGTGGCCGGTTTCATTGGTTAGCGGAGCTTCGGGAGCGAAGGGTTTGGCTGCGAGCGGTCCCCATGGCAGATAAGCGATGCGGTGCGACGCGCAGTAGTCGAGGACTGGATCGTCGTCGCGTTCGAGCAGGTTGTAGCGGTTTTGGACCGAGGCGATCGGGACGATCCGTCGGGCTTCTTCGACCTGCGCGAGCGTGACGTTCGACAGGCCGACGTGTCCGATTTTTCCTTCGGCGCGGAGCTGCGCCAAGGTGCCGACGCTTTCGGCGAAGGGCACATTTGGGTCGGGGCGGTGGAGTTGGTAGAGCGGGATGCGCTCGAGCTTCAAGCGCCGCAGGCTGCCTTCACAAAACCGTCGCAGGCTCTCGGGGCGGCCTTCGGGGAAGACTTTGTCGGGTGCGGTTTTGTCCACGCCACCTTTGGTCGTCACGATGACACCCGCCGGATACGGTGCGAGAGCGTCGGCGATGAGTTCTTCATTCCAGCCGGGCCCGTAGGGATGCGCGGTGTCGATGAAGTTCACACCGAGTTCCACGGCGCGCTGGAGCAGGCGCTTGCCGCCTTCCCAATCGGGATACGGTCCGAAATTCCCCGGCTGCCCACAAAGCCGCATCGCGCCATAGCCGAGCCGGTTCACGGGAAGGTCGCCGCCGAGGAGAAAAGTCCTGGGAGAAGTGCCGTCGATCATGGAAGGGAAATGACGATTTTGCCGAAGTGCGCTGCGCTCTGCAGGTGAGCGAAGGCGGCGGGAGCGTCATCGAACACGAAGGTGCGGTCGATGATCGGGCGAATTTGGCGCTGCGTAAGGAAGGCGTTGAGCGATTCGAAGTGCGCGTGTGAACCGACGTAGATGCCATCAAGTCGGGCATTGCGCGCGAGGAGCGGGAAGAGACTGGCGTCCGGCGCGTCAAAGCCGGTGAGCACGCCGATGAGCGCGATCTGGCCGCCGGCGGCGACGGTGTTCATCGAACGACCGAGGGTGCCGGGTCCGCCGACTTCGACGACGTGATCGACACCGCGCTTTTCGGTGAGCCGCCACACTTCTTTGTCCCAATCCGGCGTGGTCCGATAGTTGACCGTGGCCCACGCGCCAAGGGTGCGGGCGCGAGCGAGTTTTTCATCGCTGCTCGAAGTCACGATGATCCGCGCTCCGGCAGCCGTGGCGAGTTGCAGCGCGAAGATGGAAACACCGCCCGTCCCGAGGACCAGCACGGTGGCTCCGCGGCGCACAGCGCCCCGCGTAAAGAGCGCCTGCCACGCGGTGACCGCGGCGCAGGGCAGGGTCGCCGCTTCTTCAAACGACCACGCCGCCGGCACCGCGACGAGGCCGTGCTCGGGCCAGGCGACGGATTCCCGCAGCCAGCCGTGAACCGATCCGCCGCCCGCCGCGCCGTGGTATTTCAAATCAAAGGGCCCATCGATCCAGTCGCGGAAGAAAATTCCGGCGACGCGATCACCGACCTTCCACCGCGTGACGCCGGTGCCGACCGCGACGATTTCACCCGCACCATCGGAGCAAGGGACGAGCGGCGGCGGGAGATTGCCGGGGCGCGGCGCAGCCAGCGCGATGAGGTCGCGGTAGTTGAGCGATACCGCGCGCACCCGCACTAATACTTCGTTCGCGGCCGGTTCGGGCGTTGGCACATCCGCGAAGCGAAGATCAGCGGGTGAGCCGTGGGCGGCGATTTGCCAGGCTTTCATGGGGAAAAAGGTGGGTTGGACGAAAAAAGAATTTGCGGGGGACGGGCGGATGCCATATCGAGTATGGCATGAAGATGACCATGCATATCGATGAGAGTCTCCTCGAACGGGTGATGAAGAACTACGGCTGCGAAAGCAAGACCGCGGCGATCGATTACGCCTTGAACGAACTCGACCGGAAGGCGCGGCTCAAGGAGTTCGCGGAGAAGGGGCTCGGGCTCACTCCCGATGAACTCGGCAATGCGGTCGATCCCGATTATGACGTGATGGCCCTGCGTGTGGCGGAAGAACCGGCAAAACATGGCAAGCGTCGTCCTCGTCGATAGCTGCGTCTTCATCACGCTGCTCCGCGAGCGGCGCGACCCGGCCGTCGAACTGCTCCAGCGGACTTCGCTCGAGGATCTGGCGACGTGCGGCATGGTGCAGATGGAAGTCTTACGCGGGCTCAAGATTCCCAAGGTGAAGGCGCGGCTCACGGAGTTTTTCAGCGTGCTGCAAAACGTGCCGACCGATAATCGCATCTGGCAGGAAGCGACCGAGACGGCGTGGCGGCTCGGTCGCAGGGGCGTCATTCTGCCGGCGCAGGATATCCTGATCGGGACCTGCGCTCGGCGCATCGGCGCGGCAGTGCTGACGTTTGATCATCACTTCGAGGAGATTCCTTCCGTGCGGGTGTATCGGTCGATCGACGAACTTCGTTAGAGCGGCTCACGCTCTGCCTCCGAAGCTCACATAGTCGTCGAGGTCGAGTATGTCAGCCCAGGTCGCGATGTCCTCGCGCTTCAGTCCCGCGCCTTTGTGCAACTCGTTGAAGAACTCCCGCGACTCGACATCGGTCGGCACGGCGGTGTCGCGCCAGGCGGACCACTGCGCGATTTCCCACGGCGTGCGTTTAAGCGTGGCGTGGGCGTTGATCCATTCGAGGATTTCACCGTCGCCTTTGCCGGCGGCGAGTTCGGTTTTCAGCGCGTCGGTGTCGAGGTCGACGAAGCGGACAAAGTTTTGGTCGAGCGGGCAGGCGAAGTGGTAGTCGCCATTTTTGCCGATGAGTTCGGCTCGGCCTTTATCGAGCATGCGCGGGAGCAGGGCGTAGTTGCCGAGGCGCGCGCGTGGGCTGCGTGGCGGGCGTTGCGTGAGGTCGGGTGCGGAGATGTTCATGTGGAATTGCGTTCGGTTATGCTGCAGTGAAGCCGCCATCGAGCGGCATGGCGATGCCGGTGGTGAAGCTCGCGCCTTCCGAGCAGAGGAAGAGCACCGCGGCGGAGATTTCTTCGACTTTGCCGAAGCGCCCGATGGGATGTTTGGCGAGCAGGAAGTCGTGCGACTGGCTGTCGCCGCGGGCGCCGGCGTTGATTTCCGTTTCAATGACCGCGGGGCAGACGGCGTTCACGCGCACACCTTGCGCGGCAAATTCGACCGCCGCGCTTTTCGTCAGGCCGATGACGGCAAACTTGCTCGCATTGTAAACCGCCGAGCCCGGGATGACGCTCAGGCCGAGGCACGAGGCGTTGTTAACGATCGACCCGCCGCCGCTGCTCAGCATCGCGGGAATCTGATACTTCAGACCGTATAAAACGCCGGCGACGTTGATGCCGAAGGTCTTGTCGAAGAGCTCGGCCGTGGCGGTCGTCACCGGGCCGGTGTCGGCGAAGATGCCCGCGTTGTTGAATGCGAAGTCGAGACGGCCGAAAGCGGAGAGCGTCTGATCGACGAGGTTCTTCGCGTCGGCTTCGATCGAGATGTCGGTCCTCACGAAGAGCGCCTCGCCGCCTGCTGCCTTGATTTCCGCGACGACGGCCGCGCCTTCCGTTTCGCGCCGACCGGCGATGACGACTTTTGCGCCGTCGCGCGCGAAGGCGATGGCGGTGGCTTTGCCGATGCCCGAGGTGGCTCCGGTGACGAGTGCGACTTTATTAGTGAATGGGTAGCTCATGGATGTGTGCTGTTAGATGTGGATGACGAGTTCGCTTGCGGGGAAGCGGACTTTAGGCGCGGCGGCGTATTTGTCGGCGGCGGAACGGTAGCCGGCGGCGCAGGCGACGACCGTGCGGTAGCCCTTCGCGGGCAGACTGAGGATTTCGTCGTATTTCACCGGATCGATGCCTTCCATGGGACAGGTGTCGATGCCGACGAGCGCGGCGGCAGTCATGAAATTTCCGAGCGCGATGTAGGTCTGGCGCGTGGCCCACTCGAATTGCTGTCCGCTCCGCGGCCCCTGCACGATGTCGCTCATGAGCATCTTCTTGAAGAAATCGAGCGCCGCGACGGTCGTACCGCGCACTTCGGCGGTTCGCGCCATGTAGCGATCCACGTCCGCCTCGCTGACGCTCTCCTTCGCCGCGAAGACGACGAAATGCGATGACTCGGACGGTTGCTTTTGGTTCCAGGAATGCGGGACGAACGCGTCCTTGGTCGCCTGATCCGTGACGATCACAAAACGATAAGGCTGAAAGCCGTAACTCGTCGGGGTGAGGATGAGCGCCTTTTCGAGAGTGGACCAATCCGCGGCGGAAATTCTCTTCGTCGAATCGAACGATTTGGTGGCGTAGCGCCAGTTGAGCTGCGCGAGCAGGGCTTCATTGCTGATGGTGGTAGTCATGATGCGTGGTGGTTTGAAATAGTTGAAGCGAGTGTCGGGGAAGCGTGGATTATTTGGCGCCGAAGGCGAAGAGCGTGGCCTTGGTGCGAATGTAGATCTTACCGTCGGCAAAACCTGTGAAGAAAGCGCGCCCGCCGACAATGACCGGGGAGGCTGAGCCCGCCGGGACGCCTCTCTGCCAGAGCAGATTTTTCGCGGTGTCGATTTCCGTGGGCGGTATTTCGTTGGTGGCAGTCGAGGCGCCGGAGGGGCCGCGGAATTGGGGCCAGATGGATCCGGCGTGAGCGGTGGAAGCCAAGTCTAAAGCGAGGATGAGATGACGCATGATGTGGAAGGATGAAATGGGATTGTGGCGGGCGGATGGCGATCACCACGCGATCTCGCGGCGCTCGCGGAGAAACTTGCCGGTGAGCGCTTGCGGCGCGTCGAGCGCCAGCCAGACGATAGTGTCGGCGCCTTGTTCGACGGAAAGCGGCGCGGCGTCGCCGCCCATGTCGGTGCGGACCCAACCGGGCGAAACAGCATTCACGGCGAATTGCGGCAACTCGGCCGCCAAGTGCTGCGTGAGCGCGTTCAGCGCGGTCTTGGACATCGAATAAGCGGGCGCCCAGTCCTGCAGCCCTTCGGCGAGTTGCCCCGCGCCGCTGGAGACATTGATCACGCGCGGTGCCTTACTTTGCGCCAGGAGCGGACGAAAAGCCTGGGTGACGAGCAGCGGTCCGACGGTATTCGTGGCGAATGATTTCAGCGCGGTTTCACCTTCAAGTTCGAGGACGCTGCCGCCGTCGTCGAGCAGGATGGCGGCGTTGTTCACAAGCACGTCGAGGTGATCCGATTGTTTGCCCAGCGCGCGTGCCGCGCTCTCGATACTGGCCGTGTCGATCACGTCGAGCGGGAGAAAATGCACGTCGCCCTCGATCGTGGCGAGCGCACCTTCGCCGGCCTCGCTTTTCCGCGCGGTGAGGAAGACGCGTGCGCCCCGCGCCGCGAGTTGGCGCACGACTTCGAGCCCGATGCCTTTGGACGCGCCGGTCACGAGGACGAATTTTTGCGTGGTGCTCATCAAAAATGCGGCTGAGGCGAAGGCGCGGTCAGTTGAGATCGTTTGTCAGCACGATGCGGTAGCGCGCTTTGCCACTCTCGAGGTGCTCGAAGGCTTCGTTGATCTTCGACATCGGGAAGAACTCCGTGGTCGGCTCGACGCCGTGCCGCGCGGCAAAATCGAGCATGGTGGCAATCGCCGTGGGGCTGCCGGTCGGCGACCCGGAAAGCGAGCGCTGGCCCATGATGATCGGGAAGGCGCTGATGGCGATCGGATCGAGGACGGCGCCCACGGTGTGCAGTTTACCTTTCGGCGCGAGCGCAGCCACGAGCGCGTCCCAGTCGAGCGAGACATTGACGGTCGAGATGATCGCGTTCAGCGAACCGGCGAGCTTGGCGATGTCGTCGGCGTTGCGGGTGTTGACCACGCGATGCGCTCCAAGGCCGAGCGCTTCCTCGCGCTTCGAATCGCTGGAGGTAAAGGCGACGACTTCGCAGCCCCAGGCGCGCAGAAATTTCAGCGCCATGTGGCCGAGGCCGCCGATGCCGATGACGCCGACGCGATCCGTAGGTTTGATCCCGAGTTGCAGGAGCGGATTGAAGACCGTGATGCCGCCGCAGAAAAGCGGTCCGACTTTGGAGGCGTCGAGACCTTCCGGGAGTGGAATGGTCCACGCCCAATGAGCGCGGACGCGGCTCGCGAATCCGCCGTGGCGCTGGACGATCGTGCCCTGGCA
This sequence comes from Chthoniobacterales bacterium, assembly GCA_038208565.1. Taxonomy (GTDB): domain Bacteria; phylum Verrucomicrobiota; class Verrucomicrobiia; order Chthoniobacterales; family Chthoniobacteraceae; genus Chthoniobacter. Next base: position 26,832 of record JBBQYR010000037.1, read on the forward strand.
TTTCGCGCAGAGATTGTGGTCGCCACCGAGGCACTGCGCGCAGGACATGCAGCTATCCGAGCTCCAGCCCACGCCGACGGTTTGTCCGACTTTCAAGTTGCGCGCGCTCGCGCCGACGGCGGTGACTTTGCCGACGATCTCGTGGCCGCCGACGAACGGATACGCGGTGAGGCCCCACTCGTTGTTGCGCATCGAGAGGTCGGAGTGGCAGATGCCACAATACTCGACGGCCACTTCGACTTCCTCCGCACCGAGTTGGCCGGGGTCATATTCGAAAGGCTGAAAGGGTGCGTCCGGTCCGCTGGCGGCGTAGGCTTTGATGGTACTCATGGGTGGTGGTGTGGGTTGAGGTGGTTGGAGAATTCAGGCGTTCACGCCTTTCAGGGGCTTTACGTCTTTGGATGCGTCGGCGGCGCGCCAGAGATACCAAGCGGCGGTGGTGCCGTGCGGGCGCCAGCGTTCGCCGAGCGCGAGGAGTTCCTTGGGTTTCGGCATTTCGGCGAGACCGAAAGCGATGCGGTAGCCGTTGCGCACGCCGAAGTCATCGACGGGCAATACATCGGGCCGGCCGAGCTTAAAAATGAGCAACATCTCGACGGTCCAGCGGCCGACGCCGCGCACTTGCACGAGGCGCTCGATGATCTCGGCATCGGGCATGGCGCGAATGGCGCGCGAGCTGGGGATCGTGCCATCGAGGGTCTTGGCGGCGATGTCGCGGATGGCGGCGGTTTTTGCCCACGAGAAGCCCGCGGTGCGCAGGGCCTCATCGGTCACGCTCGCGAGTTGCGCGGCAGTCGGGAAGCGCTTGCCGGGAAAGAGCGCGCGGAAGCGGCGCAGGATTGTCTCGGCGGCGGTGCCGTTCAGTTGCTGGTGCGCGACGGCGCTGACCAGCGAATGAAACGGCGAGCGATGGGTCTCCGGTACGAGCGCGCACGGGCCGTGCGTCTTGATCAGACGACGCATGACCTTGCAGCGTTTCGAGAGATGCGCGTGAGCTTCCGGAGTCATACGGCAGGCGCCGCGTCAGGCAGCGACCTGAGCTTCCACGAGCGCTTGGAGTTTGCCGACGAGGTTTTTCTTCGCGGCGGTGCCGACGAGCGTGGGTTGGTCGGATTGCCGCACTTCCGCAGGGAATGTCATATCGGTGAGGCGGAAGGTGCGGAATTTTTCCAGGGCGCCGACCATGCGCTCACGCCGAGGCGAATGGCGGTTTCGTCGGTGGAAGGGCGATCGGCGGCAGCGCGACTGCCGGAGAAGATCAGCAGAGCCACGAAGGCATACGGGAGCAATGGGCGTTTCATACGAAAGAAGAGCAGTGAGAGCGGCCGATCAGGCGGCGCGGTCGAGAGCCGTCGGCTGGCTGTCGTGGCGCACGAAAGCGTGCACCCGACGGACTCGCTCCGCTGCCAGTTCTGGCAGGAAAAGGTGCGGGAACTCCGTCTCCCGGGCGACCTGCTCGGCTTCGTCGATGGCGCGGCAAATCAGGGCAGTCGAAACCTCGGCGCGAAACTGCCGGACAAGTTGCTGCCCGACGGTCTTCTTGAGGCTGACGACCAGATCGGACAGCGAGTCGAGGGAGGCGCGGCGAAAGGAATGAGTCTGCGGAGCGGAGTGTTTTCTCATGTTCGTTTTGGTTTAAATAGACCAGTCGTCTAGTTTTCGGGCGAAAAAATCAGGCGGGGAGATACTTACGGATAAAGGCGGTGGCAGCACGGAGCGGGGCGACATTGCGCAGCACCTGAGTGCGCTGGGTGGCGCCCATCCAGAGATCCTGCAGCAGGGCAGCGGCGGTCGCCGGGTCAAGATCCTGACGGATCACTTTCTTCTCCTGTCCTTCACGGAGCAATTGTTCGAGAAGAGCCTGCCATTCGCGCAGTCCGTCGGCCAGCGCCTCGCGCATGCCGTCGCTAAAACTCGTGATCTCAGTGGCGAGCTTCCCGACCAAACAGCAAGGCTGGCACTCCTTCTCGAGCATTTTGGCGATGTTCAATTCGAGAAAAGACATCAGCCGATCATACGGGTTCGGTTCCTGATCGGTGGAAAGGAGCATCCGGCGCTTCCAAGCTGTCGCCTCGGCCACGTAGTGCCGGAGGAGCTCCACGCCGAATTGTTCCTTCGACTGGAAATAGTGATAAAAGGAGCCCTTGGGCACTTGGACTGCGGAAAGAATTTCGTTCAGCCCGACCGAGTGAAAGCTCTTTTGGAGCATGATCGCCTCCGCCGCATCGAGGATGCGTTCTTTGGTGGTGAGAGCGATGGCGGACATGACGAGGAAACTAAATAGACCAGTCGTCTAGTGTCGTCAAAAGAAATTTTCCAGCCTTTCCCTATCGCATCCATGATATGACCATCGGTTGAGGGATTATCATTTCGCATCAGCCCCGTTTGCCAGCGTGGCCACAGCGCCTGTCGTTGTTTGTAATCCTAGCGTAGGTGACGCAGCAACGTCAGTTCCGACCCATGGGAGCGCCGCCGGTCAACTCCTCGATCGCTTTCTCCAATCGCACTGCCTCGCTCTTTAGTTTGGCGATCTCCACTTCGAGTCCTGCGGTCTGCTTCGCCACCACGCCGTCCAGCATCTCCGACTGCTTCGCAGTCAGTTCATACAACTCGAACTCGGGGCTCTCGCGGAGCCGGTTTGTTGCCTCCAATACGCTGAGAATCTCCAGCTCCAGACTTTCCCAGAGCTTCCGCAACCGCGCGACCTGCTCCTCCTCGCGGAAGTCGAGACTGGCCCAGCCTTGGCGCAAAATGAAGCCGCGCGGATTGTCCGCAATCTGCCGCAGCATCTCAATGTCGCCGCGGTCCTTTGCGTCGTTGATCTCGGAGGTCAGCTTCTCGTAAGTCGCCAGCTTGTCCGGTTCGTGGGCGAAGCGGTCTGGATGGTAGAGATTTACGAGTTTCTTCCACAGCTTGCGCAGCTCGCCTTGCTCGTCGGTGGTCAGATCCTTTCGCGCGGCAACGGGGCAAAGGAGCTGCGCCACGGCACGCGCCGAACCGCGGCTACGGCCACACGATTCCGCTCCACCATGGCCGACGCTAATCCATGCTAACACTTCCCCGCAGATTCGCTCAGAACGCCAAACCATTTATGAAATGCATCTTCAGAATCTATTTGCCTCTCGTTCCCAAAGTTAGCGCGGCGCTTTGGGAACGGACGGGTTGGGGCGAAACTCTGTTTCGGTGGCGGGGGTGGGTGAGCACGGGGACGGTGTTGCCGGTCGCAGGCCGCTGAGGGGAGACGGAGTCTCGCCGAGATGAGCGTTCCCAAAGCGCTGCGCTAACTTTCGGAACGAGATGGGCACGAGATGGGCGTGGGCTTGAGTGCGGGAGGCTCGCGCGACTGCAATCCAGCTCACCGCCACGGATCGCAGCGGATCACCGACTGGCTGCCCTGCAGCCATTCATGCGCGGAGCTATAGCGCCAGTGCTCGGGCGAAGCGACCCAGCCGCGGCGGACGGGGTTGGCGTGGATGTAGTCGATCTTTTGCAGCATCGTCTGGTCGGAGTAGATCGCCTGCGGGTGGTAGCCTTCCTGCCAGAGCTGATAGCTGCTGCGGACTTTGTGCGCGGCTTTGCCGGCAGCGAGGAGGTCGAGCAGCCAAGTGCGCCGCTCGGCTTCGAGCTGGGCGAGGAGCTTGCCGGCGGTGAACTTCTTGAGATCGGCCATGACGCGCGGGAGATCATCGGCATGCACCACGGCGTGAAAGTGATTCTCCATGATGACCCACGCGTAGAGTCGAAGTCCTTTCTCCCGCCGGCAGAAGTCGAGCGAGCCGGCGAGGATGTCGCAGCAGGCGGCTCTCGCCCGCCCACCATCCTCCCTAGTCCCCGCCTCCTCCTCGGTGGAAGACGGGCAGCCAGTCCACGATGGTGGAGGTGATGAAGTGGGCGCGCTCGGTCTCGCGGACGGTATAGCGGCTGCGCATGGGCGGAGGGTGATGGAAGGGAAACGGAGTTTCAAGGCCGGTGCGGCGCCTCCCAAAGCGCTGCGCTAACTTTGGGAACGAGATGAAACTCCTGCGTTTGTCACAAAATTATTCTCGCCCCCCACGCGGCGCTTTTGCTCTTCTGCCGCGCGTCACCGCAAACCATGCCCGCGCAGCTTGCCATTTTGAAAACGCCTGCACCGCTCCGCACTTGGAGCGTGGGAGCGTGGGAGCGTGGGAGCGTGGGAGCGTGGGAGCGTGGGAGCGTGGGAGCGAATTTGGGCGCGGGGCAGAAATAGCGGGCGGAGTCGAGGCCGGAGGCGGGGCGCGTGGGGTGCGGGGCCGGTCGGCGTCCGCCAGTCGCTGATTTCCATGTCGGTAGCCATCATTCTTTCCACCCAGCGGCGCAAGCTTCGGCGGGCTCACCAACCCTGCGCCGTGGGCAGCGCCCCCTGCCCAAAACCAATTACTACGACGCGCTAACTGCTCCAAAAACAGACCGACCAACATCATGAAAAACACCATCATCAAGTCCACGACCGGCTGCGCCTTGGCGCTCTCGGTGGCCACCCTTCTCACCACCGTCACCGCCCATGCCGACATCTTTGGCAGCGGGGGCAATGCCTTCACCATTGATTTCGTGCCCATCGGCAATGCCGGCAATGCGAACGACGCTGGGGCGGGCGGCGGCCTCTACTCGTCGCGCTACGGCCGGGTGTCCTACGGCTACAATATGGGCGTGACGGAGGTCTCGCAGGACTGGATCACCAAGGCGACGAACTTGGGGATGGCTAATGTGACGGCGGGTGCTTGGGCGGGGAATCAGCCGGCGGCGAACATGACGTGGTTTGAAGCGGCGGCGTTTGTGAACTTTCTGAATACGAGCAAGGGGTATCAGGCGGCGTACCAGCTCAACTTGGGCAATACGGCGCTGACGCTCTGGAGCAGCGCGCAGGCGTGGCAGGCTGGAGGGCAGAATCTATATCGGCACAAGGACGCGTATTACTTTCTGCCGAGCGAGAACGAGTGGTATAAGGCGGCCTATCATAAGAATGATGGGGTGACGGCGAACTACTGGGACTACGCGACGGGGAGCAACAGCGTCCCGACGCAAGCCCTGACTGACGGGACGTTGGCCGGCTCGGCTGTTTTCGGTGGGTTTGAAGCAGGCTTGCCCGCCGACCCTGCGGATGTCAACATGGCTGGCGGCTTGAGTGCGTATGGGACCATGGGACAAAACGGGAATGTGTGGGAGTGGAACGAGAGTGCTTTTGATGGGATAAACAATTCCTCGTCCGAGTTTCGCTCGATCCGCGGTGGCTCCTGGTTCTACTGGGAGGACTTCCTGCGCTCTTCGGGC
>JBBQYR010000038.1:0-32109 GCA_038208565.1 Chthoniobacterales bacterium
TCACAGCATCGTCGAGTTTTCCCTGGCTGTAATAAACGATGCCCAGCGTGGTGTGGGCAAACGCGTCTTCGGGCGCGACGGCGATCGCTTTCCGCAGCGCTTCCTCAGCCTCCCGGAATTGGCCGGCGCGGAAGAGGACGACTCCGAGGTTCGAGAGCGAGTAGAGATTGTTCGGAACCTTGGCGAGGAGCGCGCGATACGCTGTTTCGGCGGCCGCAAAGTTTCCGCGCTCGAAGTGTTCCTTGCCCTCGCGCGCCAGCGGCAGGAGTTCCGCGGGCACATTGGGAGCGCTGGAAGCGACGCCGGAGGAATCGCCGAGCGGGCCGCCCGTGAGGGCCTCGGAGGTCTTCGGCTCTTCCGTCTTCGCGGGTGCCTCCGACGCCGGGGTCGCAGGAGCCGTCGGGAGCGAATCCGTCGTCGGCGTCTTAGCCATGGCTAGCGGACCCACTTCTGCCGGCAGTGCGGTGCTGCCGAGCGTCAGGGCCGGAGTCGTCTCGGCGATCGGCAATGGCGGCTCGGAAGTCTTGGCGGTCTTCGGTGCTTCGGTTGGTTTGGGGGTGCGGGGAGTGGTAATCGTCGCTACGGGCGGGGGCGTCGCCTTGGGCGCTTCGACGACTTTGGGAACGGGAGTCGCCGCGACCTTTACCGGAGCCGGCACTGGGGTCGCAGTCACAACCGACGGGACAGGAAACGGCGGAGTAGCCAAGTTGGGAACATTCGCCACGGGCAGAGGTTCCGGCACGGCAACGGGCTCTTCTACTTTGGTCATGCCGAGCGAGATTTCGGTATCGCTCACCTGCAGTTCCGGCGTCTTGAAAAGCGCGCGCTCTTTCTCGGTGAGCTTCACCACTGGCTGGCTGAGCAATTCGATCTGCTTGAGCAAAGTCTTGGAATTGATCTCCAAGTTCGCCATTTCCCCGAGGAGCAGCTTGCGGGTCTTGGAGCGCACCGCCTCTTCCTTTTGCTGGCGCAGCACGATCCCGCGCAGGATGCCATTCTCCTCCTGCATCTTCTTTTTCTCGGCGGCGCTGGCGGCATTCTCGGCCTTCGCGGCGGCGAGTTGCTTGCCGGATTCCTCCAGCTTGCCCTGCAAGTCTGCCATCTGCCGCTGGTAATCAGCGCTCTCTTGTTTCGCAGCGGCGAGTTGATCCTTCACCGTGCCGACTTCCTTCTTCAAAGCCGCGATCTCCTGATCCTTCTGCGCACCCTCGGTCTTGAAGCTCGTGATCATCTTCTCGGCGTCGGCCAGCTTGGCCATGAGGCTGGTGTTGTCGGCGACGAGCTTGTCCACCTGCTTCTGCGCTTCCCGCAGCTTCGCGACCTGGGTCAGCGCTTCGTCGCGCTGCTGCTGGACGACCACGAGCTGGCCCTCGGTCTTCTGCAATTTCGTTGCCAGGTCGTCGCGCTCTTTGCGGGTCGCGTCGAGTTGCTTTTGAATGTCGGCGATTTTTCCCGGCACGTCCGAGCTAGCTTGGTTCGCGGCATCGCGCTGCTGCGTGAGGGCCGAGATCTTGCTCAGGGCCGACTTGTAGCGGTCGTCGAGCTGCTGGCGATATTCAGCATCGGCTTCGGATTCGATCTTGAGGTCCCGCAACCCGCTTTTCGCGTTCTTCATTTCCGCCTGCAGCGCCTTCACTTTCTCGGCGTCCACCTTGCCGTCACCCATCGCCTTCATCAGCGCCTGCTCGGCGTTGTCCGCGCGCTTCTGCAGCAGTTGTTGCTTTTGCTCAGAGGCTTCGCGGGCTTTCGCCGCTTCATCGAGCTTGCGAGCGATGTCCGCTTTCTCGCCCTGCAAACGCTCCGCCTCATCCTTCGCATTCCTCAATTCCACCTGCAGCTTTTTCATCCGCTGCGCCAGTTCCTCGATCGGATCGTCGTTCAAATTCTCGCCCGTCGTCCGGCGCGCCGTGCTCTTGGCCGTCGTCTTCGGCGGCGAAGTGGAGGGAGAAAGGATCGCATCGGGCGTCTCGAAAATCAGCGGCTTGTCATTATCGGCCTGCGGCAGCGGCGGCGGCTCCAGACCGGTCGGTGGTTCCGTCGGTTCCGTCTTCCCGCTGCCGAAACGCGCGATCTTTTCCTGCACCCGCACGATCGCCTCGGTGGTGCGCGATTTCCGGTAGCCGACGATCTGCGGCTGCCAGTTCGGCGAGCCGGTGCCAAGCTGATCGAGAATGCCCGCGGCGTAGCGCAGCTTCACCAGAGCCTGCTTGAAATTACCGGCTTGTTCGAGTTTCTCGCCTTGCTGCACGGCCATGTAGGCGTTCACAAAGAGATCGCCCGGATCGCCGCCGGTCGCGGCCTGCGAGGACACGACGCCGAGGGAGACGATCGCGAGGAAAAGAATTACAAGTAGACGCATAGGGGCGGAAAAAGTGGCCGAAACTACTTGAATTGCCTTTCCTGTGCAAAGGATTCTCTCGCCTCTTGTGAGCCGTTCCTTCCCGCCTACGCCATCGCCCCAACCGCCCCGCGCATGGCTCTCCGGCGCCCAACTCGCCGCGTTCACCACCGCCGGCACCGATGCCCATCGGCTCTGCACGACCGCCACCGGCTGGGTCGAGCGCTTCGGCGGAGACCTCCTCATCTCACACCAGGACGAGATCACCCTCGAGATACTCGCCACCGGTCTGGCCGAATGGTCCGCTGAGCACGGCTTCGTGGCGAACCGAGTCTTCGGGAAGTTTCTCCCCAAGCAGAACGATGAGCGCGCCGCGCCCGTGCTCCTGAGCGGCGACGCCGCGCTGCCGCTGGTCACCAGCGTCCAGGAAAATGGCGTCCGCTTCGGCCTCGATTTCGGCGCGGGCTACTCCGCCGGCCTCTTCATCGACCAGCGCGCCAACCGCCGCTTCCTTCACCACGCCAAGCCGCGCAAGGTGCTCAATACCTTCGCCTACCCCTGCTCCTTCTCCGTCGTCGCCGCGCTCGTCGGGGCGGAAACGGTGAGCGTCGATCTCTCGAAAAAATCGATCGACCGCGGACGCGAGAACTTCGCGCTCAACAGGATCGACGCGGCCACGCACCGCTTTTACGCCGACGACGTGCTCGATGTCCTCCCGCGCCTCGCCCGCAAGCACGAGCAATTCGACGCCATCATCCTCGATCCGCCGACCTTCTCGCGCGGTAACAATGGCCGCAAATTCCAAGTCGAGAGCGACCTCGAAACGCTCCTCCTCGTCGCTCTCGAAGTTGCCACACCCCGCGCGAAGATTCTCCTTTCCACCAACTGCACGCGCCTCAATCGCCGCGCCCTCGAAGCCGTCGCCCGCTTCGCCTGCAAGACCACGCGCCGCGCCGCGGATTTCCACGCGGAATCCCCGTTGCCGGACATCCCTACGGAGGCCGCGGCGCAGACGCTGTGGCTGTTATTGCGGTAGCCGGAGCTACTGCACCTTGAGGAGTTCGACCTCGAAAATCAGCGCCTCGTCCGGCCCGATCGCCCCGCCCGCGCCGCGCGAGCCGTAGGCCAGCTTCGATGGAATGTAGAGGATCGCTTTGCCGCCTTCTTTCACGAGCTGCAGACCTTCGGTCCAGCCAGGGATTACGCGATTCAAAGGGAACGAGATCGGCTCGTTGCGTTTGATCGAGCTGTCGAAGACCGTGCCATTGAGCAGCCGGCCTTCATAGTGGACGAGCACGGTGTCGGTTGCCGCCGGGCTTTTGCCTTTGCCTTCGAGCGTGATCTTGTACTGGAGCCCGCTGGCGGTCGTCTTCACGCCTTCACGGATCTTATTTTCAGCGAGAAATTTCTCGCCCTTTTCGAGTGGGGTTTCGGCCATGGTGGTGAGAGGCGCGAGGGTGAACGCGGCGCCGAGCGCGGTGCAGAACAAACTGCGGAGGATGGAAGGTTTCATAATGGAGCGCCGAAGTTAGGGTATCGCCCCACCGGGCGCAACCGCGCTGCACGAGGATTTCCGGCTCTTCGTCTTACTCCTACTCTTACTCTTTACTCCACTGCTCAAGGCGGGGTGAAGAGTAGGAGAATGAGTAAGAGTAAAAATCATCCCTCCACGCCGAGCGGCTCGCCGCCCACGATCTTCCCGTCGGCCAGCGTCCATCGGTAGACCGGCGCGAGCGTGCCTTTGCGCATCGCCTTGAAAAGCTCCGGCGCGTCGCGCTTTTGCAGCACGAGATCATTCACGCGCTGCTCGTGACAGCTCAGCACCCGCGCGAAACCCTTGGCCTCACGCGGTTCGCCGATGATTCGCGAGAAGCCGGCGGGCGTTGGCGGCGTGGCGCGCGGACGTTCCAACACGAGAAAGCTGTAAGGCAGGCTCCGCAGGTCGATCCCCATCTCCTTGCCAAACTCCGCCCAGCGCGCGTCCTGAAAAACCGCCGACGGCGGCGTGCCGAAGTGATGGCACCAGTGCGGCGCATTTCCGGCCGTGAGCAAGCCGCAGCGCATCTGATGCGTGCAAGGCGCCACGGCCACGAAATCCCCGAGCAACCGCTCGCGCACTTCGATCAGCCGCCGGCTATCCGCATGCGTCCCCGCTTCCACCCAGATCACCTCTCCCGCCCCGCGCGCCAGCTCCAGCAAAGCCTCGAGCTCCTTCGGCGGCAGTTCATTGATCACGTGACTGACCAGCAGCAGCGTCTCCGGCGTCGTGGCCGGCGAGCCATGCGCGATCGCGATCCCCGGGGAAGCCGCGCGCGCCTTTTCCTCGGCAAAACGGCGCGCCATCGGCGAACGATCGTGCAGCGCGAGCGACACAAATTGCGGCCACTCCGCGAGCGCGCGGCGGTGCGCGATCCCGCTCCCGCAGCCCCAGTCGAGCACGCGCGTGCTCCGCGGCCGCCAGCCGCGACGCTGCAATTCGCCGAAGACCGCGTCCCACTTCCAGCCGATGCGCTCGGCGAAGGTCGAGTCGTAGAGCGCCACATCCTCGGGCACGCGCCAGTAGTCCGCCTCCCCGGCCGTGCCGTTGAGGAAACGTTCGCGAATGCGCTGCAGCGCTTTCAGTTCCTGCGGGGTCCAGTGCTTGATCATGGAAGTGGGGGCGTGCGTCGAAAGCGGAAAGCGCTCCCCAGCCCACCCGTCATTCTGAGCTTGCGAAGAACCTGCGATCTCGGTCTGGCCTCAAACGCGCGGCCTTCTTTTGCGAGGGTCACAGAGGAAAGACAGAGATCAGAGGTCCTTCGCAAGCTCAGGATGACGATTGGAGAGCGCGCTATCTGCTTCATGCCCCGAGCAACTTCACCAGCCGCTGTTCGCGGAGGCCGTAGAAGTCCATCAGCTCCCGCAACCGCGCGCGGAGCGGAGCTGCGTCGCCGGGCGTGGGGCGGCGCTGCGCGGTGAGGAGCAGGTTTTTGCTCGTGTCCTCCGGGGAGATAAACTCGAAGACCTTCGCCGCGTAGCCGTGAATCTCCAGCACCAGCGCGCGCAGGCCGTCGGTCATGATCTCCGCCTCGCGCTCGGCGAGGATGCCGTGCCGCAGCACTTCGCGCAGGACGGGCGGCGGTTGAAGTTGCGCCCGCACCTCCCGATGGCAGCACGGCGCGGTGAGGATGAGCGCCGCTTCGCCCTGCACTGCCTGGGCGAGGGCGTCGTCGGTCGCCGTGTCGCAGGCATGGAGCGCGATGACCACGTCGGATTTTCCGGGCATCCGCCATTCGCCGATCGTCCCCGGCTCGAAACGCAGCCCGGTGAAGCCGTGCTCGCGCGCTACCCGATTGGTCAGCTCCACGAGGTCCGCGCGTGCTTCCACGCCGATGATCTCCGCCGCGATCCCGCGTTCGCGCAGAAATTCCGCGACGGCAAACGTCAGGTAACCCTTCCCCGCGCCCATATCCACGATGCGCAACGGCGGCGATTGTCGGGCCACCGCTCCGGTTGCCGTGGCCGGCGGAGCGCCTGCCCTACAATTCGCCGCGAGCGGCGAGTCGTCGATGAGATGCCCGAGCAACTCCACGAACCGCTGGATCTGCCGAAGCTTCGGCGCCATGCCGGGGCGGGCCCCGCCGTCGGCATTGGTCACACCCAGCGCGCGAAGCCAAGCGGCCTGCTCCACCGCGATCGGCGCGCGTTTTTCGCGATCGTGCTCCGGCGGCGGCGCCACGGCGAAAGCAGGCCGACTAACCTTGAGCGTGCCGCGGCCCGAGGGGTCGCAGCGAAGCTGCCAGTCGCCCGTAGTCGTAAAAAGATGCGCCCGCTCCAGCTCCGCGCCAAGCAGCGTGCCGAGCGTCGCGACTGCTTCCGCCAGCGGCAGGTTCTTCGTCACGTCGCGCGTCGCATGCCGCCAGACCACCGAGAGCCTTCGCCCTTCGCGCAACTCGACCGCGCGCCCATACACATTGCGCAGCCCCGCTTCCGCGCCGTGCGCCGGCTGGCTGAGCGTCAGCTTCACCAGCGTCCCCGCCTGCCAGCTTGCCTCCAGTTTTTGGAGAAAGCGGGCGCGGGCGTCATCGGTCATGCGGCCAGTGAAAGGCCAAACCGGCGCCGTGGGAAGCCGTCTTCGCAGCCACAAAAAAGCGCCGCGCCCGGCTGGCGGGCGCGGCGCTGCGATCGAGGGCCGGTTACTGCGGCTTTTCGCCGCCGGCTTTGCGTTCGCCGTCCTTCGGGCCGGGCTTGCGCTGGCCATCACGTTCTCCGCCTTTGCGCGGGCCGTCACGCTCGGGGCCGCCGGGTGGGCGATGGGCCTTGAACTCTTCGAGCGACAGCTTGCCGTCGCCATCGGTGTCGAGCTTCTTGAAGACGTCTTCCGGGCTCGGCCGTTCGCCGCGGCCTTGGCCGCCGGGCGCGGGTTTTTCGTCGGCCAGAGCGACGGTGGAGGCGAGAGCCAGGAGGCTCAGGGTGGTGAGGAGTTTCTTCATGTTTATTCGTTGGTTATTTTGGTCTGGGGAGGGCCGCGGAATGCGATCCCGTCCTCACTCTTCTAACGCCGCCGAATGGCTTCGGTCTTGCGGAGAATTGTTAAGCAACAGTAAAGGTCGCGCCCCTCGATCGCCCGAGACTTCTCCTTTATCCGACAAAAAAGCGAAACGCCGCCCGCGCATTTGGCACAGACGGCGTTTCGGGCGGGAGGGCCGAAGCTCTCCCGACACCTGGAGCTGGGGGGCGACCTTAGATGGCCTTGTATTTGCCGGGGACGGGCAGCGGATAGTTGCCGTCTTTGTCGGGCATGATCGGCGGCTCTTCCTGCAGGGTCTTGAATTCCTTGCCAAAAGGCACCTCGCTCTTGATTCCCTCGTCCCAGGTGAGGAGCTGGCCGCTATAGCCGGCCATGCGACCGAGGATGGCGGTCATGGTGCTCTTCGCGCCGCGCTCGGCTTCGTTGTAATCGAGGTTCTTGGTGATCGCGGCGAAGAGGTCGTCGTGCTCCTTCTGGTAGGCATCGACGGTGGGCACTTCCTTTTCATAACGCCACGGGTTCTTGCCGGTGATGTTGAAGATGGCGCGCTGATCGACGCATTCGAGCTGGCCATCGGTGCCGTGGCCGTTTTCGGCGACGTAGTTGAAGCAATCGGGAATCTGGCGGTTCTGGTGAAAGAGACGGGTGCCGTCGGCCCACTCGAATTCGATGCCGAAATGATCGTAGAGGCTGCCGGCGTCCTTGCCGCGACGGACTTCAGCGCCGCCGATGCCCTTGGCGCTGATCGGGGGCACGTCCTTCATCATCCAGTTGAAGACGTCGATATTGTGCAGGCCCTGATCGACGATGATGTCGCCGCACAGCCACGCGAAGTAGAACTGGTTGTGGAGTTGGAACTCGAGTTCGTTCCACTCGGGCTTCTTCGGGACGAAGGCACGAGCGGCGCCCATATTCCAGAAAGTGCGGCCATACATGATCTTGCCGATGGCGCCGTCGTGGACGCGTTTGATGGCTTCGATATAACCGGGCTTGTGGCGGCGCTGCAGGCCGACGCCTGTTTTGAGGCCCTTCTTTTTCGCCTCCTCGGCAGCGGCGAGCACGCGACGGATGCCGATGGCATCCACGGCGACGGGCTTTTCCATGAAGGCGTGTTTGCCCTGCTTCACCGCTTCCTCGAACATCATCGGGCGATAAGTTGGGGGCGTCGCGAGGATGACGACGTCGCACGCGGCGATGACTTTTTTGTAGGCGTCGAACCCGAGAAAGACGCGGTCGGGCGTAACATCGACCTTGGTGGAGTGCTGCGCGGAAAGGTTCTGGACGGCTTTATCCGCGATGTCCTGGAAGAGCTCGCCCATGGCGACCATCTGGATGTTCGGGATGGACTTGAGAGCCTGGTTCGCGGCGCCGGTGCCGCGACCGCCACCGCCGATGAGGCCGAGCTTGAGCGGGCCACCTTCCGCCGCGTGGGCGAAGCGTTCGATGGGCAGGGTGCTGAGGGCGACGGCGCCGGCGGTGGTGCGCAGGAAGTTGCGACGATTGAGGGATGACGCGGAGTCGTGGGGAGTAGTCATATGGATGGGAGTGAAGTGCCACCTTCACGCATAAGCGCGCGGGCGGTCAATGCGGGAGACGCAGGGGAAATGTCGAAGATCGGATTTCCAAACTTACGCCGGCAGCGATTGATCGAGCGCGGTGAGCAGTTCGCCCATTGTTTCGCGCGTTTCGTCGCCCATGTTCGAGAGGCGGAAGGTCTTGCCCTTCAGCTTGCCGTAGCCGCCATCGATGATGAACCCGTGGTCCTTTTTCAACGTCGCGACGAGTTCGGCGACGTCGATCGGGAGGCTGTTCGCGACGCAAGTGAGCGATTTCGAGCGGTAGCCCTCCGGCGCGAAGAATGAGAAACCACGCGCGACCACCCAGTCGTGGACGAGTTGGTTCAAGTCCGCATGGCGGGCGTGGCGGGCGGCGACGCCTTCGGTAAAGATGTCGTCGAGCTTGGATTGCAGCGCGTAGATGTGGCTGATACTCGGCGTGCTCGGGGTCATGTCCTCGGCCTGGTTCTTGGCGAACTCCACGAAGTCGAAGTAGTAGCCGCGGCCTTTCACGGTCGCCGCGCGCTCCATCGCTTTCTTGCTCGCCGAGAAGAGCGCGAGGCCCGGAGGCATCGCGAGCGCTTTTTGCGAACCGGTGAGCAGGACGTCGATGCCGAGTTCATCCATCGGGATCGGGACAACGCTGAACGACGAGACACTATCGACGATCAGACACACCTCGGGGAATTCGCGCACGGCCGCGGCGATCTCGGCGATGTCGCTCATCACGCCGATCGAGGTTTCATTGTGAATGACCGTGACGGCGTCAAAGCCGCCCGCCTTGAGCTGCTCGCGGATCTGCTCGCCGCGGATCGGCTGGCCCCACTCGACCTGCAGCGCCACGGCTTCCTTGCCGCACTTTTTGGAAACGTCGAACCACTTGTCCGAAAACGCGCCGCACATGCAATTCAGCACCTTGCCCGAGCCGACGAGGTTGCGGATCGCGCCTTCCATCACGCCCCACGCGCTCGACGTGGAGAGGAAGACGGGCTGCGTCGTGCCGAAGAGTTCCTGCAGGCGCGGATGGATCGAGGCGTAGAGCTTTTTGAAGTCGCCGCTGCGGTGCTCGATCATCGGCTGCGTCATGGCGCGGAAGGTTTTTTCGGAGACGTGGACGGGACCGGGGATGAAGAGCTTGGCGGGCATTTTTGGAGCGATGGGTTTGGTTTTTGGAAAGGACTCAGCTTCGTTACGAGCGACGAAGGGGCGAGGGTTCTAAATGCTAAATGCCAAATCTGAAATCCTAAATTTCCGCGCTCAGTCCCAGATGAACTTCTGCAGGCGCAGCTCGCCCATGAGCTTCTTCGCCTCGGTGGCGCGTGGCCCCGGACGCTGCGCCATTTTTCGGTAGATGCCGATCGCCGCCTTCCAGTTCTCCTGCTTCTCGAAAATGGCCGCGGCATCGAACCCGGCCTTGTAGTACCAAAAGAATTCGCTGTCCGCGGCGGGCGTCTTCTCCAGGACATCGTAGTAAGTCGTGAGCGCCTCGGGCTTGCGCTGCAACTGCTCGAGGGCGCGCCCCTTTTTGTAGAGCGCCTGATTTCGCCACGCCGACGTGACCCCGGGCAGCACCGCAAGCGAGTCATAGACCACGATCGCCGCCTCGAACTGCTTCGCCTCCTTGCTGCCCATGAGCGCGAGGTTGTCCGCTTTGCCGCTCAAGACCGCGGCGCGCAGCTCGAGATCGGCGGGCGGTTGCGCGGCGAGGATCGCGTCGTAGATCACGACCGCTTCGTTCTCCTTGCCGAGCTTGCCCTGCACGATGGCCTGCTGCTGGCGGGCGTAGAGCTTGAGCGGGCCGTCGCGTTTCACCACTTCGTCGAAAAGCGCGAGCGCGCGATCCACGGCGCCGGCATCGATCCAGCGCGTCGCCGCCTGCCCGGCGAGAAAGAGCGCGGTCTCGGAGTAAGGACTGGCGGGATTTTCGCGGGCGAGGAGCGTGAATTGCGTCTCGGCATTCGCGTGGTCGCCGGTCGCAAAATAGATCTGCCCGAGCTTCATGCGGACCTCGGTGCGATACGGCGAACGCGGGAAAGCAGTGAGGAATTTTTGCGCCAGCTCGATGACTTTCGTAGCAGCTTCCGGCTGGGCCGCATCGGCCGCGAAAATGGCGAGGTAAGCCGTGCGGTCGGCAGATTCCGCATCGGGCGCCGAAGTGTTCACCGCCTGGATGTAACGCGCGACCCCGGCGTGCTCGCCGTTTTGCAGCGCGAGTTCGGCGAGCGCGATCCGTGCTTCGTTGTGGCGCGGGTGCGTTTGGAAATGGTGCAAAAACAACTCCAGCGTGTCCCCTGCCCGCGCGTCCCCCACCCGCGCCTGCGTGAGCCCTTCCTCCAGCACCAGCACGCTGCGCAGCGGGCTATTCGGAAACTCGCTGCTCAGCGTGCGGTAATCCTCGAAGAAGCGCTCGTAGTTGCCGAGCTTCAGGTCGGCGAGCGCGGCGTCGTAAATGGCGTGCTGGCGTAGCTTCGGCGACCATTGCGCGGCGCGGCGAAAGGAATTCGCCGCAAGCAAGCTCTCGCCCTGCCGGTAGTGGACCAGCGCGGTCCGCAGCTCGATCGCCGCCCGCTCGTCGTCGGTCTTCGCATGGCGCATCGCCGCTTCCAGCGCGCGCACTGCCGCGGGGCGATCGTTCTTTTCCAGCAGCTCATCCGCCTGCACGAGGTAGGCCGCCGGGAGCAACCGCGCGGTGTGCGCCGGGTCCATCTGAATGAAAGTTTCCAGCGCCACCGTGGCCTTCTCCGGCTTCTCCACCCGCTGATACATCCGGGCCAGGTAGAACTGCGCGAGCGCGGCCCGGCGCGCGGGCGGTTTCTGCGCGTTCTTCTTCAGCTCGTTCTCCGCGGGATGCTCCTCCTGCGCGTAAATTTCATCGAGCCGGCGGAAGGCCGCTTCGAGATACGGGCTCTCCGGGTAGCGCGAGATGTATTTCTCGAGCACGCCATCCGCGGCCTCAAATCCATTGAGCACCCCGCGCGCTTCGGTGACGCCGAGCGTCGCGCCAAAAAGCAGGTTGTGCGAAAGACCTGTGGGCGTCTGGAGCAGCTCCTCGAAAAGCGCGAGCGCCGGCGCGGCCTGTTCGCCAGCCAGCAGCAGACGACCCTCGATGTATTTGCGCCACTGCGTTTCGCCGGGAGTGCTCACCGCCGCCCGCTCCCAGAGCGCACGCGCTTCCGGCAGGCGCTTTTCATCGATCAGCAATCCGGCGAGCCGCAGCCTGGCACCTGCGTGCACCGGTTGTTTGGCGACAAATTTTCCCAGCGCCTCGATCGCTTTAGCTGGCTGATCCAACGCCTGAAAGCATTCCGCCGCGCCGAGCTGCGCCTCCGCCGCATACGCCATTTCACCCATCAGCTTTTGGTAAATCGGCACAGCCTCGCTCCAGCGGCCCGCGCCCGCGAGGATCGCTGCTTCCAATAAACGCGCCGCACCTTCGCCCGCCTCGCTGAGCGGCTGGGTTACCCACAGCGCTTCCTCCGTTTCGCCCGCGTCCATTAAGGCTCCCGCGAGTTCGTAGGTCACGGCGCTGCTCGTCTCCGGCGCGAGTTCGCCCGCTTTGAGCAGGGTGCGCAGCTTTTGAATCGCGACTTGCGGAATCGCTTCCGCCCGCGCCTGCCGTGCTTCGACGAGCAGCGTCGGCTCCGCGGCTTGGAGCGCGAGCGCGGATGCGGTCAGGATGAAAATGGGCCAGCACTTGGTCATAGGAGCCGCTTGAGATACCTGCCCGTGTGACTCTGCTCAACTCCCGCGATCTTTTCCGGCGGCCCCTGCGCGATGATTTGCCCGCCGCCCGCGCCGCCTTCAGGGCCGAGATCGAGCACCCAGTCAGCGCATTTAATCACCTCCAAATTGTGCTCGATGACGATCAGCGTGTTGCCGGAATCGCGCAGCTTCATCAGCACTTCCAGCAGCTTGTGGATGTCGGCGAAATGCAGGCCAGTCGTCGGCTCGTCGAGGATGTAGACCGTGCGGCCCGTGGCCTTTTTCGCGAGCTCGGTGGCGAGCTTGATGCGTTGCGCTTCACCGCCACTCAGCGTCGTGCCGTTCTGCCCGAGATGCACGTAACCGAGCCCCACGTCTTCGAGCGCGATGAGCTTGTCGGAGATCTGCGTCACGTTGCGGAAAAAGCGCGCGGCTTCATCCACGGTCATGTCGAGCACGTCGGCGATGTTCTTGCCCTTGTAGGTGATCTCCAGCGTCTCGCGGTTGTAGCGCCGGCCGCGGCAGACCTCGCACTCGACATACACGTCGGCGAGGAAGTGCATCTCGATCTTCTTCACGCCATCGCCCTCACACGTCTCGCAGCGCCCGCCTTTCACGTTGAAAGAAAAACGCCCGGCGTCGTAGCCGCGGATGCGCGACGCGGGCAGGCCGGCGAAGAGTTCGCGGATCGGGCCGAAGGCGCCGGTGTAGGTCGCGGGATTCGAGCGCGGGGTGCGCCCGATCGGCGTCTGGTCGATGATGATCGCCTTGTCGATCTGCTCGAGCCCGTGAAGCTTCAGGTGTTTTCCGGGGCGCTCCTTGGAGCGGTAAAAATGCCGGAAGAGCACGCGGCGCAGGATGTCATCGACGAGCGTGGATTTGCCGCTGCCGCTCACGCCGGTCACGCATGTGAGGCAGCCGAGCGGGAAGGCCGCGGTGACGTCGCGCAGGTTGTTCTCCGTCGCGCCGCGGAGCGTCAGCCAGCCGTTCGATTCCGCCGAACGCCACACGCTTTGCGGCGCCGTGCGATGCTTCGGCACCGGGATGCGCGCCGCGCCGGAGAGATACTGACCGGTGAGCGATTTTTCGTTGGCGAGGATGTCGGCGAGGTTGCCCTGCGCGACGAGATAACCGCCCCGCGCACCGGCGCCGGGGCCGAGATCGAGGATGTGATCGGCGGCGCGGATGGTGTCTTCGTCATGCTCCACGACGATCACGGAATTGCCGAGGTCGCGCAGGCGGCGGAGCGTGCCGATGAGCCGGTCGTTGTCGCGCTGGTGCAGGCCGATGCTCGGCTCATCGAGCACATAGAGGCAGCCCGCGAGCCCGCTGCCGATCTGCGTCGCGAGCCGGATGCGCTGCGCTTCGCCACCGCTGAGCGTGCCGCTTTCACGATCGAGCGAGAGATAGCCGAGCCCGACTTCGACGAGGAAGGCGAGCCGCGCGCCGATCTCGCGCCGCACTTCGCTGGTGATGAATTTCTCCTGCTCGGTCAGCACCAGTTCGGTGATGAAGCTCCGCGCGTCCGCGATGGTCAGCTTCGAGAAGCCGTGGATGCTGCGCTCGCCGAGCAACCCGCCATCGCCGATCGCGTCGCTGCGGATCGTCACCGCGAGGATCTCCGGCTTGAGGCGCGCGCCCTGGCAGGCCGAGCACGTGCGGCGGCTCATGTATTGGCGGATGCGCTGCCGGGTGAATTCGCTGTCCGTGGTGTCGTAGAGATTTTGCAGCGAAGCCACGACTCCATCGAACGGCTTCTCGACCTTCGTGCGCTTCCCATTTTCGCCCCAGCTCAGCGTGATCACGCGGGCGCCGGTGCCGTGGCAGAGCGCGTTCTGAAACTCCGCCGGCAGATCGCGATACGGCTTCTCCATCGACACCTTGTATTCCCGCGCCAGCGATTCGAGCACGCCGGCGTAGTAGCTCTGCATGCGTTTGTTCGCCTTGGCCCACGGTGCGACCGCGCCCCCGGCGAGCGACTTCTCCGGGTCGGGGATCATCAGTTCAGCGTCGCAGACCTGCTCCGTGCCGAGGCCGTGGCAGACCGCGCAGGCGCCGTAGTGGCTGTTGAAAGAGAAATGTTTCGGCGTGAGCAGCGGCAGCGTGAAACCCGTCTCGGGATTGCTGTAGTCGATGGAATACTTCCGCTCCTCCCACTGCTCCGGTTCGTCCGGGCCGATGCGGCGCAAAACCACGAGCCGGTTCCCGCCCCATTTCAGCGCGGTATCCACGGAGTCGGCGAGCCGCGTCCTCACCCCTTCGCGAATCACCAGCCGGTCCACCACCACCTCGATCCGGTGCTTCGCGCCCTTCTCCAGCCGGATCGGTTCCGGGCGGCCCAGTTCGATGATCTCCCCATCGACCCGCACGCGGACAAAACCCTCGCGCTTCAGCTTCTCGATCACATCGCGAAACTCCCCGACCTCATCCTGCACGAGCGGCGCCAGCAGCACGGTGCGGCTGTCCGGCGGGTAGGCCACGATCTGATCCACGATCTGCTGCGGCGTCAGTTTGCTGATCGCCGCGCCCGTCGTCGGGTCGTGCGGCTGCCCGATCGAGGCGTAAAGCAGGCGCAGGTAGTCGTAGATCTCCGTCGTCGTGGCGATGGTCGAGCGCGGGCTGCCGCCGCTGCTCCGCTGCTCGATCGCGATCGCCGGGGACAGGCCCTCGATGAAATCCACGTCCGGCTTTTGCATCTGGTCGAGGAACTGCCGGGCATAAGCGCTCAAGCTCTCCACGTACCGGCGCTGCCCCTCGGCGTAGAGCGTGTCGAAAGCGAGCGACGACTTCCCCGAGCCGCTCATCCCAGTGATCACGACAAGCTTCTCCCGCGGAATCTCCAGCGTGAGGTTCCGGAGATTATGCTGGCGCGCGCCGGTGATCTTAATTACTTCTGCTGGCATTTCCGCCGTGGGTTGAAACCGACGAGCAAAGCACAACCATAATCCCGTCTCCAGAGGTAATTGCGATGTCCACACCAATTGAAATGACCCGCGAAGAGCTCGAAGCGATCCTCGAGAAATTCCGCGAGGTAAAACACGACATCAATAACACTCTCGCCGTGATCATGGCGCTTTCGGAACTCGCGCAGCGCAATCCTGCGCACTACGAAAAGCTCGCCAAGGCCGTGCTCCAGCGCGGCCCCGATGTGGTCCAGAAGCTCCAGGACTTTCAGACCATGCTCGGCGCCCGGCTCAAGGGCGAGGACGCCCCGCCTCCCGGCAGCTCGCCGACTTCCGGCGTGTTTTAAGCGGTCGCTTTCGCGCTCCCTACGAGACCGCCGGATTTTCCGGTGTCACCGTCGGCGCGTCCGGCACCAGCGTCAGCTCCCCGAGCCGCGTCTTTAGCGTCTCGATCCCCGCATCATCCCCAGCCGCGATCGGGAAGACCTCGAGCTTTTTATAGCGCCCCTTGAAGTGCGCCAGCTTCTCGTCCGCGGCTTCGAGATCCATCTTGTTCGCCACCACGATCCACGGGCGCTCGCTCAGCTTCGGGTCGTAAAGGTCGAGTTCCTTCCGCAGCTTCTGCAAATCCTCCAGCGGCTCGCGACCTTCGCTTCCAGCCATATCGAGCACGAAGACCAGCAACTGGCACCGCACGATATGCCGCAGGAAATCGTGCCCGAGGCCCACATTCGCGTGCGCCCCCTCGATCAGCCCCGGAATGTCCGCCACCGTCACCCGCTGATAACCCGGCAGCTCCACCACCCCGATGTGCGGCGTCAGCGTCGTGAAAGGATACGGTGCCACGCGCGGATGCGCCGCCGAAATGCGGCCGAGCAGCGTGGACTTCCCCGCGTTCGGATACCCCACCAGCCCGGCCTGCGCGATCGAGCGCAGCTCCAGATAGAAGTGCCCCTCCTCCCCCGGAACCCCTTCCGTGTAGCGCGTCGGCGCCTGATTGCGCGAACTCTTGAAATGCACATTCCCGATCCCCCCCTTGCCGCCCTGGCAGAGCACGAATTCCTGCCCCGGCTCCGTCAGGTCCGCGATCAGCTCCAACTCGTCCGGGTCGATCGACTTCTTCCGGTTCCGCTCCGGCTTTTCCTCGTCCTCCGGCTGCTTCGAGAAATCCACGAACATCGCCCCGTCGCCATGCGCCACCGATTGGTCCACCGGCGCCTCGTCGTTCTCCCCCGGCAGCCGATAGATGATCGTCCCGATCGGCACCGGCACGATCTTATCCTCCGCGCTCTTCCCCGAGCACTGCCGCCCGCCGCCGCGCTCCCCATCCCTCGCCTTCACGATCGGCTCGTAGAAAAACGGCGTCAGATTATCCGCATTCGAGTCCGCCCGCAGGATGATCGAACCCCCGCGCCCGCCATCGCCGCCATCGGGGCCACCCATCGGCACGAAAGACTCGCGGCGAAACGTGGCCGCGCCATCACCGCCGTCACCGGCTTTGGCAAAAATACGAATGTGGTCAACGAACATAGCGGTAAAAGGGGCGCGGAGTGTCGCAGAGAATTGCGCGAATGCAAACCCCAGTCCCGGCCCTATGGCTCCGCCGCCGTCGGTGTCTCCGGCTTTCCGGATTGCATCCGCTGCGCCCGGCGCTCCCGCCGCCGACGACGCCGCGCCTTCGACTGTAGCACCAGGATGAGTTGCACCGCCCCGATCAGCACCACCACCCCGAGCACCCCGCCCACCACCCACTTCACCGGCAACATCTTCTGCGGCTTCGTGCGTACCTCCCCCACCGGCAGGATCTGCAGTTCCATCGGCGCCCGCGGCGTGATCAGGCGAAAGCTCCGCAGCACCTCCTCCAGCACCGGCGCATCGTTCACATTCCCCTTCGGATCACCGAGCTGCAGCGTGTAGGCGTGCTCCCGCGTGAACGTCACCGCCATCAGCACATCCGGCACCTCCAGCCCTTTCCGCGTCAGCGTGAAACTATAGAACGGCATCCCATCGATCAGCGTCTCCCGCAGCTCCGACACCGCCCATCCATCCTTGCGCGCCGGCCCTTGCAGCAGCTCCAAGTGAGCCAGCGCCTTCACCGGCTCCGCCGTCGGCATCGGCTGCACCGCCAGGATCAGAAATTTCCCATCCGGCGCCTTCGCCGAAAGCAGCAAGCGGCCCCACGGCGCCTTCAGCTTCGGCGCCAGCTCCACCTGCCACTCCCGCGGCAGATCCACCGTCACATTATCCGCCTTCATCGAGACCAGCCGCGCCTCCGCCGGGAGCGGCAGCAGCCCGAGCAAAGCGAGGAGGAGCAGGAAAAATTTCATCGGCGGGAAAGCGTCGCTCAACCCTCGCGGCAGATCGCCGCGCGAGCGAAGGGAAAACGAGCCGTGTCCCTATCACGCCCGCGGGAAAACCGGCAAGTCACAATCCCGTGCCTCTGCGCGAGCCTCTCATCCCGGCCACGCCCACACCCCCGACAAATCCTCCCAGCGCGGATTCTCCGCTTCGATCAGCGCCCGCTGCTTCGCCCGCCGCCAGCCCGTGAGCTGCTTTTCCCACGTCAACGCCGCGTCCACCTGCGGGTCGTGCTCCACATGGACCAGCGCGATGCAGTGATCGCTCCGCAAACGAGGCTCGCTCCGGATTCCGGTGCTCCCACACCCGCCGCGGTAGATCATCCGGAACCCTGACGTATAGCGTCGAGCGACCCTTGTCCCTGAGGATGTAGATGAAGGAATCGTGCGTCATGCGGGCGAGAGCGGGTGAAGGCTTAGTAGTGAAATCGGGCGCGGGGCGCCCTTTTCCCGGCACAATCCCAGTGACGTCAACCGCCTGATCGGCTAACAACGCGCGCATGTCGAAACCCCTCGCCTGGCTGGTCTATGTGCTGACCGTGGCGTTCTTCGGATGTTTCTTCCTCTGGCCCATCGGCGCCATACTCGGCGGGGCTTTCCTCGACGCAGATCGCAACTTCACCTTCGAGTTCGTGGCTGAGGTTTTCCGCAATCGCATCTACCTCGAAGGACTCGGCAACGCCCTGCTGCTCGCGATCGGTAGCACCGCCGCATCGCTGCTCATCGCGCTCCCGCTGGCCTTTGCGGCGGACCGCTTCGACTTCCCCGGCAAGAAGCTGCTTACCGCAGCGATCCTCGTGCCGATGATTCTCCCGCCCTTCGTCGGCGCGATCGGCGTGCGGCAGATGCTCGGTCAATACGGCGCGCTCAATGCCGTGCTCACGCATCTCGGCGTGCTCGACGCGGGCGAGACGATCGACTGGCTGGGCGCGGGCCGGATGTGGGGCGTGGTCGCACTGAACGCGCTCCACCTTTACCCGATCCTCTTCCTCAACCTCACCGCGGCACTGGCCAATCTCGACCCGGCGATGGAGGAAGCGGCGGAGAATCTCGGCTGCACCGGGCTGCGGAAATTCCGACGGATCACGCTGCCGCTGATCATGCCGGGGCTCTTCGCGGGCGGGACGATCGTCTTCATCTTCTCCTTCACCGAGCTCGGCGTGCCGCTGATCTTCGACCTCACGCGAGTCACGTCGGTGCAGATTTTCTATGGCATCAAGGAGATCGCGGGGAACCCGTTTCCCTTCGCGCTGGTGGTGGTGATGCTCGCGTGCACGGTGCTGCTTTACGCGTTGAGCAAGGTGCTCTTCGGCCGCTCCGAGAACGCGATGGTGGCGAAGGCGACGACTGGCGGCGGCGCCCGCCCGGCGGGGCCGCTCGCGAGCTGGGCCTGCGCGCTCGGCTTCGCCGGAATCACCGCGCTGGCGCTGCTGCCGCATCTCGGGGTGATCCTCGTGTCGTTCGCGGGCGACTGGTATCGCACGGTGCTGCCGACCGGGTGGACGCTCGATCATTACCAGGCCGCGCTCGGCCACGGGCTGACCGTGCCGTCGATCGCGAACAGCCTGAAATACGCGAGCCTCTCCACGCTCTTCGATGTGGTGCTCGGCGTGGCGATCGCTTACGTCGTGGTCCGCACGACGCTACCCGGGCGACAGATTCTCGACACGCTCGCGATGCTCCCGCTCGCGGTGCCGGGGCTGGTGCTGGCCTTTGGCTACATCACGATGACGCAGGACGGGCGCACCTTCGCTTTCCTCAATCCGTCGAAGGATCCGACGCTACTCCTCGTCATTGCTTACTCGGTGCGGCGCCTGCCTTATGTCGTGCGCGCGGCGGTCGCGGGCTTGCAGCAGACGAGCGTAGCGCTGGAGGAAGCCGCGCAGAATCTCGGGTGTCCCCCGCTCCGCACGCTGCGCCGCATCACCTTCCCGCTGATCTTCGCCAATGTCCTAGCCGGTGGCCTGCTCGCGTTTGCCTTTGCCATGCTGGAGGTGTCCGACTCGCTGATCCTCGCGCAGAAGCAGCAGCACTACCCGATCACCAAAGCGATCTACGAGCTCTTCATGCTCATGGGCGAAGGCCGCCATGTGGCCTCGGCGCTGGGCGTGTGGGCGATGGTCTTCCTCGGGCTGACGATCTTCGCGGCGAGCCGCATCCTCGGGAAGAAGATGGGCGCGCTCTTCCGCGTATAGCTAAGTCGGGCAAGGCAGCGCGACTTCATCCGTGAGCGGGATGTCGCCGGTATCGCGAGCGTCGAGCCAGATGGCTTGGCGGGCGAAGAGGAACCGCGCGTGGCCGAAGTTCAGCCAGCCCGCGGCGTCGGCCATGTCGTGCAACTCGCGATACGTGAAGGCATGGCGCGCGGAGATGAGCGCGTCGGCGCGGGTGTAAGGTTCGCGGTAAAGGAAGGTGGTGAGCAGGCGCACGCCGAGTGAGGTGGCCAGGCTGCGCTCCAAGTCCGCGACGACGGCAAAGCGATGCGAAAGCAGGCGGCAGCGGCGCAGGACGCGGAGGGCGTCATCGTCGGTGAAGTGATGCAAGGAGAGCGAGCAGCAGACGAGATCGTAGGTCTCGCTCGTCTCAAAGGAACGGGCGTCTCCGCGCACGTACTGGATCTCCGGGTAGCCCGCGCTGAGACGCCGGGCGATTTCGAGCGCGGACTCGTTGGAGTCCACGGCGTCGATGCGCAGAATGACGCCGGCCTTCCGCGCCCAATCGACCATGATGCGCGGGATGTCGCCCGAACTGGTGCAGAGATCGAGCACGCGGTAGCAGCGGCCCGGGCTCAGCCACGCGCTGAGGAATTTGCGGATGAGGCGATGGCTGCCGAAGTAGCGGTTGATCTCCTCTAGGTGGCGCAACTCGTTCTCGAAAGCCGGCGAGACCGGTTGCTCGCGGTCGATGAATTCTAGCTCGCTGGGATCGAAGACGCGTTTCATGCGCGGGCCGAAGTTAATACGCCGCCGCGCGCGAATCGACTCCTTTGCGCACGGCCATCAGGATTTCAGCGCGAGCAGCGCGAGCATACGTCCGGTTTTCCCGCGCTCCGCCCGGTAGGAGTAGTAGCGGTCGAGATTCGACGCCGTGCAGATGCCGCTGTCGTGGACTTCGCGCACGCCCGCGGCGCGGGCCTGGGCGACGATGAGCGCGGCGAAATCGATCTCGAAAATGGGCGGGCGAATGCAAGGACTGAGCTGCACGACGATGTCGGTCGGCACGCTGCCAAACTCACGCTGCATCTTCTCGATGACGGCGGTGGTGATGCCGAGTTCGCTGCCCTTGCGCCCGGAATGCAGGAGCGCGATCACCCGGCGCACGGGATCAGCGAGATACACCGCGCAGCAATCGGCGACGTACACACCGAGGCACACGTCCGGGTCGGCGGTGATCACACCATCGACGCCAGGGACGGGCTCCTTGGTGGAAGCATCGACGACCGCAATCTCGCGCCCATGCACCTGCTCGCCGATCGCAAATGGCCGGTGCCCGACGCCGAGATTTCGCCGTGCGTCTTCGTGATAAACCGCGAGCCGCTCCAACGCCGCGGCACGGTCCGTCTGCACATCGAGTCCCGGCACGCGGCCGGTAAAACCATGCACGAGACCAGCCACCGCATGGAGCGCGGCAAAGGATTCGACGGGAACTGCCGACACGGCGATCAGCGGGCGGCCGCGTCGGCCTTCTTTGTCGGCGCGGGTTTCTTCACCGGCTCCGCCTGCACCCGCACGACCTTCGGCTTGCGGCCTTCGACGAGCGGATCCTTGAACATCTCGGCGTAGATTGTGTCGGTCGCGGTCACGCGATCGAAGACGGCGAGTTCGGCATTGTACGCGGCACGCGACTGGATCTCCGTGGTGCGAGCCTGCGTGAGGGAGGTGCGCGCATCGAGCACATCGAGCTGCGTCCCGGCGCCGGCGGAGAAGCGTTCATTGGCGAGGCGCAGCGCTTCGAGCGCCTGCTCCACGTTTTTCTGCTGGCTGCGGATGACTTCCCGGGCGGCGCGCAGGTTTGAATAAGACTGCTGCACCTCGAGCTCCACCTGATGCACGGCGTCGTCGTAGTTGATCTTCGAGGATTCGAGAATTGCCCGCGCCTGCTTCACCCGTCCGTAGGTTTCCAGGCCATCGAAGATATTCCACGAACCGGTGATGCCGTAGAACCAGCCGTCCACGGTGTCGTCGAGCTGATCGCTGAAACGCGAGTTGCGCCATTCGTAGCCGGCGTTGGCGTCAACGCGCGGCTTGTAGCCGGCGAGTTCCACTTTGATCTGCTCCTTCGAAATGAGGATCTGCTGGCGCTGAATCTTGAGGAACGCGCGGCGCTCGAGCGCGGTCTGGATGGCGTTCTGCAGGCCGAGCGGCCGCTCCACGACGCTGAATTCGCCGACACAATTGAAAGTCGGCTTACCCTGCGGACCGGGGTCAAGATTTAGCGTCTTGGCGAGGCGCAGTTGGGCGATCAGGTAGTTGTTCCGGGCGCGGATCAGTTCGGGCTGTTGATTGGCCAGCGCGACTTCGGCGCGAAGCACATTGAAGCGCGGCACGGTGCCCGCCTCGAAGCGGTTTTGCTGATCCTTGAGCTGGTCCCCGAGCAATTGCACCGACTCCTCCTGCACCTTGATGAGCGCCCGCGTGAGCAGCACATCGTAGAACTGGGTGCGGGTCGTGGAGATCACCAGATCGATGGTGTCGCGGAGCTGGTAGTAGCTGCTGTCCTCGGTGAATTTCGCGATCTTCAGCGCCGCGCGCACCTGCCCACCGGCATAAATAACCTGCTTCACTTCGAGGTCTACGCGCCACGTTTTGTCGCCCGGCAGTGTGTTAGGCACCGTTTTGGTGTTCGCCGCGATCTGCTTCTCGATACTGGAAAAATCCAGCGTGCCGCCACCAGTCGGCGCGAGCAAAATAACCGGCGGAGTAACGGTGTTCGAACCGCGCTCCAGTAGACGAGAATCCTGCTGCGCGAAGTCGCCGGTCAGCGCGACCCGGGGCAGCGCCTGCGCGCGCACCTCGATCACCTGCCCCTTGGTCCGCTCGATCTCCTGCAGTTGCTTGAGGATGTCCGGGTTCTGCCGCAGCGCCATCTGCACCGCGCGATCCAGTGGCAGATCACCACTGATGATTCGCACGGCGCCATTGCCATAGCTTTCTGCGGCGATACCCGTGGAAAACCCGACAGCACTGAACGCGACCAATGCCGCGAAGAAAGGACGATTCATTTGGAATGGCAGTAGGTGAAGATTTTCTCGTAGATTTGCAACCATGACTTCTGCTCGTCGGGATCGAGCACCTCCATCATTTTAAGGAGGTTGGAAATCATGTCTTCCCGCACCTCGGCGACTAGCGCCGCGCCGGATTCCGTGATCTGCACGAGCACTTTGCGCCGGTCGTCCTTGGCGTGCATCCGCTTCACATGGCCGAGGGCTTCCAGTCGATCGATCAGCCCCGTGGCCGCAGCCGTCGAGTGCCCCATCCGCTGCGCGATTTCCGACATCGTTAGCTCCTGCTGTTCGCGGAGAAAACCGAGCAGACAGTATTGCGGAAACGAGACATTCCCGCGCGAAAGCTCCTTGGAAAGATTCAGCATGAAGCACCGCTGGAGCACCGTGAAAATGTCGGCGAGCCGCTCGGCATCGAGGCGTTTGATCTCCGGGGCGCGTAACGTGGGCATAAAGTTAAGGTCGTTTACCTTAAAGCCATCAAACCACTCGTCAACCGGACAAAATCGCCCCCTCGGAGTTCTTGCCTTGGCGTGCCCTTGATCGCATCCTCTCTCAATTATGGATGTCGAATTGCTCCGCAACGTTTCCATCCTGCGCAAACTGACCGACGAAGAATTGCGCAGCTTTTGCAACCTGCTGGTTTCACGAGAGGTGAAGCCCAAGGAACGCATCATCGAGGAAGGCAAGCCGGTCAAAAATTTCTACATCGTGTCCGAAGGTGTGGTCCATATCCGCCGCATCGCCGCCAAACGCGAGATGCTCCTCGGTCGCCTCGGCCCCGGTGGATTTTTTGGCGAGATCAATCTCTTCGACCCCGGCGTGGCCACCGCCAGCATCTACGCGATGAAGCCGACGCGCCTCGCCGTGGTGGACTACGAGGCTTTCCATAAATTCATGACCGACACCCCATCCGTCGGTTACCGTATCGTCTCGTCCATGATGACGGAAATGGCCCGACGACTCCGGCAAACGAGCGCGCGCCTCGTCAACATGGCCTACTGGAACAACGCCGAGGGCGCCCTCCCTACACCCGCCCGACCGCAGATGTAGAGCCCGCGCGCACTCCACGGCCGTCCTTACCAGAAAACCGGTGCGCCCTTCTGCGGCGTGCCGCTCACAACATCCGCGATGACATACGGTCGCTTGCGGATCTCCGTGACCTTCAGCTCCGCCGATGTCCCGTCCGGCATCCGGCATTGCACCGTCGCGCCCATTCCGGGGCCCGGATTCTGCCCGTTGTCGATCAGCACGAAACTCTCCTCCACATTCACCAGCGCCACCTTCCCGATCAACTGCACCTGACGCGTCCGCTGCGTCGGCGCATCCTTCGACGCCGAACCGCGACCGCGGAGTTTCTGCAAGAGCGAGCACCCCGGAAAAAGCACCATCACCAACCCGGCGACGAGCAACATTCCTCCGCGGCGTCGCGGCATCTGGATGGACAACGTCACATGCATCAGTGAGCGTCGTCTGAGTTTCGCCATGCGCACCCGGAATCTGCCACTCCGCGAAATTTACCGCTCGTCCGATTCCGCCGCGCGATGCCGGGAAATCACCATCTCCACCGCGAAAAGCAGCACTTTCACGAGCGCCAAAAACAAGCCACCAAAAAGGCACAGAGTCGAGATGAGGGGGAACATCGTGCGGCTTCTGTAGCTTCCCACCGGACTGGGCGCCAGCACTTTTCCGCTCCCCCACCAGGCCGGTCCGAGTTGCCGCAAAATCTCGTCCTTAATTTTCTTGCCATCAAAGGCGAATGAATCGAAATACAGCGCTCCCGATGGTGAGGTGGCTGAGTGGTCGAAAGCGGCGCTTTGCTAAAGCGTTGTAGCCCTTAAAAGCTACCCAGGGTTCGAATCCCTGCCTCACCGTTCTTTTCCCAGCGGATCAGCGTCCCCCGCCGGGCGGCGTCCGGCCTTCGCCGAAGTATTTCTCACTGCGATAGCGCAGCCACACCCGGAGCACTTGCGGCACCTTCTCCCGCTCCGCCTCGTTCAGACTTTCGTAAAGGACGAGCGCCTTTTCGCGTTCTCCGCGGCAGGCGCGATTGTTGTGCGCTTCCCAATAGCTCCGCGCCATGCGGATCCGGCGGCACGTTTCCTTGATCAAAGCGGCCCCGGTCAGCGGTAGGGCGGATTTCTTTTTCGCGGGCATGGTAGAGGAGTTCCGGCAGAGCGAAGTGTGGACACTTCTATCGCACACCTCTTCTCTCCGGCATCACTCCCCGATGTGCTCCGTGATGCAGCGGATGATGGCTTCGAGGCTCACGGGTTTGGAGATGAAGGGGAAGCCGCCGATTTCGCTCTTGGACTCCGTCTGCGAGACGATCGCGGTGAGGAAGATGATCGGGATGCGGGCGAGCATAGGGTCGGAGCGGATCTGCTGGGCGACGTCGCCGCCGTCGATCTTGGGCATGACGATATCGAGGAAGATGATGTCGGGCCGGAACTCGCGCGCGGCGAGCCACGCCTGGGTGCCGTCGTTTTCTTCCTTTACGATGTAGTGGCCGGTGTGCTCCAGCGTGAGCTTGAGCAGGCGGGTAAAACCGGATTCGTCATCGACGACGAAGATGCGTTTTTTGGTTGAGGGAGTGTCCATATTGTTAGAGAGGAAAGGTCAGGCTTGGAACATGAGGGTGACGCGCACACCGGCGTCGTGGAGGTTGCGAATATCGATGGTGCCGCCGTGCAGGTCGACGATGGTCTTCACGACCGAGAGGCCGAGCCCGGTCCCCTTTCCCGTCGGTTTGGTGGTGTAAAAGGGCTCGAAGATTTTGGCCAGTTTATCCTCGGGAATGCCGTTACCGGTGTCGTCGATTTCCGCGACGACGATATTGCGACCGACGCGGAAGGACTCGGAGCGGCTGTCGCCGACGTTGGCGCCGACGCCGGTGAGTTGTTTGGTAAAGGTGCGGACGGAAAGGGTGCCGCCCTCGCCCATGGCGTGGATGGCGTTGGTAAAGAGATTGACGAAGACCTGGCTGATCTTGCCGGCGTCGAGATCGAGCGGCGGGAGATTGGGCTGGAGGTCGCGCTCGATCTCGAAAGAGCCCTTCATCTCGCCACGAACGAGCTTGAGGCCATCGACGATGATTTTGTTGAGGTTCTCTCGTTTTACCTCGAGCTGCTTCGGCGCGGAGAAGTCGAGCAACCCACGGATGACGCCGTCGGCCCGGGCGAGGGCGTCGTTCATTTCCTTGAGGATCATGGACGTGTGCTCGCCTTCCAGTTTTTGCCCCGAGAGGAAGTCGATGCCCATCTTCAGAATGGCGAGCGGATTTTTCACCTCGTGGGCGACGCCAGCGGAGAGACGTCCGATGGATTTCATCTTCTCGGCCTCGATGAGTTGAAGCTGCACGTCGCGCAATTCGCTATGGGCAAACTTCACTTCCTCCACGGCGCGCAGCAGTTCCTCCCGACTCGCGGCGAGTTCGGCATTGGCTTGCTTGAGGCTGGCCTCGGCGAGCTTTTGCTCGGTGATGTCGCGGCTGATGCAGACGAGGCCGACGGTGCACAGGCCGTCATTATCGAGCCACGGAATCTTTGAGGTAAGTCGCCAACGCAGATTCCCCTGCGGATCGATGACGTATTCCTCCTGATTGAGTTTGGGCAGGCGGCTGGCAGCCACTTCCATGTCGTCCGCATGCAGGCGCGTGGCGATTTCATCGGAGAAGAAATCGAAGAGCGTGCGTCCGCGGACTTCGGAAGCGTCGTGCGCGCCAAGCCAGCGGAGATGAGCGGCGTTATCGAGCAGGTAGTGACCCTCGGCGTCCTTGAGAAAGACGAGGTCGGGCAAGTTGTCGATGACGGCGCGGAGGAGATTGCGCTCGGTGGCCAACTGCTCCTCCATCTCCTTGATCTCGGTGATCTCGCGCGAGATTCCGCATGTCCCGATGATGCGGCCCTTGCGATCACGCAGCGGCAGCTTGGTGGTCAGGGACCACGTCTTGCGGCCATCGGCCATCGTTTCAAATTCCACCTTCCCGAGCAGCGGCTCGCCCGTCTCCATGAGGCGGCGCTCATCCTGCAGCGCCTCACCGGCATGATCGGCGCCATAGAAATCGGCGTCGGTCTTGCCGTAGGCTTCATCCGCACGCTCCAAGCCGAACAACGCGGTGAGCGCGCGATTGATGCGGATGAAGCGGCTCTGGCGGTCCTTGAAGTAGATGCGATCCGGGATGTTTTCGAGCAGCGTGTGGAGCAGATCCCGCTCGCGCGCCAACTGCATTTCGGACCGCGCCCGCTCCAGCGCATAACGCAGCGCCCGATGCAGGAGATGCCCATCGACGCGGCCTTTGACGAGGTACTCGTGCGCCCCGAGTTGCACGGTCTCGAGCGCGAGTTCTTCGTCGTCGCTTTCGCTCAGGACGATGATCGGCACATCCGGTGCGGCCCCGTGCAGGATCGTGAATGTGTCCGCGCCGTGGCTATCGGGCAGTTGCAGATCGAGGAGCACGACATCCACCTGCTCGCTCTTCAAAACCTCCATCGCCTGTTCGAGCCGTCCGGCCTCCGCGGTCACCAGAAAGCGCGAGTTCGGCTCCTCATTCACCATCTCCCGCAGGAGAAATACGTCCCCCGGATTATCCTCGACGACGAGGACGCGGTGCTTGGCCGGGCGTGGGGAGGACATGTTGCCGTGGGGTTGAAGCGGGAAATTACCCGCGTCCGCACGGCAATGCGAGCCTTTACCGCGCCGTCACCTTGGCAATCGCGTTGCGCAGTGTCGTGAGCGTGAAGGGCTTGCTGACGACCAGATCGACGCCCGCAGGCTGCTCGCCGGCACCCGTCATCAAGTCGCCAAAACCGGTCAGCAAAAGGACCGGCTGCTGGCTGTTGAGCTTTTTGATTTCCTGCGCGAGTTCATCGCCATTCATCTCGGGCATGGCGCGATCGGTCATGACGAGATCAAAGGTGCCCGCCTGGTATTTTTCCAAGCCCTCACGGCCATTCTCGGCGACGGTGACTTCGTGTTTATCCTCGGCGAGATAGACGCTGAGGACTTCGCGGACGAGCGGCTCATCTTCGACGACGAGGATGCGCAGCGTCGCTCCGGCGGTGGGCCTGGGTTTGGGGGCTTCCGGGGGCTTGGCGGCTTTTTCCAGCGGCAGCGAAACGGCGATCGTGGTGCCGCGGCCCGCTTCGCTCTGGATGTCGATCTCACCCTCGTGCCGGCGTACGATGCCATACACGCTACCGAGCCCGAGTCCGGTAGCTTGATCGTCCTTGGTCGAGAAAAACGGTTCGAGACAGCGCGCCTTCACCTCGTCGCTCATGCCGATCCCGTCGTCCGAAACGCTGACCACGACCCAGCGGCCTTGCAGCTCGGTGCGAATGACGATCGTGCCGCGTTTCGGGATCGCGTCCACGGCGTTGAAGACGAGATTGACGAGCACCTCGCGCAGCTCGGATTCGTTGCCTGGCACCGACGGCACATTCCCCATCTCGGTGCGAATATCGATGTTCACCCCGGCGGCCAGCGCCTGGTCTTTCCAGCGCGGCTGCGTGAGCGAAATGACCTGCAGGACGAGGTCGTTCAAGACCACCGGCGTGAAGACCTCCGCTTCGTCGCGGTAACGGTAAAACTCACGCAGCCGGGCGACAACCTTGGCGCTGTCCTTGGCTGCCGCGTGGATGATCTCCACATAATTTTTGACCTTCTTCGTGTCCTCGATCGTCTCCGGCTTCATGAGCAGCAGCTCGCTAAAGCCGAGGATCGGCGCGAGGGCGTTGTTGAAATCGTGCGCGATGCCATTGGCCATGCGCCCGAGTGCGTGCATGCGCTCCCGCTGGATGATCTCGCGCTGCGTCGCCTGCAACTGCCCGATCGCCGCGGAAAGCTGGCGGTTGCTATCGAGCAGCGCTTCCTCGGCCCGGCGCCGCTCCACCACCTC
The DNA here is from genome assembly GCA_038208565.1 of Chthoniobacterales bacterium. Lineage (GTDB taxonomy): Bacteria > Verrucomicrobiota > Verrucomicrobiia > Chthoniobacterales > Chthoniobacteraceae > Chthoniobacter. Next base: position 28,484 of record JBBQYR010000038.1, read on the forward strand.
CTGCTGGAGTTTGGTGTTGGATTGGATCAAGGCCGCGGTCCGCTCCTTGACCCGCACCTCCAGACTGTCGTTGATCCGCTTGAGTTGAAGCTGCGTGCGCTTGCGTTCGATGGCGTACTGCAGCGAGCGGATGAGGAGATGATTATCGACGTGCCCTTTGACGAGGTAATCCTGCGCCCCGAGTTGCACCGTCTCGATCGCAAGCGCGACGTCGTTGATCCCACTGAGCACGACGAGCGGCAGATCGGGTGCGGCTTCGAGCACGCGGATGAAAGTCTCCAGCCCATCGCTGTCCGGCAGGGTGAGATCGAGCAGGATCAAATCGATGCCACCGTCCTTCAGCCGCTCGATCCCTTGCGCCACGGCGCTCGCCGTGTGCAGCTCGAAAGTCGTCAGCTTCGAAGTCGCCAGCAACTGCCGGAGAAACTGCACATGCTCTTCGTTGTCCTCGATCAGCAGGACGTTCACGACTTCGTTGGCCATATTTTCAAGACGCCGCCTCGCTGGTCATCACAGTCACTTGGAAATGCGGAATGGAGCATACAGCGATCATGAGTTTGGTGACATCAATCGGCTTCGTGACATAGCAGGCCACCCCGAGGTTGTATGCTTCTAAAATTTCCCCCTCCTCCACAGTCCCGGTGACAATCGCCACCGGGATCGTCGCCAGGTCGGGATCCGCCTTCAGATCGGCCAGCACCTCGTGCCCGCCTTTCCGCGGCATATTGAGATCGAGCAGGATCAGGTCGGGCCGTGGGGCCGATTCGTAAGGCGTCTCGCGGCGGAGGAAGGCGAGCGCTTTTTCCCCATCTGCCGCCACGTGCAGCCGGTTGCCCAGCCGCCCTTCTTCAAAGGCCTCCAGCGTCAACTGCACGTCGCCCACATCATCATCCACAAGCAGGATTTCCACGGGCCGACGGGTTGGTTGATTCGCATTTGAAGCTGCCATGGTGGTCAGATGTCGGCGCTATCCAGCACCTCGCGCACTTTTTTGGCGAGGTCGGAAGGAGTGAAGGGTTTCTGCAAAAACGCGGTCTCCGTTTCGAGACCGTGCCGGCGAAGGATCGATTCGTCCACGTAGCCGGAGGTGAAGAGGATCTTGGTGCGCCCGCGGCGCGTCTCGCGCATCCAGTCCGCCAGCTCCTTGCCGCCTGCATCCGGCAGCACCACGTCGGAGAAAAGCAGATCCACCTCGCGACCGTTGTTTCCCTCGACGGCGTCGCGTGCCTGCTTGCCGCTCCCCGCCTCCAGCACGGTGTAGCCGAGTCGCCGGAGCACATGCGCCGTGAGGCTGCGCACGGTGATTTCGTCCTCCACGTAGAGCACCGTCTCGTGTCCGCCGGGGAGCTGGCCGACTTCCTTGCGAATGCTCGACTTCTCACCCATTTCATCGACGCGCGGGAGATAAATCGAGAACGTCGTCCCGACATCGACCTGGCTATCCACGGTGATGTAGCCGCCGCTCTGCTTCACGATGCCGTAACACGTCGCCAGCCCGAGCCCCGTCCCCTGCCCCTTTTCTTTCGTGGTGAAGAACGGCTCGAAAATATGCTTTCGCACTTCCGGCGTCATGCCCGTGCCGGTGTCAGTCACCGTGAGCTTCACGTACTCGCCCGCCGGCATTTCGTTCACCGAATAAAAATCGTCGAGGAAGTAGGTCACGTCCGCCGTTTGGATCGTGATCGAGCCGCCCTTCGGCATGGCGTCCCGCGCATTTACGCAGAGATTCAGCAGCACCTGCTCGAGCTGGCTCGGGTCCGCCTTGAGCCGTCCGATCTCGGCCTTGAGCTGTGTGTGAATCTGGAAATGCTCGCCGATCACGCGCTGCAGCATCTTCTGCATGTTCTTCACGCTTTCGTTGATATTGAAGACGCGCAGGAAGAGCGGCTGCCGCCGGCTGAAGGCGAGCAACTGGTGCGTCAACGACGCCGCAAAATCCGCCGCTTTGCGAATCTCCGTGAGGTGCTTGAACATCCACTGCCGCTCATCGATCTGCCCGATGAGCAGGTCGCTGTAGCCGAGGATCGCGGTCAGGATGTTGTTGAAGTCATGCGCGATGCCGCCCGCGAGACGGCCCACGGCGTCCATCTTCTGCGACTGGAGCAGTTCCTCTTCGAGCCGCTTGCGCTCGGTGATATCGCGAGCGATCGACGACAGGCCGCTGACCCGCCCATTCTCGCCGCGGATCGGCGAATCGGTGAGTGACACGCTGATGCGCCGACCGTCCTTGCGCAGGCGGATCGTTTCGTAGTTCGCGAGACTGTCCCCGCGCCGCACCGCCGTGAGCGCGTGCGGAAATTCATCGAGCCGATCCGGCGGGATCAACATATCGAGCGGCTTCCCGATCGCTTCCTCAGACGGGAAGCCATAGACGCGCTCCGCGCCGATATTCCAACTCACGATCTTCCCCTCCAGCGTGCAGGCCACGATGGCGTCGTTGGAGTTCGCCACCACCGCCGCGAGTTCCGAGGTGATCCGCTCCGCCTGCTGCCGCTCGGTGATGTCCCGCAGATAGGCGGTGAACATCGGCTTGCCATCGATCAGGATGCGGCTGATCGCGAGCTCGACCGGAAACTCCGTGCCGTCGGCGCGCATCGCCGCCAGCTCCATCCGCCGCCCCTGCGCCGGCCCGGCACTCGTCGCATTGTAGAGCGCCAGCCCGCGCCGATGACTGTCGCGCAGTGTCTCGGGAATGATCAGCGAAGCCATCTCGCGACCGAGCGCTTCCTCCTGCGAATAACCGAACGCGCGCTCGGCCGCGGGATTGAACTCCGTGATCCGCCCATCGAGATCGAAAGTGACGATGCAATCGAGCGCCGAGCGCAGGATCGCCGCCTTGCGCATCTCGCTTTTGCGCAGCGCTTCTTCGGCCTGCTTGCGTTCGATGAGGTGGCCGAGTTGGCTGGAGATCGACCCGAGCGTCTGGAGCAACTCCGGATCAGGCAGCGCGATCTTGACGCTGAAAAATTCGAGCACCGTCGTGACCCGGCCATCGACCGCGACGGGAATCGCGAAAGCCGAGGACAGCCCGTGCGTCAGCGCGAACTCCCCATTCGCGTAGCCGGATTCCCCGGCGATGTCCGCGATCCATTTCGGCTCCCCACCATCCCACACCTCGCCCACCAGCTTCTGCCCGCGCCGATACGTCAATTGCGGCAAAGCGCCTTCGATCTCCGTCGTATCAAACTCCGGACTGTTCCAGATTTCCACCGCGCGCAGTTCGTCCGCATGCTCCTCCCAGGTGATCCCGATGTTCCACTCCAGCGCCTTGCCGATCGTCGAGAGAATCAGCGGACGGGCCTCCGCGACCGTCTTCACATCGCCGAGCACGCGCGCCGTGGCATAGTGCAACCGCCGCCGCTGCTCGCCCCACCACAGGCCCGAGACATCCTCGACCGTGCCTTCGAGATAAAGCAGCGTCCCATTTTCGTCGCGAACCGCGTGGACGTTTTCGCGGACCCACATCGTCCGCCCATCGAGCCGCACCACTTCGAACTCAAAGTTCGACACGACATCGTCGTAGCGCAGCGCGTCGAGGAGCGCCTGGCGCTGCGAAGGATCGACGTAAAGCTGCGTCGCCACGTCGGTCAGCGATTCCATCAAATGCTGCGGCGACTCGTAGCCAT
>JBBQYR010000039.1:0-30737 GCA_038208565.1 Chthoniobacterales bacterium
CGTGCTCGATGCCGACAATGCCGAGGTGAAAGGCTACCGCTTCGCCGTGCTCTTCTCGCCCGAGACCCTTTTCGAGGAACTCAACGCCGTCCCGTATTTCGTGAAAGACGGCAAAGTCACCGGCGGCCGCCCGCTCGAGACGGAGGTGGACTGGTATCGCTTCCCCGACCCGATCGGCCTGCAGAAGACCTACGCCGTCGCCCACGAGGAAGGCGTCTCGCTCGGCATCTACCCACCCTTCGTCGAGAAAGGCGTGAAATACTCCGTCTTCAAATACGGCATCAGCGACCAGATGGTGAACGTCGCGAAATCCATCGACCTGCTGAACCTCGACACGTGGAAGAAGGTGAAAGTCGATGGTGTCGAAGTCGCGCCCATCCGCGTCGCCACCGCCAATCTCCCCAAGCCCGCCAGCCTCGGCGCCACCGTGGATGGTTATTCCTGCGTCGGCACCGAAGTCCGCGGCACCAAGGAGCGCAAGCGCGTCGAGTATTTCATCTACACGATGGATAACCACCGGGACACCTACGAGAAGTGGGGCTATTCCCTCACCGTCGTCCAGACCGGCATCCCGCCCGCGCTCGCCGCGAAGCTCCTCGTCACCGGCAAGATCAAGGAACGCGGCGTGATGATGCCCGAGGCCATGGACCCCGAGCCCTTCATGGAAAACTTCAGTCGCGAAGGACTCTCCATCTTCGTCGAGAAGCGGGAAGTCGAGCGGATGTAACCCGCGGTCCGCGAGACGAAAAGAGCAGCCCGTGCCGGAAAGGTGAGAGAAAAAGACTTGTCGCCATGCCGCTGGTCGTGAAAAACCCGACATGTCGCACGCATCCGCCGTCCCTACGGACCCGTTTAAATGCGGTTATTTCACTACTCCATGCTCCTCGCCCGTCCTGTTCGTTTCCTGATCCTCGCCCTCGGCGTCTCTGTCCTCCTCAGCCAGAATGCACTCTCTCAAAGCGCAACTCCGCCACCCACGGTGACGCCCAAGCCCGGCGATGTGGTCTTCATTCCGCCTCCTCCGCCGATTGAGGAAGAAACCAAGGATGTCTCCGAGGACGACATCAATGCGCTCGTCTCCGCCCTGCAAAGTGGCCTGCCGCTCACGGCCGCACAGACCCAGATCCTCGCCAGCCTCAGCCAGACCCTCCTGCAGGACATCAACGCCCGCCTCTTCCGCCTCCGCGCCGGTGCGAATTCCCGCCCCGACGGCGCCCAAGGTCCGACCGGCAAGGAAGTGAAAGCGCCGGTCGAGGAGACCTACCACAAGTGGCAGATTTACACCGCGGGCGACTACGGCTACTTCGACCTCGATACCAGCGGGCGTCAGGCCGGGTTTGAATCCGACACCTGGGTCGCCACCCTCGGCGCCGAATACCGCATCAACCGCATCTTTGCCGTCGGCATCTCTGGCAGTTACGTGAACAGCGGCGCCGACTTCAGCAACAAGATCGGCAGCGTCGATACCGAGGGCTTCGCCTTCTCCGCGTATGGCTCCGCCGTCGTCGGCAACTTCTACGCCGACCTCCTCTACAGCCTCGGCACCTACGACCAGGACCTCCGCCGCAACACCTTCACCGGCCGCACCGCCCGGGGCGACACCGACGTCCTCACCAACGCCCTCCAGTTCAACACCGGCTACAACTTCAACTGCGGCAACTTCCGCACCGGCCCCATCGCCGGCCTGAGCTGGCTCCACGGCGACATCGATGGCTACCGCGAAACCGGCGGCGGCAACGCCGGGCTGAACATCGGCGGGCAGGACTTCGACTCCCTCGTCTCCCAGCTCGGCTGGCAGGCCTCCTACGTCGCCCAGACCGGCTTCGGCACCATCATCCCGCAGCTCCGTGCGAGCTGGGACCACGAATACCTCAACGGTTCCCAGAACGTCTCCGCCAGTCTCCAGCAATCGCCCTTTGCCAATGGCAACAGCTTCACCGCCACGGGCCGGACCTCCGCCCCCGGCCGCGACTGGCTGAACCTCGGCGCCGGCGTCTCCGCCCAGATCGGCGAGCGCTTCACCGTCACCGCCGACTTCACCACGCACCTCTTCCAGGAGCGCACCACCGCCTACACCGGCTCCTTGAAACTCGGCGTCAGCTTCTAAAGGCCACCCGCATCTTTAGCGAAAACCAAGGCGGCGCTCCGGCGCCGCCTTTTTCGTGCCGGGAATCACCGCCGGAAAAGCCAGCCCAGCAGCGTCAGCACCACGCTGATCAGGAGACAGGTCACGATCGGGAACGCAAACGACGCATTCCCCTTCTGCACGAAAATATCCCCCGGCAACCGCCCCAGCCCCCCAAGCCCGCCCGTCTTCCACAGCACCGCGCCCACGACCATGAGCACGAGACCGAGGATGAAAAGCGTTTTGCCGAGATCGTGCATACGCCCCTACCGATAGCACAGCGGGGGGGCCGTGGGAATGAAAGCGAGTGGCGCCGCGCAGGACTCAACGCGCGGACTTCACGTGCTCGGTGGTGAAGGCTGGCGGGCGAAGGGGCATGGCATCGTCGAGCCAGGTAGGCCAAGCGGGATGTTGGAAGGCGAAGCCAGCCGCGAGCGCCTTCGCTGGCACGACGTGCTGATCGTCGAGCAGCGCGCTGGCAAATTCTCCGAGCACGACACGAATAAGGCGCGGCGGGACTTTTCCAACCAGGCCTTGTCCGAGGCGGTGGCTCAATGAGGCGGCGAATTCGCGGTGTGTAACGGGTGCGGGTGCGGTGATGTTGAGCGGGCCGTACCAGCGTTCGTTGGCCAGAGCGAAGCAGATGAGGCCGACCGCGTCGGCGCGGCCGACCCAGGGGATTGCGGTCTCCGGATCGGCAAAGGTCCAGCCGCCCAGATGGCGGTAGATCGGAAGCAGTCCGCCGAGGTACCCGCCGCTCGGATCGAGGACGTTGCCGATGCGCAGATTGACCACACGCACGCCGAGGATCTCGGCTTCGTTGGCCTCCTCCTCCCACGCGCGGCAGACCTGAGCGCGGAAGCGATCGCGCGGGTCGGCGGGCGCAGTTTCATCGAGCAATGCGCCCGGGCGATGGCCATAGATGCCGACGGCAGAAGCGGCGAGGAGCGTGTGCGGGCGGACCTTTGCGCTCCGCAGCGCAGCGACGAGGCGGCGCGTGCCGTCCACGCGGCTGGTCAGGATGGCACGGCGTTTCCGCGGAGTCCACAGGCCGACGATGCTCTCGCCCGCGAGGTGGATGACGACTTCCGCGGGAGGCAGGGAATCAGCCGGCGCGAGACGCACGCTACGGGGAAATCCGAGCGTCGCCGCGCGAGAGACATCGCGCGTGAGCACGATGCACTCGTAGCCAAGCGTGGCGAGATGCGCGACGAGCGGGCGCCCGAGAAAGCCGGTGGCGCCGGTGAGGACGATCCTCATGGCACCACGCGGACGACCTGCCCGCGCTCCCACACGTAGTCGATCGGTTCCACCTCGTAGCACAGCTCCAGAGCCGCCTCGTGGTTGTCGAGAAAACGCCAATCGGCCTCTGCAACGGCGACGACGCGACTACGCCACGCCGCTTCCGTCCGCCGCACCCGCACGACGTTCAGCGTGTCCTCGCTTTCCACGGAGAGGCCGAACGGCCGGTATTTCAAAGCGGCCGCGGCTTCCTCCAGCGTGGCAAATGGCGAACCGGCGGCGAGCGCCGGAGCCAGCCGACGGTCGATGCGGAAACGGGCGGGCGCATCGGCGGAGGCAATGTGGCCGGTCACTGCGGCGGCGGACTCCACCACGCTGATTCCGGCGCGGTGGAAATTGAAGTCCGTAAGAAGATTGCCGGACTTCTCGATGAGCAGACGGTCGCAATCGCTGCGCAAAAAGTGGAGACCTTCGAGCATGGTGCCGTCCTCGTGCTTCGCCCAGGCATGGAGCCGATACGCCACATGCCAGTAGCCGAGCCCGACACTCGCGGGCAGTGGCACCGGGCGCATTCCTCGCAAGCGGCAGACGACGATGTTTAGGAACGCAAAGCCGTCGCGCGTGACGAGTCGGAGTGGCTCAGGGAGGAGCCCGCGAGCGGTGGCGGCGGGCAGTCGATAGACGAACAGCCAGCATGGCCGGATCGAACCGGCGACGGTGATAGGATTGCGGCGGAATTTCATGCGCCGTGCAGCCACTGGTAAAAGGCGAAGAAAAAAAGGGCGCCGCTGCCGTTGAGGGCCAGCATCCACGCGGTCAAAACCCGCCGCCGACCGATGCCGTCGGGACGAAGGCGACCGACGAGCGTCGCTGCCATCACGATGTTCGACACGCCGACGACGAGGGCATTGATCAATCCGGCGCTCGTCACGGTGCCCTGCCACCACAGCAGACCATTGAGGAAGGCGCCGGCGGCGAGGACGATCTCTCCGACGGCCATCGTCACGAGGCACGCATCGAGGCAGGGCACGAGTCGCACCTTCCCATGCCAGCACAGGAATGGGATGAACACGCACCACGCAAGGCCGGCGGAAAGCGCCAGCCACAGGGCCGACGCGATAGCGTTCCAATCGGCGAGCACGGCGCTGAGCGAGGCGCCGTAGAGGCAGGAGCCGGCGATGGCCACCGCGACGAGCGCCATCCAGCGTCTCCAGCGAACCACTTGCCGACCGGCAGGATTCCACAGCACACCACGCGGGAAGGTCGTCTGGTCCATGGTCAGCGCGCCTTGCAGTAGCCTTCGTGGCCGCAGTTTTCCTCGGGTAGGGTGGCGAGCGCGCGGGCCAGTCCGGCGGCGTCGCGGTCGTCGTGGCGCAGCCATTTCGAGAGCGCGTAGCGGTTTGCCGAGACGGCGATGCAGATCTTGCGCGCCAGCGGGAGCAATGCGGGATGCGCCAGCCGCAGCGACCATTCCCGATACTCCCGCAGCGCCCACAGGCACGTGACCCACGCCGCGCCGCCCTGCCAGACCGCGCCGTCGTCACTGATCACCACGATCTCCTTTTCCGGGTGCAAATCCTTCAACCCGGGAAAGCGGCACTCGGCCTCGGGCGACTGGAAGGGCAGGAAGACAAGCGGCAGGTAGCTCGGCTGCCGCCCAAGCCAGATCCGGCAGCGCCGGCAATATTCGCACTGGCTATCGTAGAGGACGTAGAGGCGTTTCATCGAGCGCTCCGGCTTAGCCCACGACTGGCAGATGCGCTTGCGGCGGAATGGGCGGCGGGGCCCCGTGCAGCAGGGCGCGCTTCCGCATCTTCGAGAAGACGTAGAGGTTGAAGAAGTGCATGCCGCCGAGGATGAGCAAGACCGCGCCGACCTTGGTGCTGAGCGCCTCGACGAGGCTCTGCAGGTCCGTAGCTTTGTCGCCGTATTTCAGGGCGAGGGTGACGTAGCCGGCGTTCACAAGGTAGAAGCCGACGACGAGCAGATGGTTGATCGAATCGGCCAGCGCTTCGTTGCCGTGGAAGGCGTCGACGAGGAAGAGGCGTCCGTTTTTGTGAAGCGTGCGCGCGACCCAAACGGTGAGGGCGATGCTGATGGCGAGGTAGAGGGCGTAAGTGGCTACGATGTAGTTCATGGTCTTGGTTTCTGTGTTGTTTATGTTTTCAGGAAAATATGAAAGTGAATGGCGAAAAAAGAGAAGCGCTCATTTGAGAAACTTCAGCGCCCAGGGGACGATGGTGCTTTGCTCCGAGCGGACGATTTTGCTCAGGACGCCGTCGGCCGTTTCCATGAACTCGCAGAGCGCCTTGGTCTGCTCGGTGAAGGCGCGCGCTTCGCCCGACTTCAGTCCATCGGCACGGTCAATGCAGTCTTTGAGCACATTGATCGCCGGTCGGATTTCCCGGCGCTTCCGCTCACGGACGATGATGCAGAACATCTTCCAGACATCCTTCTCCGCCTCGAAATACTCTTTCCGCTCCCCTTTGCGAACCACGCTGCGGACCAATCCCCAACCGACGAGTTCGCGCAGGTTCGTGTGGGCATTGCCGCGGCTGATCTTGAGTTCGTCCATCACCTCATCAGTCGTCAGCGCCTGCGGCTTGATGATGAGCAGCGCGTGGATTTGCGCCATGGTCCGGTTGATCCCCCAAGCGCTCCCGATGGCCCCCCACTGCATGACGAACTCATCCCGCGCCGCTTCGAGTCGCGCGGCATCCGCAGCTTCTTGAGGAGTCGGTTGCTTTTCCATTTCTTATTTTCAGTAGTTACTGAAAATAAGGCATGCGCAAGCAAATTTTGGATCTACTGTGCCGACGTCAATCCTGGCAACCTCAGCGCCTCAGGCCGGGACGGCGTGGCTTTCGTCGAGGCGTTGGGCGGCTTCCATGAGCAGGTTTTGCCAGGAGCCGTGGATGGTCCGTTCGCCGGGGGCGGTGATGGGCTGCTCGGTGACGCGCCCGCCGCGCCAACTGACGATCGCAGCGAGGGCGGGGACGCCACGCGTTTCGCCGACGGCGGCGTCGATGATTTCGCCGTCTTCAAAGCGAATCCGGCCGCTGGAGCCGTGGGAATGCACCTCGATGAGGGTGGTGGCGCGCAGCAGGCACTTGAGCTGGATGATGTCGGCGGGCGTGACGTTGCGCAGAGTGGCGCTGAATTTGTGGTCTGCGACGGCCGCGTCGGTGGCGCCGAAGGCTTCGCGTAGGAGGCCGAGGAAGACGGGCATTTTGAGGGGCTTCTCGAAAAAATTGAGGACGCCGAGGGCGGCGGAATGGGCCTCGTATTCGGGCAGCGGGGTGGCCGTCATGACCATGGCGCGGGCCGAGGGGTAGAGCTGCATCATGAGCCAGAGGAAATCGAGGCCGCTGCCGTCGGGCAACTGGACATCGACGAGGAAGAGATCGATGGGGAGGCCATCGATGCGGGCGCCGGCTTCGGAGAGGGTCCGCGCCCAGAGCACCCGGATGTGGGGCAGCTCGAGCAGGATGGCGCGCTCGATGAGGTGGGCTGTCACGGGACAGTCCTCAAGCATCAAGACGATGGGGTTTTTGGGAATCAAGGGGTAGGAGATGCACGCGGGCAAGAATGTGCCCACGCGGCGTTCGCGGCTGACAGTAGCAATGGAAGTGCCACGCAGGCAGCGAGACCAAGCCGCCGGTCAATCAGGACCGATCTCTTTCCGCGAAATGCACCGGTCCCAGCGCTATCCGCGCGGGCTCCACGAGCGTCCGCCACCACTGCCCCCGGGACGCTGGCCGCCGCTGCGGCGCGGTTCGCCGGGCTTGCGGCTTTCTCCACCGCCGCGGAAACGGCCGACGTCGCCACCGCGCGGATGGGGACGCTGCTGGCGCGGCCCGCGCGGCGGGGCGGCGGGCTCGTCGGGAGCGGCGGCGCCGTAGTCGAAGCCGTCGAGGCGTTTGCGCGGGAGGCCGCGGCCGATGAAGCGCTCGAGGCTGCGCAGGTCGCCGTGTTCGTCCTGAGCGACGAAGCTGATGGCGTCGCCGATCTGGTTGGCGCGACCGGTGCGACCGATGCGGTGGACGTAGTCTTCGTTGGTCATCGGGAAGTCGTAGTTTACGACGTGCGAGATGCCGTCCACATCGATGCCACGGGCGGCGATGTCGGTGGCGACGAGGACGCGGACTTCGCCGGCCTTGAAGGAGGAAAGGGCGCGCAGGCGCTGGTTTTGCGAGCGGTTGCTGTGCAGGGTGCCGGTCTTGACGCCGACGCTTTCGAGCTTCCGCGCGATGCGGTCGGCGCCGTGTTTGGTGCGGCTGAAGACGAGCACGCTATCCATTTCCGGCTGCTGGAGGAGGGCGACGAGCAGGGCGAGCTTGAGGTGCTTGGGCACTTCGTAGGCGATCTGCGTGACGGTCTCCGCGGGGTTCGAGCGGCGACCGACTTGCACGATCGAAGGCTGGTGGAGGAACTCGTGGGTGAGGCCTTCGATCTCGGGCGAGAGGGTGGCGGAAAAGAGGAGCGTCTGGCGCTTGCGCGGGAGCTGTTTGACGATGCGCCGGATGTCGGGGAGGAAGCCCATGTCGAGCATGCGGTCGGCTTCGTCGAGGACGAGGAATTCGAGCCCGGTCCAGTCGCCGTGGCGCTGCTGCATGAGGTCGAGCAGGCGACCGGGGCAGGCGATGATGAGCTCGATGTTTTCGCGCAGGGCGGCGATCTGCGGGCGCTCGCCGACGCCGCCGAAGACGGTGGCCATCTTGAACGGGATGTAGCGGGAGTAAGCCTGGGCGTTTTCCTGAATCTGCACGGCGAGCTCGCGGGTCGGCGCGATGACGAGGGCGCGGATTTTCCTCGAACCGACGGGCGCTCGCGAGGCGAGGAGCTGGAGCATCGGCAGGACGAAGGCGGCGGTTTTGCCGGTGCCGGTCTGGGCGATGCCGATGACGTCGGTGCCGCCGAGGATTTTCGGGATGGCGGCACTCTGGATGGGCGTGGGCTCGGTGTAGCCGGTGTCTTTGAGGGCGGAGAGGAGGCGGGGTTCGAGACCGAGGGCGGCGAAGGGCATGGGCAAATTTAGGATTGAGGATTTAACATTTAGGAAGTGCGGGCGGGCGTTCTCGCGAGGAGAAGCGGATACCGCGGCAGCACAGCCACGCGAACCGGGAGGGGGGCGGACTATGGACTGGAAGCGGGGAATAGCAACTGAACTTCCGAGGTGCGCCCGGTCGCTGCTCAACCACACGCCGGGGTGGTTTTCGCTCCACGGGACCAGTCCCGCAACGCGCACGCTTTAGCTCAGACCGGCGCGGGTGAGTTGCTCGGTGGCGTTCCAGCCGCGCGGGGCCTTGCGCGAGGGGCTCCACCACTTCACGCCGCTGGCGATCCAGCGGGCGCGGGCTTGTTCGTAGGTGATGCCTTGATCGTCGTCGTCGAAGCCAAACTCGAACCCGCAGCTCGGGCAGATTTCGAAGGACGCGCCGCCGGTTTCGTTACGCGGCGGCTCGTGGAGTTTCGGCCAGCCGCAGACGGGGCACGGGTGGTTCATCGCGCGGTGCGGAGGTCGATGGGCGTGCCGGGCTGGCGGTCGAAGTAGTCGCGGCTCCCGGGCTTGAAGTAGGTCTTGGTGGTGCCGTCGCGATTGTAGGCGGCGAAGGCGCCGGTCGCGGGATCGAAGACGCGGAGCGAGCCATCGGCGTCGCGCTTGGCGGGGAGGCCGGTGGTCTTGGCGCGCTGGAGGAAAGCGGCGGCTTGCGCGGCGTAGTCGTCGGCATCGCGGGCGTGGAAGTCGCGCCCGTGCCGCGCGAAGTGATCGGCCAGCGTTTCCATCCGGCCCCACGTCTGGCGCGTCGAGCCGATGCTCGTGCTCGGGGCGCGGCTCTCGGTGGTGACGACCGGCGCCGATGCCGGAGACGGCTGGTTTTTCGGCGCGCCGAAGAACCACGACGCCGCGAGGATCGCGACGAGGATGATGAGCTTCAGCGTCTGACGGGACATACTTTACCGACCCGTCCGTCCGGTAGGCGGACGGAGATGATTCAGCCACGGATGGACACGGATTTTCACGGATGGATAGAGTGCGGCTCGGTGGCCCATCCGTGTTTCATCGGTGTGCATCTGCGGCGACTAGAAGCTCAGCTCAGGCAGGCCATCGCCTTCGATTCTTCGTTGGCGAAGGGCTGCTGCGGGCGCAGGTCGAGATCGGCGAGGAGCTGCTGGTCTTCGTCCACGCCGGGGTTGGCGGCGGTGAGGAGTTTGTCGCCGTAGAAGATGCTGTTGGCGCCGGCGAAGAAGCAGAGCGCCTGGCCTTCACGCGTGAGCCGGGTGCGGCCGGCGCTGAGGCGGACTTTCGCTTTCGGCAAGGCGATGCGCGTGACGGCGATGAGGCGCACGAGTTCGAAGACATCGACGGGCGGCTGAGCCTCCATCGGCGTGCCGGGCATGGCCATGAGGCAATTGATCGGCACGCTCTCGGGCGCGGGATCGAAGTTGGTCAGGACTTCGAGCATCTTAAGTCGATCGTCGATCGTCTCGCCCATGCCGATGATGCCGCCGCAGCACACGTCCATGCCGGCCTGCTGCACGGCTTTGATGGTGTTCACGCGATCCGCAAAAGTGTGCGTGGTGACGATCTCGGCGTAGTGCTCGGGCGAGGTGTCGATGTTGTGATTGTAAGCGGTCACGCCGGCGTCCTTGAGCTTGCGCGCTTCGGGGAGCGAGAGCTGGCCGAGCGTGACGCACACTTCCATGCCGAGCTTGCTCACTTCGCGGATCGTGCCGAGCACTTGCTCGAATTTCGCGTCGCCATCGCGCACGCCCTTCCACGCCGCGCCCATGCAGAACCGCGTACTGCCATTTTCGCGAGCACGCTTCGCCACCTCGAGGACGGCGTCGGTTTCCATGAGCTTCTCGGCCTTCACGTCGGTCTTGTAACGCGAGCTCTGCGCGCAGTAGCCGCAGTCCTCGGAGCAGCCGCCGGTCTTGATGGAAAGGAGGGTGCAGAGCTGCACTTCGTTTTCCTTCCAGTGGTCGAGATAGGTGATGCGCGACTGCTGAATGAGATCGAAGAACGGCTGGTCGTAGATGGCGCGGAGCTCGGGGAAAGTCATGCGGGCGTCACGATGCGAAGCGGCGCGGGGCGTGTCCAGCGTTTAGGCGCCGGGGTTTCGTCCCTTGACTTCAAAAGGTCGCTACCTACGTTTCGCGTCCGCTCTTCCGCCGTTCTGTCATGCCCCGAATCTCTGTCTCCCGTCTCGCGTCTGTCTTCGCCAGCTTTGCCCTGCTGCTCACTACCGCGGGCGCTCAGGAGGTGCTCGATGGCATCGCCGCCGTGGTAAACAATGACGTCGTGACCTTTTCCCAAGTGCGGGAGCTGGTGGGGCCGAAGGAGAAACAAGCGCGCGAGACGCTGAAGGGCGAGGAACTGGTGGAGAAGATCAAGGAGATCCGCCTCTCGGCGATCAACGACCTGATCGACCGTTCGTTGATCCTGCAGGAGTTCAAGACGAAGGGCTTCACGATCCCGGATTACATGATCGATGAGCGCATCCAGGAGATCATCCGCGACTCGTTTGGCGGCGATCGGCAGGCGTTCCTGCGCACGCTCTCGGCGCAGGGTTTCACGCTGGAAAAGTTCCGCGATTTCCAAAAGGACTCGGTGATCGTGCAGGAAATGCGCAAGCAGGCGACGAAAGGCGCGCCGACGGTGTCCGACACGCGCATCCTCGAATTTTACAAACAGCACGCCGAGGAATACAGCAGCCCCGAGGAGACGAAGCTGAAGGTGATCATTCTGCGCGGAGGTCCGGAGGGCGGGTCCAAGCGGAAGATGATGGAGGAGATTCGCGAGAAGATCATCGGCGGCGCGGAGTTTGGCGATTTGGCGCGGATGTATTCGGAAGGCGGCGAGCAGGAAGCCTACGGCGACGTCGGCTGGATCAACCGCAAGTATTACAACGAAAGCCTGTCCAAGATCGTCTTCGCGCTGAAACCCGGGCAGATGAGCCAGATCGTGGAATTGGGCGGGAGCTACTACCTTTTCTACTGCGAGGCCAAGAAGGCGGCGACCGTAAAGCCGCTCAAGGAAATGCGGCCGGAAATTGAGAAGGCGCTGCTCCAAACCGAGCGGCAGAAGCAGCAGCAGGACTGGCTGGGCAAGCTGCGCAAGAAGGCCTTCATCAAGATGTACTGAGGCGCGAAGGCATGAGCCCTTCGACCACCGACGGCGCGCTCGCCAAACCTTCGCTCGGCGCGATTGCCACCAAATATTGGAAGGTCTTCGACATCGGGCTGCAGAACACCTTCGTTTATCGCTGGAATTTCCTCCTGCGATCGATCTTCGGCATCGTTCCGCTCATCGGCACGGTCTATCTCTGGCAGGCGATCTTCAGCTCCAAGGGCGCGGCGATCAACGGCTACGAATACTCGTCGATGATCTTTTATTTCATGCTCACGGTCTTCATCGACAACCTGATCACGCCGACCGAGGACGAGTGGCAGGTCGCGGCGGAGATTCGCGATGGGAAGATCAGCGCCTACCTCACCAAGCCGCTGAACTACCTCGGCTATCGCATCGGTCTCTATCTCAGCTACCGGCTGCTCTACATCAGCGTGGTGCTCATCCCGATCATCGCGCTCGGCTGGGTTTTCCGCGAGCACCTGCGCCTGCCCGAGCACGCCGTGACCTGGCTGGCCTTTGGCGCGTCCACGCTCATGGCCGCGTTCCTGCAGTTCTTCATCGCCTATTCGCTGGCCATGATTGCGTTCTGGGTGCTCGAGATTTCCACGATCATCTTCATCCTCTACTCGTTCGAGTATTTCCTGAGCGGCCACGTCTTCCCGCTCGATATTATGCCGGCGTGGCTGCAGCCCTTCATCAAGTGGTCGCCCTTCACCTACGAACTCTTCTTTCCGGCGCAGATCTACATGGAGCGAGTGAAGGGCGCGGCGTTGGTTGAAGGCCTCGCGATCCAAGCTGGCTGGCTGCTCGTGAGCTGGATCTGCGCCCGCGTGCTCTGGGCGCGCGGGGTGCGAAAGTATCAGGCATTCGGAGGCTGAACGCGCATGCGCCGTTACTTCGAGATCTACTGGCTGATGGTGCGCAACTCGCTGATCCGCGAGATGAGTTTCAAGGCGAACTTCACCCTCTGGATGGTCGTGGAGTTTCTGTGGTTCATCGGGCAGATCATTTTCCTCGAGGTGCTCTTCGGCCATGTGGATCGCATCGGCGACTGGTCGAAGTGGGAGTGCGTGCTCCTCGTCGGCGCGCACCAGATCACCTCGCAGCTTTTCCAGGCGTTCTTCTACGTGAACCTCGCCGAGTTGCCCGACCTCATCCGCACCGGGCGTCTCGACCTCATGCTGCTTCTGCCAGTCGATGCGCAGTTTGCCGTGTCCACGCGGAAATTCGGCATGGACAACGTGGTCAACGCTCTCGTCGGCGTAGTCATCGTCGGCTTCTCGCTCTACAAGCTGCAGGTCGTGCCGCAGCCACACCAGGTCGCGCTTTTCGCCGTGGCCATCGCGCTCGGCGTCGCCGTGCACTATGCCGTCCTCTTCGGCCTGGCCACAGTCGCCTTCTGGATCGTTCGCGCTCAGGGCCTCATCTACGGCTACTACAACGTCTTCAATATCGCCCGGTATCCCGACGTCGTTTTCCGCGGCATCTTCAAGGTCGTCTTCAGCTTTTTCATCCCGGTGATCCTCGTGGCCAATGTCCCCGCGCGCATCCTGGCGCGCGCCTTGGAATCGCCGTGGAATGGGCTCGCGCAGCTCGCCGCCGCTGCGCTTTTCATCGTCACGGCCACGCGTTTCTTCTGGCTCTTTGCCCTGCGCCGTTACTCGTCGGCGGGTTCGTAAATGCGGGCGATTCCGGCGGTTCAGCGTTCGGAGAAAAATACCTTCCTTTCCCCTTGCACGGCTTGGGCAAAGCCATTATCTATCCGCCCTCATTTTCCCAAGTAACGCCCACGCCCGACCTTTTTCTCCCCGCTCTATTTATGGCCAAAGCCAAGCCTGCCAAACCCGTCGCCAAGTCGAAGAAATCCGCTCCCGCCAAACCGGCGAAGAGTGCGAAGAAGCCTGCGGTGAAGTCGGGTAAAGCGGCGAAACCAGTCAAGGCAGCGAAACCAGTCAAGGCGGCCAAGCCTGCGAAAGTCGCAAAGCCGGTGAAGGCGGCAGCGAAGGTGGTTAAAGCGGCCACGCCCGCGAAGAGCGCGAAGAAGCCCGCGTTGAAGGTCAAGTTGGTCAAAAAGCCCGTGAAGGTTCCAGCCAAGGTCCATGGCGACAAGCAAAAGCCCGTGGTCGCCGCGAACCCGGTCCCCAATGGTCGTCCCGTAAAGCCCGCGAAACCCGTGGTGCTTACCCCTTTCCTCAAGAAGCAGCAGGAGAAGCTCCTCCATCTCCGCGACGCGATGCTCGACTCGATGATGGGCGTCGCCAAGGACAACCTCCGGACTCGCGCCGAAGGCAGCGAGGCCAGCGCGTTCGGCATGCACCAGGCCGATGCCGGCAGCGATGCTTACGACCGCGACTTCGCGCTCAGCCTCCTCTCGCAGGAGCAGGACGCCCTTTACGAGATCGAGGAAGCTCTCAAGCGCATTGATTACGGTACCTACGGCGTCTGTGAGATGAGCAACAAGCCCATCGCTCACGCCCGGCTCGAAGCGCTGCCGTTCGCGCGCTTCACCGTGGAGTGCCAGTCTCAAATCGAAAAGCAGGGCAAGGTCACCGGCGCCCGCGTCCCCGTCACTTCGCTCTTCGGCCTGACCGAGGAAGAAGGCGGCGGAGAGTCCGAAGAAGAAGAACCAGCAACCGACAGCAAGGAATAACCCGCAACCCACCATGTCCCGCGATTTCATCATCCTCGAATGCACGGAGGCGAAAGCCGAAGGCAAACCCGTTTCGCGCTATATCTCGACGCGCAACAAGAAGAGCCCGAACACTCCGACCCGGCTCGAAAAGAAAAAGTACAACCCGAACTTGAAGCGCCACACGCTTCATCGCGAAACCAAATAATTCGCCACTTCCAACACCATGTAGCCCAAGACTCCGCAACGCCGCACCAATTTCCGCAAGGCCAACAAGTCGATGCCCCGTCGGCGCATCGACATCGCCCTTGAAGCACTGGACTACAAAAACCCGGACATCCTCAAGAAGTTCGTGACTGAGGCCGGCAAGATCCTGCCCCGCCGCCTCACTGGTATGCCCGCCCATTTTCACCGCAAGATTACGCGTGAAATCAAGCGCGCCCGTGCGGTGCTCCTGATGCGCTGATCGGCGTTCTCAGTATTCTTCTTCGACCAAAAAGCGCGCTCTTCGGGGCGCGCTTTTTTCGTTTCTTTCGAGCTATCCGGGAAAGTTCCCGTCGGCGCCATGTTTCACCTTGCTGAAACATTCGTCCTCGCGTAACTCAACCGCGGGTGTTGGGCGAGCCAAGGGCTTGGTGCGCTTGTGTTTCCCCCAGCCAGCAACCGATTCCATGAGCAGACTTGCTTTCTCCCTCCTCATCAGTTGCTTCGTCCCAATGTGTCGGCGGTTCATTTCGCTGAGCCATTGGCGGCGTGGAAGGACGCTCCTCCCAGCGGCTTCGACCAACACCTCCCGGTGGAGTTTCTCTGCGATGGCCAAACGGGCCGCCCTGCATTCTGCGGGCGTCTCCGGCCGATCGCCGAACTGTGCATCTCGCGTGCGCTTCCCGGGCACTGCAACACCACGACATCCGAAAACCTACCCACATGAGACCCAACGATTCCAGGGGTTCGGGCCGCCGCTCAGGACGCGGCCCACGCCGCTCCTCCCGCTCCCGCAACGACGCCCGGCCTTCGCAGCCGACTCCTACCACCAAACCCACGTTCTGGCAGAAACTGGTTTCCTTCTTTAAGGGAAACCCGGCTTCCTCCAACGGCCAGCGCCCGGCCTCCGAAAGCAGCGGTCGCCGCGAACCGCGGCAGACGCACAAACCGGAGGCAGTCGAAGTCACCACGCCGAAGCTCTATATCGGCAACCTCAGCTACGAAGCCACGGAGAGCGATCTCTTCGAGCTCTTCAAGGGCGTGGGCATCGTCAAGAACGCCGAGATCGTCAGCCACAAACACAACGAAAAATCCAAGGGCTTTGGCTTCGTGACCATGGCCAGCACCGATGAAGCCAAGCGCGCCGTCGTCGAACTGCACGACAAGGAATTCATGGGCCGAAAGCTCGTCGTCAGCGGCGCCAAGGCCAGCGAACGCGAGCCTAACTACCGCGGCTAACGCCTCCACGTCCACCTCTCGAAAAGGCCCACTGGAAAGTGGGCCTTTTCTTTTGGCGGACAAAGTTCACATCCTCCCGAGACCCACTTCATGGCGAATCCCGACCTTCAGCGCTGCTTCATCATCGCCGGCCCGACCGCGGTGGGAAAATCGGAGCTGGCTGTGGCGGTCGCTGAGCGCTGCGGCGGGGAAATCGTCAGTGCCGATGCGTTTCAAGTCTACGAAGGGCTCGACATCCTCACGGCCAAACCATCGCCCGAGCTGCGCGCCCGCGTGCCGCATCACCTGATCGGCGAAATCCCGCTCACGCACTCTTTCGATGTGGCGCAATTTCTGGATCTTGCGAGTGCCCGCATCGCGGAGATCCGCTCACGGGGACGCGTCCCGATCGTCGTGGGTGGCACCGGCCTCTACATCCGCGCGCTCACCCACGGCCTCGCCGATCTGCCGAGCGCGGATGCTGCCTTGCGCGAACAACTGGAATTGCAAACCACCGCCGAACTCTGCGCGCAGCTCGCCGAACGCGATCCCGCCGCTGACGCTCAGATCGATCGCCAGAACCGCCGGCGCATCATCCGCGCACTGGAAGTCTGCCTGCTCACCGGCCAGCCATTTTCCAGTTTCCGCGCGCAATGGCAGACCGCGACCCGAGCTCACGGCGTGGTGCTCCAGCGAGACCGGGCGGAACTGCACGCGCGCATCCATGAGCGCACCGAGATGATGTTCGCCGAAGGCGTCGAGGAGGAGGTACGGAGCGCCGGGAGCATCGGCCCGACCGCGAGCCAGACGCTCGGTTGGCGGGAGATCCAAGCCTTGCTCGTGGGCCAACTCGCTCGCGAGGACTGCATCGCCGCGATCCAGCAAGCCACGCGACAGTACGCCAAGCGCCAGATGACCTGGTTTCGGAAAGAGTCGCACCTCGCCCCGATCGATCTCACCGGGACATCCATCCAAGAGGCGGTGATCGGTCTTTTGTCGGAGCTTGCGCAGCGCGAGCGATAGCATTCGGAAATTGGGCATTTACGCCTCAGCCGGAACGACTATCATCCGCGTCAGTTCTTCGTCCGCCATTGAGAAAGGCGACGGTCTTCCCCGGGGCAATCTCCAACCAGAATTGAAGAGTATGGCCAAAAAAACTGAACCCAAGATCAAGACCACGGCGCCTGCCAAAAAGGCGACCAAGCCTGCCGCGAAGAAAAAAACGGCCACAGCCAAAGCCAAACCCGGCGCCAAAGTCACCCAGCCCAAAGCGTCCGCCTACACGCAGGACGACGTCGCCCTCCGCGCCTACTTCATTGCGGAAAAACGCCGCAACCACGGACTGCCCGGCGACGAGCACGGCGATTGGGTCGAAGCGGTCCGGCAGTTGGCCGAAGAATCCGCCAAGCCGAAGAAGACCAAGAAAGCCTGAGCTTGGGGCGGACGCGGAGCCGCGCTAGCTTCGCGCCATGCCGCCTACGACCTCCCCTTATCAAGCGCTCGCCGCCGCACTGCGCGAGCGACTCGCCGTGATTGCCGATCGCGAATTTTACGCCCGCGATCCCGCCGCTCACCTCGAAAAATTGCGTGCCATCTCGGAGCGGGTCTCGGAGTTGGAGGGCCAACTCCCACCTCCCATCGACCCACAGCTCGCCCACTACCTCCAGCGCAGCAGTTACGACAAGGCCCTCGCTTTTCTCGAAGCCCTCTAAGCCTCTCCGCGAGATTTTCCCTGACCGCACCGCCGCGGCATGTATTCTCGCCATCCCGCACTCACTATGGACCCGCTTATTCAGCTCCTTCGCCAAAACGCGCGCACCCCGATCAGCGACCTCGCGCGTGAACTGAACCTCACCGAAGCCGTCGTCACCGACCGCCTCGCGCAGCTCGAAGCGGACGGCGTGGTGCTGGGTTACCAGGCCGTCCTCGATCCACAAAAAGCGCTCGGCTCGACCGTGACCGCCGTCGTCGAGGTGAAGATCACGCCGGAGCGCGGCGGCGGGTTTGACCGGCTCGCTTCGCGCATCGCGAAGTTTTCCGAAGTGCAAAGCTGCTACCTCATGAGCGGCGGCTACGACCTGCTCGTCATCCTCGAAGGCAGCAGCCTGCAGGACATCGCGACCTTCATCGCGGAGAAGCTGAGCACGATTAAAGGCGTGATCTCCACGGCCACGCGGTTCCGCTTGAAGACCTACAAAGAAAACGGCGTCTCGCTCACCCGCGAAGTGAAAGCGGAGCGCCTCGCAGTCACGCCATGAAGGCAGTTAGCATTTCCCATTTAACATTTAGCATTTTAGCAGCCCGAGCTTGCTAGCCGCGCTTCTTCGCGGCTCCACCCGGTTCGCGGACAGTGCGGCGCTCCGTCCTTCCCCAAATGCTAAATCCCCAATGCTAATTCCTAAATCTTCATGACTCTCAAAAAACATATCGCGGCGCATATCCGCGAAATTCCGAAGTCCGGCATCCGCGAATTTTTCGACATCGTGGCGCAGGAAAAGGAAGTGATCTCTCTCGGCGTCGGCGAACCCGACTTCGACACGCCCTGGCACATCCGCGAGGCGGCCATCTACTCCCTCGAGCACGGTCGCACGCACTATACCTCGAACCTAGGTCTGCCCGAACTGCGCAGCTCCATCTGCCGCTACGTTCACAAGCACTTCAGCGTCGCCTACGATCCGCGCACCGAGGTGATCATTACCGTCGGCGTCAGCGAGGCGATCGATCTCGCCCTGCGCGCTGTGCTCAATCCTGGCGACGAAGTGCTCTACCACGAACCCTGCTACGTCAGCTACGCCCCGAGTGTGCTCATGGCGCATGGCAAAGCCGTCGCCATCCCGACACGCGCCGAGGACAACTTCCGCCTCACCGCGGAAGCGCTGAAGGCGCACATCACCGAGCGCTCGAAGGTGCTGATGCTCAACTTTCCGTGTAATCCCACCGGCGCCACACAAACCCGTGCGGAGCTGGAAAAGATCGCGCGCCTTTGCATCGATCACGATCTCATCGTCCTGACCGACGAAATCTATAGCGAGCTGACTTACGACGGCGCCGAACATGTGAGCATCGCGTCGCTCCCGGGCATGCGCGAACGCTGCGTCTTCCTGCACGGCTTCTCCAAAGCCTTCGCGATGACCGGCTGGCGCATCGGCTACGCTTGCGCGCCAGCGATCCTCACCGACGCGATGATGAAGATCCATCAATACGCAATCCTCTGCGCCAACACGACGTCGCAGGACGCGGCAATCGAGGCGCTCGAGCGCGGCGCACCCAGCGTGGATAGCATGCGCCGCGAATACGAGTTGCGCCGCAACTACATCGTCCGCGCTTTCAACGATCTCGGCCTCGAATGCCACAAGCCGATCGGTGCCTTCTACATTTTCCCGAACATCCGCAGCACCGGCCTGTCCAGCCGCGAGTTCTCGCTCGGCTTGCTGGAGAAAAAGAAAGTCGCGTGCGTCCCTGGACCAGCCTTTGGTGCGAGCGGCGAGGGCTTTGTCCGCTGCTGCTACGCCACGAGCCTCGAGCAAATCAAAGTCGCCATGGAACGCATCGCTGAATTCATCACGGAGGTGAAGAAATGAGCCTCGTCAAAAAAGCCGTCCTCCTCGCCGCTGGCAAAGGCACGCGCATGCGCGAGCTCACCACCGACCTGCCCAAACCGATGATCGCCGTGCGCGGTCAGCCGATTCTGCGGCACATCGTCGATGGCCTGAAAGCCGCTGGCGTCACGCATTTCCAGATCGTCGTCGGCTATCGTGCGGATGTCGTCACCGATTATTTCGGCGACGGCTCGAAGCTCGGCATCTCCGTCGAGTACGCGACGCAAGTCGTGCAAGACGGCACCGGTCGGGTCGTGGAACTCGCGCGCGATTTCGCCGCTGCTGATCCCTTCATCCTGAGCTACGGCGACATTCTCATCGACCCCGCCAACTACCGCCGCCTCGTGTCCCTCGACGACGCCGAAGCGCTGATCAGCGTGAAACACAACCCCGGCGAGATCGCCAAGGGCGGCGCGGTCTTTGTGAATGAGCGCTTCGAGATGACCGACCTGCGCGAGAAGCCCCAGCCCGGCGAACCCACCAGCCCGTGGTATAACGCTGGCATCTATTCCTTCCGCCCGAGCATCTTCGAGTTCACCGCCAGGCTGGAGAAATCCCCGCGCGGCGAATACGAACTGACCGACGCCATCCGCGCTCTCGCGATCAGCGGGAAGAAAGTGCAGGCTTTGGAACTAGCTGGCGACTGGGCCGACGTCCGCGATCCAGAGGTGCTGGCTCAGTTGAACGCCAACGGTTAGCAGCTTCATCCCACCGGGCGGAAGCGCGACCTGCGAGCCGCTGACTCCCGTGTTTTAAAGCGCGGGCGAAGTCACGCGAGGCACTTCGTCAACTCGGCGCGGATGGCGTCTTCCTTGAGCGCCTTGCCGATGAAGACGAGTTGGCTTTTGCGCACCTCGTCTTTTTCCCAAAGCCGATCCCACATGATCGTAAAGCGGTTGTTCACACCGTGGAAGATGGCACGGCGCGGGTTGCCGGCGATGGCGAGGAAGCCTTTCGAGCGATAGACCTTTTCCGCCTCGGAGAGTTTCTGCACGAAGAACTCGAACTTCTCCACGTTGAACGCGCGGTCGAACTCGAAGCTGAAGCTCTGGATGTCGTGATGATGCCGGGCGTTGAGTTCGTTGAGGAACTCAGGATCGACGCTGAGCTTCTGGTCCACGTTGAACGCGTTCATGTCGAGGATCTCCTTGAGATTGGCTTGCGACTGATTCGTGCGGAACATGACCGCGTGTGGATTGAGTTCACGCGCCTTGGCTTCAATGCGATCGAGATGCGCGGCGTCCACGAGGTCGGTTTTGTTGAGCAGGATGAAATCGGCCATCGCGATCTGCTCGCGCGCGGTTTCCGTCTCCTTCATCTGCTTCTCGATCTGCTCGGCATCGACCACGGTGATGATCGAATTCATGCGCACGAACTGTTGGAGCTGCGGGATGTTCAGGAAAGTCTGCGCGACCGGGCCGGGGTCGGCGATGCCGGTGGTCTCGATGAGCAGATAGTCGAAGCCGCCTTTCTTGATCAGGTTTTGTACGCCCTTCACGAGATCCTTGCGCACGGTGCAGCAGAGGCAACCGTTGCTCAACTCGAGGACTTCGTCCTTGGTGTTTTCCACGAGTGCGCCGTCGATCCCGATCTTGCCCACCTCATTGATGATCACAGCAAATTTGTAGCCGTGGTTTTGCTTCAGGATGTAGTTGAGCAGGGTCGTTTTGCCGGCGCCGAGGAAGCCGGTGAGGATGGTGACGGGGACTGGTTTCATGGGTGTGAAATTTGAGCGGACGGGAAGTTAGAGGAGGTCGCGGACTTTTCCGCAAAAAGAAACTGGCGGCCCGGAAATAAATCCGTGGCCGCCAGAAGAGGGGATCAGACTGGGCGTCGCGCTTACTTGGTTTTCTTGAGCAGCGGCAGGCCGGTCTTGGTGTTCTCGGAGACTTCGTAGCCAGCGGGAAGGGCGTCGATCGCACCTTCTTTGGCCTCGGCACCGAAGTAATACAGGGTGACCTTCTGGCCGCCCTTCAGCTCCTGATGGCGCTGATGGAGGAAGTAGGTTTTGCCGGATTTTTTGGAGACAACGCTGAATGCCATAGGGATGATTTGAATTGGGTGTGGTTTGAACTGTGGGCTCGAACCGACGCCGTCAAACGACGCCAGCGGCTTTCAAAGTGGCATACGCCCCATTTTTCGTCACGGTTTTAAGTGCGCGGGTCGTTAGCTTCACGGTCACGAACTTTTTCAGCTCGCTCACCCAGATGCGCTTCTTCTTCAGGTTCGGTTCAAAGGTCCGCGTGACGGCCTTGGTAACGTGCTGGCCGATGCCGCCCTTTTTCTTGGCGAGACCGCGACGGTGAATCTTACGGCCCTTGGTCGGGCGGGCTTGGGTGATGCGGCAGACTTTGCTCATACAGGAAATTTGGTTTTTGCGTGTGGGGCGGGGACAATGGAGGGACGCCCCGATCCGGTCAAGGGGTTTTTCCCTCGGGTTTAAAGTGGGGCAACGGGTTCTAGTCGACGAGGTGAAGAGGGGTGCCTTCCAACAGGGCGATGTCGGCGTCGACCATGAGCTCGATCAACCGCTTGAAGCGGGTCTTCGGCTCCCAGCCCAGCTTGGCCTTGGCCTTGGCCGGATCGCCGATCAGCAGTTCCACCTCCGCCGGGCGCTCGTAGCGGGCGTCGTATTTCACGAACTCCTTCCAAGCCAAGCCCGCGTGACCGAATGCCACCTCACAGAGTTCCTGCACGGAGTGGGTCTCGTTGGTCGCGAGCACGTAGTCGTCGCTCTCCGGCTGCTGCAAAATCTGCCACATGCCTTCCACGTATTCCTTGGCGTAACCCCAGTCGCGCTTGGCGTCGAGGTTGCCCATGTAGAGCGCCTTTTGTTTGCCCTTCTTGATCGCTGCCACCGCGCGCGTCACCTTGCGGGTCACGAAGGTCTCGCCGCGCCGCGGGCTTTCGTGGTTGAAAAGAATGCCGTTGCTCGCGTGCATGCCGTAGCTCTCGCGGTAGTTCACCGTGGCCCAGTAAGCATAGACTTTCGCGACGCCATACGGACTGCGCGGCCAGAAAGGCGTGGTCTCCGTCTGCGGCACCGCCTGCACCTTGCCGAACATCTCGCTTGAGCTGGCCTGGTAAAAGCGCGCGGACACTTTCGCTTCGCGGATGGCCTCGAGGATACGGATCGTGCCGAGGCCGGTTACGTCGCCGGTGTTCTCCGGAATGTCGAAACTCACCCGCACGTGGCTCTGGGCGCCGAGATGGTAGATCTCATCCGGCCCGATACGGTCGATCAACCGCGTCAGATTCAGCGAATCCGACAGGTCGCCGTAATGCAGGAAGAGCCGCACGCCATTGATGTGCGAGTCCTCGTAGAGGTGATCGATCCGTGACGTATTGAATGTGGAAGCCCGGCGGATAATGCCGTGGACTTCGTAGCCTTTTTCGAGCAGCAGGTCCGCGAGATACGAACCGTCCTGCCCAGTGATACCGGTAATCAACGCTTTTTTCATGATGGAAAAGTCAGCCCGACGGGTTCGGGCATCGGGGCGGTCACACTCGCGATCATCGCCCGCTGTGCCGCGATCAGCTGGGCGATGCCCTTCTTGCCCAGCGCGAGCATCGCGGCGAGCTCGGCTTCGGAAAAAGTCTGCTCTTCGCCCGAGCCCTGCACTTCCACGAATTGCCCGTCTTCCGTCATCACGAGATTCATGTCCACTGCCGCGTCCTTGTCTTCGAGATAGTTCAGGTCGAGCCGTGGCTCACCGGCGACCACGCCCACGCTCACCGCCGCGAGCAGCTTGCGGATCGGCGACTTCGCGATCAGCCCTTTTTCCAGCAGCTTCTCCACCGCCAGAGCGGCGGCCACACATGCTCCGGTGATCGACGCCGTGCGTGTCCCGCCATCCGCCTGCAGCACATCGCAGTCGATGCACAGCGTGCGCGGCCCGAGCAGATCGAGATCGATCACCGCGCGCAGCGAGCGGCCGATCAGCCGTTGAATCTCCACGCTGCGCCCGTCGATCCGGCCCTTCGAGCTGTCACGCGCTTTGCGATCGAGCGTCGAGTAGGGGAGCATCGAATATTCCGCCGTCAGCCAGCCGCCCGGCACCTTCTGGAACTTCATCCAGTTCGGCACGGACTCCTCGATCATCGCGCTGCAAATCACGCGCGTATCGCCGCTCGCGATCAGCACCGAACCGGTCGAGTGCGGGGCAAAATTTGGCGTGAAAGAAAGCGGGCGGAGTTGGTCGGCAGCTCGGCCGTCGGGTCGGGGCATCGGGCGCGGATTACTGCATCGCAGGCTCGGCCACCACGATCGAGACGCGGGCGTTCTCGAGGATCGTGCCGACCGGGTAATCGCCGGAGAGCGCCGGATACTTGCTCGTGTCGTCCTGCGGCGCCTTCGGCGAACGCGTTACGCGCAGCGTGATATTCAGCGCCGTCTGCGTCACGAGGATCGTCTTCCGACCGGTGTCGCCGAGTTCGATGCGGCCCGAGTAGTAGGTTCCCTCGGGGTTAAAAAGCTGGACCACGCAGTTGTTCAGGAACTCGTCTTTGAATTGCACGCTGATATCGAGCGACGCGGACGGGACGGAGATTTTCTTTTCTTGAGGCATAAGGCGGGGTTGGAGTTGGGGTTTCACAAAAAGTTTTTGCGGGCCGCAACCCTTCGAGGCTGCGGCGCTTTGGGCAAGCCAAAATCCACCATCGCTGCAGCAATCTTTTGCCCGAAGGGGAAACCGGCGACCTTCGGCCCGCCTCAAGCGCGCTGACTCCGGCTTGCGGAAACCTCGGCGCGCGGCGCCACCACCGTTTCCACAAACAGGCTCTTGAGATGCGTTACCTGCCCCGAGGGCGCCGTCGTGAGCGTGTGGCGGATCGACACGATGCGGTAAATCCGCGCGTAGTTGCTGTGCCCATTGATTGCCGGCCAGCATTTCCCATCCATCGTGTCGCCCTTGCCGATGTCCTGAAACTGGCCCGTCCCCTGAAACACCGCGAGCGGAAAAATCCGAGTTCGGCGTGCAGGAAGCAGGTCAGGCGTCGCCCGCGCCGGATTCGATGGTCCAAGGCGGGATGGGGCGGAGGTCTTCTGCGGCCCGGCGCCAATGTTCTTCGGCGCGGCCATCGGGGCGTCCTTCTTCTTCGTAGAAACGATAGGCGAGGCGGGCGATTTCTTCTTCGATGTGCAGGCCCACGGCGGAGGTGGAGGGGTGTTGTTCTTCAGGCATAGGACGGCGACCGCTTCGGGCTTTAAATGGGAAGTGGAAGAGGAATGTCGGAGAGATCGAGCCGCTCTTCACGCTGCGGAATGGCGGGAACGCGCTTGTTCCGTGAGCGCGGGGTTTGAGACGGGCGGAATTCCGTGGGCACGGCGCTGGCCAGTGCAGGCGCGGGTTTCATCTGCTCATTGGCGACGTAGCCGGTCTGGCCGTCATCGGTGGCGACGCGAGAGAAGCCGAATTCCCGCTGGAGCATGGTGACCACAGCACCTCGCGGGAGTTGAAAATCCGGGCCCGTATTATCAGGCAGCGCTGAAGCCGAGCGGAATTCCGCCGGCAGCATGGCAGCTTGCGCAGGGCCGTGGCGGAAGAACTCGGCCCGCGGTGTGGACACTACCCAGCGACCGCCACGCGGGGCTGGCGAGGTGGTGCATCCGGCAAAAAAGAGCGCCGCCATCGTCGCGAAACAGGCGGTGACGGAGGAAAGCGGGATCCTCGGACGATGGAGTAGACGGATCATACCTCTGGATCGCATGGTGAGCGGACGGCGCTCGTCCCGATCCGGTCGACGGGTTGCGATATGTTCGAGGATCCCTGCGGCAAATGCCTGGAGCTCAGCGACCGCGCGGGTGTCCAATCGTGATCTGTTCAGCTTGGCGTCAAGGGGGCGAGGAAAGGAGCGGAAACGCGGGCGCTCATTGGCATCGCACTAGCTATCTCAGTCCGGGAAATGGCCCGTATTGATTCCTTTTTCAAATTCATGAAGGAGCAGAATGCTTCTGACCTTCATCTTTCCACCGGCAATCCCCCCATGCTCCGCATCCACGGCGAACTCGTGCGGGTGGACACTCCGCCGCTCGAGAACGACGACCTCAAGGCGCTCGTTTACGAGATTGCGCCGGAGACGAAGATCAAGATTTTCGAAGAAACGGGCGACGTGGACTTTGGTTACGAGTATCCCGGTTTCGCCCGCTTTCGCGCGAACTTCTTCAATCAGCGCGCCGGTATCGCCGCGGTGTTCCGTCTCATCCCGAGCAAGGTGCTGACGGCCGACGAACTGGGTCTGCCGCCAGTGCTGAAGAAATTTGCCATGCTCAAAAAGGGACTGGTGCTGGTCACGGGACCGACGGGCTCGGGTAAGTCGACCACCCTGGCGGCGATGATGGATTACGCGAATTTGCAGCGGAAGGATCACATCATCACGGTGGAGGATCCGATCGAGTTCGTGCATCGCTCGCAGCAGTCGCTGATCAATCACCGGGAAGTCGGAGTGCATACAAAGTCGTTTGCCTCGGCGCTGCGCGGGGCGCTGCGTGAAGATCCGGACATCATTCTGGTCGGTGAAATGCGCGACTTGGAGACGATCGAGTTGGCGCTGACGGCGGCGGCCACGGGTCACCTGGTATTCGGCACCCTGCACACGCCGAGCGCGCCGAAGACGATCGACCGCGTGATCGACGTGTTTCCGGCGAACCAGCAGAACCAGATCCGCGCGGGTCTTTCGGAATCGCTCAAGGGCGTGGTGGCGCAGAATCTTTTCCGCCGAATCGACAAGCCGGGCCGGCTCGCGGCGCTGGAGATCCTCGTGGTGGATACGCCGATCGCGAACCTGATTCGCGAGGGCAAGACGCACCAGATCCCGGGCATGATGCAGGTCGGCAAAAAGAAAGGGAATCAGCCGCTGGATGATGCGATCATGGAGCACCTGCGGGCCGCGCGAATCTCGCCGGAAGAAGCTTACGACAAGGCGGCGGACAAGAAAAAGTTCCGCGTCTTCCTGAAGACCCCTCCGGACGATTTCGAAGACTAAAACGCCATGAGACAAACCGAACTCGATACGGTTCTCGGAGCGATGCTCGACACGCATCCGGGCATTTCCGATCTCGTCTTTTCCGTCGGTCGGCCGCTCCAGGTCGAGAGTTTCGGCGAGCTGAAAGAGGCGCCCATTTCCCAGCCGCAGGTGAAAAAGCTCACGCGGTTTCAGACGGAGCAGATCGCGCTCAATATCATCGGCCATCAACGCCATCTGCTGCGCGATCTCGTGAAGCTCGGGGCGTGCGATTGCAGCTACGCGCTCGGGGAGCGCGCCCGTTTCCGCGTGAATATCTTCCGGCAGCGCGGCAATTACGCGATCGTCATGCGGAAAGCGCAGAGCGAGATGCCGTCGCTGGCTTCGCTCGGGCTGGCGCCAATCTTCCGCGACATGGCGCGGGAGAAGAACGGGCTGATCCTCGTGACCGGCGCCACGGGTAGCGGCAAGACGACGACGCTGACGGCGATCTTGAACGAGATCAACGAAACGCAGGCGGTGCACGTCGTGACGCTCGAAGATCCGATCGAATACATTCACCAGCACAAGAAGGCGACGTTCAACCAGCGGGAACTCGGCGCGGATTTCGATGCCTTCCCGCACGGGTTGCGTTCCGCGCTGCGCCAGGCGCCGAAGGTGATCCTCGTGGGGGAAATGCGCGATCGGGCGACGGTGGAAATCGCGCTGACCGCGGCAGAGACGGGCCATCTGGTGCTTTCGACGATTCACACGATCAACGCTGGCCAGTCGATCAATCGTATCCTCGGCATGTTCGAGCTCGCGGAGGAGACCCAACTGCGACTGCGCCTGAGCGAGACGCTGCGCTACGTGGTCAGCCAGCGCTTGGCGCCGAAGGTCAACGGCGGACGTCTCATGCTCAACGAAGTGATGGGCTCGAACCTGCGGACGAGGGAGGCGATCGCGCTCGGCGAGGCCGATGGGCGCAGCTTTTACGAGATCATCGAGGCGAACGCGACGTTCGGTTGGACGACCTTCGACCAATCGATGGCCAAGGCCTACCAGGCCGGGCTGATCACCGAGGAAACGGCGAACCTTTACGCGACGAGCAAAGGCAAAATGACGCGGTATATCGATGACGTGAAGAAGAAGCGCGGCCTTGACCACGAGGAATCGTCCGGGCTGAAGCTCGATCTCGAATCGGCCACGCCGAACTCCTATATCAACCTCCGCAAGGGTTCCTGATGCCTATTTCTCCGATGGAATTCCAAAGCCGCCTCGACCTGTTTGAACCCGAAGACCAGACCGCTCTGGTCTGCGTGGACGTGCCGGAAGTGCAGCGCATCGTCGTCGATCAACTGACCACGCTGAACTACAAGATCCACACGGGCCTGTTTGCAGAGGACATCCTGCTGAAGCTGCGCGCGCACGTTTACGACGTGGTCGTGATCTCGGAACATTTCAACGCCAGCGACATGAGCAACAACCCGATCATCGCGGCGGCGATCAGCGCGCCGGCCGAGCAGCGGCGCAAGCAGTTTGTCGTGGCGATCGGTTCGACGTTTGCGACGAATGACGAACTGCACGCTTTCCAGCACAGCGTGGATCTCGTCGTGAATCTCGCGGACGTGGTGAATTTGCGCCCGGTTTTGCGTCGCGGAGTGCTGCGCGTGAAGGAATTTTACGCGCCCTTCCGGGAGGCTCTGCAGGCCGAAGGTTTGGGGAGCTGATTGCGACCCGGAATCGGAATTGGTTAATTTGCGTCGCTCGTGGCGTGTTCGGGATTGCTTTCCGCTCCTGCGCTTTTACAGTCGCGACTTATGAAATTAGTGCGCTGGAAGCGCTTCATCTGGCAGACCAAAAAACTGCCTCCTCTCGAACAAACGCTTCCCTCGCATTTCATCATCCGCGCCGCGACCCGGGAGGAAGTGCGGGTGGTAGCGCATGCGGTGTTGACGGCATTTTCGCTGGATTCCACATGGAGCGATACGCTCAACCAGTTCCGCGACCGACTGGAAATGCAGCTCGATTTAGCCTTTCAACGGGAAACTGTTCCCGCCCTCGTGGTCACCCACGGGCCGCGGATCATCGCCGCCTCGGTGCTGAATACCGACGTCGAAGCGGACTCCAATCTCGTCTCGGGACCGTGCGTGCTTTCGGAATACTGCAATCGCGGGCTGGGCACGGCGCTGCTGCACGCGACGCTCGTGCAATTCCGCGAGGCTGGCCTCGAACGGGTGGTGGCGATCACCAAGGAAAACACCACCGCATGTAAATTCGTTTATCCGAAGTTTGGGTCGGACGGCGCCTCGTGCGAATACTCGCCGGCGTTGGTCGCGACCTGACCGGACCCCAGGGCTTTATATGGGACAACTCTTCAGCAACTACGAAGTCGGCGATTTCTACGACGAAATGTTTAGCGCGCCAGGGGAGGCGCGACCGCATTACCAGATGCTTCTCGAGCGCTTCAACGAGATGGGCGACGGCGAACTCCAACGCAAGCAGGACCTCGCCACTGGGACGTTTCTCAATCAAGGCGTCACCTTCACCGTCTACAGCGACAATCAGGGCACCGAACGCATTATGCCGTTCGACCTGATCCCTCGGATCATCCCGCGCGATGAGTGGGAGCATGTCGAGCGCGGGCTCGTGCAGCGCATTCAGGCGCTGAACATGTTTCTGCACGACATCTATCACGACCAGCGGATCATCAAGGAAGGTCTGATCCCCGAGGACGTGGTGAAGAGCGCGAAACATTTTCGCCCGGAGTTCATGGGCTTCGACGTGCCGAAGGATGTCTACATCCACATTTGCGGCAGCGATCTGATCCGCGACCGCGACGGCAATTATCTCGTGCTCGAAGACAACGGGCGCTGCCCGTCCGGCGTCAGTTACGTGCTGGAAAACCGGCAGGTCATGAAGCGGGTCTTTCCGAAAATCTTCGGCAAGCACAAGGTGCGTCCAGTCGATCACTACGGGCAGGAACTCGTGAACATGCTGCGCTATGTCGCGCCGGCGAATTGCCCGACGCCCGACGCGCCGACTGCGGTCCTGCTCACCCCTGGTATCTTCAATTCCGCCTACTTCGAGCATTCGTTTTTGGCCCGCTCGATGGGCATCGAAATCGTGGTCGGCCAGGACCTCGTGGTGAAGGACGATGTGGTTTACATGAAGACCACGAAGGGGCTGAAGCGCGTGGACGTGATCTATCGCCGGATCGACGATGACTTCATCGACCCGACGGTCTTCCGCAAGGACTCGATGCTCGGCGTGCCGGGCGTCGTGAACGCTTATCGTCAGGGCAACGTGAACCTTGCCAATGCCATCGGCACGGGTGTCGCGGACGACAAGGTGATGTACTATTTCGTCCCGCGGATGATTAAATTTTACCTCGCGGAGGAGCCGATCCTGCCGAACGTGGACACCTTCCTTACGATGTTCGACGAGGACCGCAAATACGTCCTCGAAAACATCGCCAATCTGGTGGTCAAGAGCGCCAACGAGAGCGGCGGTTATGGCATGCTCATCGGGCCGCATGCGACCAAGGAGGAGCACGAGAAATTCCGCCAGGCGATCATCAAGGACCCGCGCAACTACGTCGCCCAGCCGGTCATTTCGCTCTCGCGCAGTCCGAGTTGTTGCGATGGCTTGATCGAAGGCCGGCACATCGATTTGCGGCCCTACATTTTGAGCGGCGAAAAGATCACGATCATCCCCGGCGGCCTCACGCGGGTCGCAATGCGCAAGGGTTCGCTGGTAGTCAATTCCTCGCAAGGCGGCGGGTCCAAAGACACTTGGGTGGTGGACGACGAATAGCTCACCAAATTTTCAACATGCTCTCTCGCGTTGCAGATTCACTTTACTGGTTGGCTCGGTACATGGAGCGCGCCGAAAACAATTCCCGCATCCTCGACGTCAACCTGCAGGTGACGCTCGATGACGACAGTTCCGGGGAAGACGGCGACAAGGTCGGGTGGGAGCCGATCCTCGCCACGCTCGAAGACCAGAAGCTTTTCCACTCTCTCTACGCGGTGACGAATGCCGAGACGGTTTGCGAGTTCGTCACCTTCGCCAAGGAGAACCCCAACTCGATTCGCTCCTGCGTGGCTGGTGCGCGTGAAAATGCCCGGACCGTGCGCGAGTACATTTCGAGCGAAATGTGGGAGCGCATCAATGGCCTCTACCTTTGGTTGCTCTCGGCTGAAGCGCGCCAGACGTTTGCCTCCAGCGCGATCGATTTCTTCCGCCAGGTCGTGGACTATTCGCACCAATTCCAAGGCACCACCGATGCGACGCTCACGCATGGGGAAGGCTGGAATTTTCTCCAGATCGGCAAGTTCATCGAACGCGCCGACAGCACCTCGCGCCTGCTCGATCTCAAGTATCACATCCTCCTGCCGCACGGCGAAAAAGTCGGCGGCAACGTGGACACCGTGCAGTGGCAGTCGGTGCTGAAATCCTGCAGTGCTTTCGAGGCATATCGCAAATTGCACACCGGGACCGTCGCGCCGTGGAGCGTCGCGGAGTTCATCCTGCTGCACGACAGCTTCCCGCGCTCGGTGCGCTACTGCGCCGAGGAACTCGACGCTGCCTTCCATCGGATCTCGGGAACGGATCGCATGCACTTTGCCAATGAAGCGG
>JBBQYR010000040.1:0-30702 GCA_038208565.1 Chthoniobacterales bacterium
TCGTGGATAACATTCGTGCTCGTGCGGACGCGGACGATAGAGGTGTCGGCCTGCTCCAGCAGATAGTTCCAGGTGGAGTCGCGCAGATCCTCGGGCACGTCGTTGAGAGCGGCCTGCATCTCCGGTCCGTTGCCCTCGCGCTGCGCGGCCTCGGCGAGATTGAGCGCGGACTTGGCAAGGGACTGGCGGGCGGCTTCGCCTTTTTCGACAGCCACGGCTTCGGCGGCTTTGGCCGAGGCTTCGCCCGCGACGGCGCGACGTTCTTTCACGCGGAGATTAATGACGAACCAGACCGCCAGCGCGGTGATGAGCAGCCACGCCGCGGCCGCCGTGGTGAAGATGCCTTTGTTCCGTTTGACCAGCAGCACGAGCTGCTTCGCCAGGCCCGCCTGCTCAGCCTTGGTCGCGAAGCCGGTCTGGTAAGCGGCGATGTCGGCCTGCAAGTCGGCGACGGCCGCGTAGCGCTGCGCCGGGTTGAGTGTCATCGCCTTGCGCACCACGGCGGCGAGGGAGGCGGGAATGCGCCCGCCGGGGAAATAACCACGAAGACTTGAAGACACGAAGGAGGAGGAATCCCCGTTTTGCCTCTTCGTGTCTTCGTGCCTTCGGGGTGAAAGCAGCGGATCGATTTCCCCGCGCGCGACCTTTTCCACGATGGCCATCGCATCGTCGCCCTGCACCGAAGGCCGGAGCGCGAGGACGTGGTAAAGGATCGCGCCGAGGGCGTAGATGTCCGCGCGGTGGTCGAGGTCGTCCACTTCCCCACGGGCCTGCTCGGGCGCCATGTATTGCGGCGTGCCCATGATCGTGCCGCCGAGCGTCGCGCCGGAGGCTTCGGGCATGGCCCGCAGGAGCGAACGCGCGATGTCGTCCGAAGCGGCAGCGGCGCTCGCGGGGCGGGCGGCTTCCTTCCTTCCGACCACCTTCGCCAGTCCCCAATCCATGAGCAGCACCTCGCCGAAGTCGCCGAGCATGATGTTCTCCGGCTTGAGGTCGCGATGGATCACGCCCTTGCTGTGCGCGAAGGCCACGGCGTCGCAGACCTTTTGGAAAATGGTCAGCAGCGTCCCGAGCGGATACTTGGCCAGCGTCTCCTTCGTCCCTGCGGCCATCAGCTCCAGCACCTTCTTCAAGGTGATCCCTTTCACAAACTTCATCGTGTAGAAGACCTGGTCATTTTCATCCACGCCCAGCTCGTGGACGGGGACGATGTTTGGATGCTCGAGCTGCCCGGTCACCCGCGCCTCGGCGATGAAGCGCACGAGATCATCCGGCGACGAGCCATCGAGCATCACCTTCATCGCCACGCCGCGGTCGATGCTCGCTTCCTTCGCGCTGAGGATCGCGCCCATGCCGCCCTGTGCCACCACGCCGCCGATGTCGTATTTGCGGTCGCGCAGGATCTCCTCGGGGAGAATATCGCGGGTGATCGCCACGCTCGGTGCGAGCGAGACATCCGGCAGCGGCAGCGTCTTCTGCCGGCGCAGTTCGACGGTGGCCGTGCCGAGCTGGATTTTCTGTCCCGGCCAGAGCCGCGTGGCTGCGGTCACCGGCCGGCCGTTGACCGTGGTGCCGTTCGACGACCCGAGGTCGTCGATCAGCGCGGGGTCGGAATTGATCGTGAGCTGCGCGTGCCGCCGCGAGACGAGATCGGCGGTGATGGGCAGTTCGCAAGCCGGATCGCGCCCGAGCACGTATTCGCCGGGGCCGAGCATCGTGCGGAGCAGCTCGGATCCATCCGCCGCGCGGACGAGAACCTCAGTCTGGGGGGTCTGCATGGCGAGTGAGGTATCGGGCATGCGCGGAAAGAGCAAGGAGGGACGGGCCCAGCGCTGCGTCCGAATGCGCCTGCCGTATAGGCCCGCTGGCGGGCTTCTACGGACCGATGATCTCGATGTGGTAAAACTTCTGTCCGCCGGTGGCGCTCAGGTCGGTGATCGTCCGCGTGGTGCCTTGATCGCTCGGGACGGAGGCGCTGATCGCGTTCCAGACCGGGGCGGTGAGCGAACTCTTGGCGGTGATCGTGTAGCTGCGTCCGGCGACGACGGGGCCAAAGCTCAGGGCCTTCTGCGCAGGCTGGCCAGGGACGCCGGCGATCGTGAGGTTGAAGCGCGAGGCCGGGTCGTTCGGGATGAGCCCGGCGGTGAACTCGAAGAGGTTCGTCTGCCCGTCGCCGTCGGGGTCGGCATTCGGGCCAGCCAGCGCATTCGGCGGCTGGCCGAAGTATTGCACCTGCCAGGCGTCGCCGAGCGCGTCGCCGGCGTAGGCGCCGAAGTTGTCGGCGATCGTCTCCAGCACGGTGAGGCCGAGCGTGCCGGTCTGGCCGAGGTAGCTGCCCTGCGCGGTGGCGGCAGTGTTTTGGAAAACGATGCCGGCGGTCGCGAGGCCGCCCGAGCTGATGCCGGTGAGCGGGCCGCTGGCGACGCTCCACGCCGCGCTCGCGGTGGGGACGGCGAGGAAAGTGGCGTCGTCGAGCGCCTGCCACGCGCCGAGTTGGTCGGTGGCGGTTTCATTCACATTCAGCGAGGCGGCGGTGAGGGTGAGGCCGGTGATGTCGTAGAGCTGCCCGGCAAACCCTGCGCGGGCGGTCTCGGCGGGGGCGGCGACGGTGGAGGTGCCGCCGATTTCTCCGGCGCTACCGTCATTTGTGTAGGCGGCGCTGGTGGCGCGTTTGCCCCCGGAGTTCGCAGTATCGGTGATGACGGTGTAGGCCGCCGAGGTGCGCGGCCCGGCGTGGGCGGCGGCGGTGAGGGCGAGGAGCAGGGCGAGGTTGGTTTTCATGGCTCGGGTGCTGGCTAGGGTTTGATGACGAGGACGTTGAATGCGGCGCCTGCAATCGCGGCACCGTTCTGATTAAAGATGGTCCATTTGTTCAAAACGTAATACACGCCAATCACATTGTTGTTGTAGGCGCCGGTGATGCCGGGGGGAGTAAGATTTTGGGTGACGATCAGGATCGCGTTGGGGTCGTTGTCGCACATCGCATTGGTGATGACCGTGGTGCTGATGTTGTAGGAATTCCCGGCGGTCGCTTTGTGGATAAAGGCCGACTTGTTTGTCCCGATGCCCGCGCCAGGAACGCGGATCGCGCCCTCGAAGGCCACGCTTCCATTGACGTGAAGCGTCGCCTGCGGAGATGCCGTGCCGATGCCGATGTTGCTGCCGCTGGCCACGAGTTGCGTGCCACCCACCGTGAGCCCGTTTGCCGCGAGCGTCTGCGTGCCAGTGAATGTATTCGAGACGGCGTTGAGCCGGGGGATGTTCGAGGAGAGCCTCGCGTCGGCCACCGTGCCGGTGGAGAGGCTGGCCGCGTTGAGGTTGGTGAGCGCTGCGCCATTTCCGCTAAACGTGCCGCTGGTCGTTCCGCCGAGCGTGAGCCCGCTGGCTAGTTTCGTGCTCGTCACCGAGCCTGCCGCAAGGCTCGCGCTGCCCACATTCGTCAACCCCGAGCCATCGCCGTGGATGATGCCGCTGAGGTAGGTGTCCGTCTGGGTCCCTGGCGTGCCGATGCGGATGATATTGGACTCACCCGCGACGCCCAGATGGCCGATGGCGATGTTGTTCGAGCCGGTGAGGGACAATCCCGACTGATAGCCGATGGCGATGTTGTCGGAGCCCGTCGAGGAACTTCGCAACGCCCGACTCCCAAGTGCCGTGTTGTTATTCCCAGTCGTATTGGAAGTCAGCGCCTCAAATCCGCTGGCGGTATTATAATCGCCATTCGAGAACCTCAGCGAATTCATGCCGAGGCCGGAGTTGTAACTTCCGGTGGTGTTGGCGTTCATGGAGAACGCCCCGAGGGCGACGTTCTGGCTGCCGGTGGCATTACTGCTCAGCGTCGCCTCGCCGCCCAAGGCCGTGTTTTGGGTGCCGGTGGTGTTGGCCTGGCCGGAACCATTCCCCACGAAGAGGCTACCCGTCCCGGTATTCCCCGACGGCGGCGTGACGTTGAAGGTCGAGCCTACAGTGAACGAATTGGTGAAGGTATTGTTGGTGTTGAGCCGGGGGATATTCGCGGAAAGTCGCGCATCGGCCAGCGTGCCCGAGGAGATGTTCGTGGCGTTCAAGCTGGTCAGGGCTGAGCCGTTGGCGGTGATGGTGCCGGCGGTGAAGTTCCCGCTGGCGTCGCGTTTGACGAGGGCGCTCCCCGTATTCGCATTGGTCGCCGCGTTGGCCAGATTCGCGCCGCTGGCGACATTCGCAGCGGTGACTCCGCCGACCGCGGCCACCACGGTCGCGGACTGCGGGCCGGTGACATCCCCCGCCATCGAGCCGGTGAAGTTCGTGGCACTGGCCGCGGTCGAAGCATTGCCCGTGAGATTTCCACTGAAGCTGCCGGTGGTGACGCCTCCGAGCGTGAGCCCGGGAGTGAGCTGCCCACTGCCGACCGATCCAGCGGCGATCCCGGTCTGGCCCACGCGGCTCCAGTTTCCACTGCCGAGATATTGCAAAGTAGCCACCGTGCCTTGGGCGCCACTGACTTGGGAAATGGAACCCGAAGTGTAGATCGCGCCATTTGCCGCGAGGCAGAGCCGGTAGCCATCGGACGAAGAGACCACGGAAGCCAGCGGGATGTTGGCGGGCAAGCCGGTAGTAGCCAGTGTCCAGTTCACCCCCGAGTCCGTGGAGGCGTAACTCTTTCCGTCGGACGCCACCGCGACCAGTCTGTTGCCGTCGGCGGAGGAGGCCACCGAAGTCCATGAAACACCGGTGGGCACCCCATTAGTTTGCTGCGTCCAGAACCTCCCGGAAGCCGTAGCGGTGTAGATCCCGCCGCCACTTGCCACGGCCACCACTTTGCTACCATTGGAAGAGGAGGCCACGGACTGCCAGTTGGCGTTCGCCGGCCATCCGCTGGTATCCGCGCTCCAGGCTGACCCTTGGCTTCGGGAAGTGTAAATTTGATTGAATCCCACGATGACGAACAAATCTTCATCGGCCGAGCAGGCTCCGGCGCGCAGGAAGGCGTTCGAGTTCAACCCATTGTCCCGTGGGAGCCAGTTGGCCCCGTAGTTCGTCGAGCCATAACACTCACCGTTATTTCCCACGGTGAAGAGCGAGCTGCCACTGGCGGTGCAGGTCAGGGATGTCGCCGAAAGGACGCCGGGCAATCCGT
This sequence comes from Chthoniobacterales bacterium, assembly GCA_038208565.1. Classification (GTDB taxonomy): domain Bacteria; phylum Verrucomicrobiota; class Verrucomicrobiia; order Chthoniobacterales; family Chthoniobacteraceae; genus Chthoniobacter. The sequence goes on from JBBQYR010000040.1 coordinate 5,117, forward strand.
TGGTTCGGACGATCCAAGTCAACCCAGCGTTCGCGGAGGTGTAAACGTGCGAGTTATCCAGCGCGCCGAGATAGATGCCATCGGCCGAGGAGACGACAGAAACCCACGAGCTATCCGTGGGCAATCCGGAGGTCTGCACCGTCCAGTGCTCGCCGTAATCTGACGAGGTATATATTTTGCCGAAGGAAGCCGCCGCGACGAGCCTGCTGCCATCGGCGGATGAAGCCACGGATTTCCAGTTGGTGCTGGCGGGTAATCCATTCGTCCGCGCGGTCCATTCGACCTGCCCATTGGTGGAGACGGCTGTCCAACCGCCCGCCCCTGCCCCGGTGATCTGCACGAGGTCACCCACGTTGGCCGTGACGGGCAGGGCGAAGGTGGTGGATGAGCCGCTGGTAGCCACGTAGCTAGTATTGGCCGCCGCCGCCTGCGCCGTGCCGGCGACGATCGCCGGTGCCGCCGTGGCGCCGACCGCGAGCTGCGCGCTGCCCACCGCTCCCGCAGCGAGCTGCGCGCTGCCGACCGCGCCGGCGGCAAGTTGCGCGGTGCCGACCGCCCCGGCGGCGATCTTATCGGCCGTGACGGTGCCGGTGGGCAGGTAGCCATTTGGCGCGAGGCGCTGGTCCGGCGTGAGCAGTTGGTTGCCGTTCGCCCCGTCGTTAAACCATACCCGCAGCCGCACATCGGGATTGGCCCAGACGCTGGCGGGGATCGCGCCCATATTGGCCACACTCGTGTCGCCGAGCAGCACGGAATACAGGCCCTTATTTACCGCGAGGGAGACGGCGCTATCCGGCACCCCATCGGCGGGCGTGGTGTCGGCAGCGTTGCGCCAGTAGGTCGTGGTGCCCGCCGCATTCACGAGAGCAAAGCGAAAGCTGCCCGTGCCTTGGAAGTTCACCGTGCCCACGGCGACGCGGCCCTGGTAGTTGACGAGCTGCGGCACCTGCGCGTGAAGAGTCTCGATGAAGAGACAAAGGAAGCCGAGGGTTGCGAGAAGGGGGTTCTTGATTTTCATGGGGAAGCGATGGGACGGATGAAGAATCTTTCTGTCATCTCGGTGCGGCATCTCTTTCGGAATCGCCGCGATTTCGTTTCAATAAATTCGAAAGAATGCCGATTTTTATTGCCGGAAGCTGGACAACTCGACCCGCAAACGAGGAGCGTTCGCGGGTTGCCCTTCTGTTTGACTGTCAGGTATTGAGTCGTAAGCAAACAGGGTTTTCCGCCGGCCCCTCGCGAAGGAATCCCAGCCACCCGATGTCCATCCCCGATCACCGTCTCAAGCGCTCTCGCCAGGGCATCTTTCCCTCCACGAAATGGACGCTGGTGGCCCGTGCCCGGAAGGGTGGCAAGGAAGGGAAAGGAGCCATCGAGGAGCTCTGCCGCTACTATTGGTTTCCGATCTACGTCTTCCTCCGCCGCCGCGGCTACTCGCAGCACGATGCCGAAGACTGGACGCAGGGCTTTTTCCAAAAGCTGCTCGATGACGGCCTCTTCCAGGCCGCCGCCGCCGACCGCGGCCGGCTGCGCACGCTGCTCCTGTCCGGGCTGGAGCGTTTCATCGCCGACCAACTCCGGCACGATCACGCACAAAAGCGCGGCGGCGGCATGCCGGCGGTCTCGATCGAATGGGCGCGCGCCGAGGAGCGTTATTTCGCGGAGCCCGTGGACGAACGCGACCCCGAGACGCTTTACCTCGCCGCCTGGGCGCGCAGTCTCGTGGAAAATGCGCGCACCCGCCTGCGCGAAAGCTACGGCGCGAAAGCCGCGCTCTATTCCGCGCTGGAACCCTTCCTCACCGGAGAAGACGGCCGCATCCGTTACCGCGAAGCCGCCGCCGCGAATGGCATCAACGAAACGACTGCCCGCGTTCACGTCTTCCGCCTGCGCCAGCGCTTCGCCGCGCTGCTCGAAGAGGAAGTGGCCCAGACCGTGGAAACGCCCGAGGAAGCCGCGGAGGAGATGACCTGGCTGCGCGGGATGCTGGCCGTTCAGTAAGTGGCGCGAGGCAGGCTGGTCGCTGCCGGGCCCGCGCCCGCCTGCTTCAGGCCGTTCATCGCTAAAACAGCGTCATTTGCGGCTTCATCGTGGCCAGCGCTTCCTCGGCTTTCTTTTTGTTGCGCGGTTTGCCGGTCTTGGGGATCGGCGGCGCTTCGGCGAGGTTGGGCTGGCCGTCGGCGTTGAGTTCGTGCTGTTCGAGGTTGCTCAGGATTTCTTTCGCGCGGGCGATGATGCCCGCGGGCAGGCCGGCGAGGCGCGCGACTTGGATGCCGTAGCTCTTGTCCGCGCCGCCTTTGACGATCTTGCGCAGGAAGATGATCTGATCGTTCCACTCGCGGACGGCGATGTTGTAGTTGCGCACGCCGCTGCGGGTCAGTTCGAGTTCGGTGAGTTCGTGGTAGTGCGTGGCGAAGAGGGTGCGCGCCTTCACTTCGTCGTGGAGGAATTCGGCGACGCTCCACGCGATGGAGAGGCCGTCGAAGGTCGAGGTGCCGCGGCCGATTTCATCGAGGATGATGAGCGAGCGGGCGGTGGCGTTGTTGGTGATGTTCGCGGTTTCGTTCATCTCGACCATGAACGTCGATTGGCCGCGCGAGAGGTCGTCGTTCGCGCCGACGCGGGTGAAGATGCGATCGGCGAGGCCGATCTCCGCGTCCTTCGCCGGCACCCACGAACCGATCTGCGCGAGCAGCGTGAGCAGCGCGACCTGCCGGATGTAGGTCGATTTGCCGGCCATGTTCGGGCCGGTGAGGATGAGCAGGCGGTTCTTTTCGCCGTCGAGCAGGATGTCGTTCGGGACGAACTTCTCCTCGACCAGCGCCTGATCGAGCACGGGGTGGCGGCCATCGGTGACGACGAGGCGGAGATCGTCGCTCAGCTTCGGCCGGCAGTAGCCGAAAAGGCGGGCGGTTTCCGCGAGCGCGCCGAGGACATCGAGCGTGGCCACGGCGGCGGCGGTGGTTTGGAGCGACCTGAGTTCCGCCATCACTTCGTCGCGGAGTTGGGTGAAAAGCTCCTGCTCCAGCGCCTTCGAGCGCTCATCCGCGCCGAGGATTTTCCCCTCCACTTCTTTCAGTTCCGCCGTGATGAACCGCTCGCCCGTCGCCACGGTTTGTTTGCGGTGCCAGTGCGCGGGCACGGCACCGAGATTCGATTTGGTGACTTCGATGAAATAGCCGAAGACCGAGGTGTAGCGGACTTTCAGCGATTTGATGCCGGTATCTTCGATGGCCTTTTGCTGAAGCTGCGCGATCCAGTCCTTGCCCTCGCGCGCAGCGTTGCGGAGCTCATCGAGCGGCGCGAAGTAGCCATCGCGAAACATCCCGCCTTCGCGGGTCAGCGCGGGCGGTTCATCGACCAGCGCCTTGGCGAGCAGGTCGATGATGTGGGGGAGGGGATGAAGGTCGGTGTGGATCTGGGATTGTAGGGCAGGCGCTCCGCCTGCCGGGGCGGGCGCTTCGGCAAGCGGGGCGCTTGCCCTACAAGTCGCGGTCCCCAGCGCTTCGAGATCATCGCGGAGCTGAGGGATTTGCTCGAGCGACGTGCGCAAGACCTGCAGGTCGCGCGCATTGCCGCCGGTCTGCGTGAGCCGGCCGACGGTGCGCTCCATGTCGCGGATCGTCTTGAGCGTTTCGCGTAGATTGCCGAGCAGGAAGGGTTCGGCGATGAGGTCGGCGATCATCTGCTGGCGCTGATTCAGCGGCGCCAGCTCGCAGAGTGGATGCAGGATCCAGTCGCGCAATTTCCGCGCGCCCATCGGCGTGACGGTGCGGTCGAGCGCGCCGAGCAGCGAGGTATCGCGCCCGCCGCCGCGCGCCTCGACGAGCTCCAGATTCCCCTGCGTTGCCGCGTCGAGGATCATGAACTGCGAATTGCGATAGCAGGCCAGCCGCGTGATGTGCGTGAGCGAGCGGCGCAGTTCGGTCTTGAGGTAATGCAGGATCGCGCCCGCCGCACCGATCGCTGCGGGCATCGCTTCGCAGCCGAAGCCGTCGAGCGACTGCACTTTGAAGTGCTCCTTCAAAGTGAAGTAGGCCTGGTCGAGCAGGAAGGTGTAGCCGTCGCGCGCCACCAAGCCGCGCAGGTCCCGGAACTGCGCCGCCTGCTCTTCGCTCACGAGCACCTCGGCAGGCTGCACGCGGGCGAGTTCGTCGGCGAGGTCCTTGTCGTCGGCCAGCTCGGTGAGGCGGAAGTCGCCGGTCGTCAGATCCACAAAGGCGAACCCGTAAACGCCCTTCGCCCCGGCGTAGATCGAAGCGAGGAAATTGTTCCGCTTCGCATCGAGCATGTGCAGGTCGGCGACCGTGCCGGGGCTGACGATGTGCGTGATCTCCCGCTGCACGATCTGCCCTTTCTGCGGCTCGCTCACTTGATCGCAGATGGCCACGCGCCGGCCAGCCTTGATGAGCCGGCGGATGTAATTCTCCGCCGCGTGATGCGGGATGCCGCACATCGGCACGAGGTTCCGTTTGGTCAGCGCGACGTTGAGGAGGGCGGACGCTTCCTTCGCGTCCTCGAAGAACATCTCGTAGAAATCGCCGAGCCGGAAAAGCAGCAGGGTGTCCGCCGGCAGCGACCGCCGGATGCCTTGATACTGCTGCATCATCGGGGTGAGGGTTTCGGACATGAGCGGGAAGGTAAGGCGCCGGGCGGGTGCGTTCAAGCGTTCCCAAAATTCGCGAATGATCCGCTTCGGGCGTGCAATTCGTGTCGGGATGGCGAGCATTCACGCCCGTGAATCTCCGCCGCTTCTACCCGCTCGATGGTCTCCCGCAGCAGCGGCAGCTCTGGTCGTGGATTTCGTTCGATGTCGCGAACCAGTCCTTCACGCTGATCATCAACACGCTGCTCTTCTCGATCTTCTTTTCCGAAATCGTGGTCCGCGACGACGCGATCGACGATCGCCTCTGGGCGCTGACCTATGGCAGCAGCATGCTGCTTTGCGCGCTCTTCTCGCCGATCGCCGGCGCCATGGCCGATGAGCGCGCGTGGAAAAAGCGCTGCCTCATCGGCACGGGCGTGGTTTGCGGCGTCTTCACCTGTGCGCTCGCCTTCATCCAGCCCGGCCAGATCTGGCTCGCGGCGCTGCTCTACATCCCGGCGAACTTCGCCTTCTCCATCGGCGAAAACTTTCTCTCCAGCTTCCTGCCCGGCCTCGCGAAGCAGGATCAAATGGGCAAGGTGAGCGGATTTTCGTGGGCGTGCTCCTACAGCGCGGCGCTGCTGCTGCTCATCTTCACCGCAGGCCTGATGCTCGCCGCGGGCCTGGCTTCGGCGGATCAATGGCGCCCGTTCTTTGTCTTCTCGGGCCTGTGGTTTCTCGCCTTCACCATCCCCACGGCGCTTTGGCTGAAGGAGCCCGCGATCCCGCACACCGTCCACGTCGGGCGCAATCTGCTCACCGCCGGTTTCGTGCGACTCGGCGAGAGCATCCGCAATGTCGCGCGGTTCCGCGATCTCGCGCTGCTGCTCGTGGCGTCGCTGTTTTACGGCACCGGCATGAGCGTGGTTATTTTCTTCGCGAGCAAACTCGCCGGCGAATACGGCTTCTCGCAGGTCAATCTCGTGGTCTTCGTCGCGGTCATCACCGTCTCGGGCATCATCGGCACGTTCCTGCCTACGGTTTATCAGGACCGCATGGGCCATCGACGCTCGACGCTGCTCTACCTCTACGTCTGGATCGCCACGTCCGTCGCTTTCGCGCTCTACGCCTACCTCGCCGAGGCCCATGGCCGCGTCCCCGGCGCCGGGCCGTATCCCACGTGGCCGCTCTGGATCATCGGTAATCTGCTCGGCTTCGGCCTCGGCTCGCTGGGCGCTTCGAACCGTGCGTTCGTCGGTTTCCTCGCGCCGCCGAGCCGCGCGGGCGAGGTCTTCGGGCTGTGGGGTCTCATGTTCAAGCTGGCCGCAATCATGACGTTTCCCTTCGCCTGGATCAAAGACACCATGGGCACGCCGGCCGCGCTGCTGCTGCTCGCGGGGTTCCTCATCGTCGGCGCGGCGATCACTCTTTTCGTCGATGAAAAGCGCGGGCATGCCGCGGCGCTGGAAGACGAATCGGCGACGATTGCCAAAAGCTGAATCCTCCATTTTAAATCCGCGATGCCCCAGTCCTCCGCCGGTAATTTCATCCGCAGCCTCGGCACGCTGCTCGCCAGCTTCGTCTATCGCGTCACTTCCTTCGGCAAGGAAAAGCTGCCGCCTGGTGGCTTCCTGCTCCTGCCGAATCACCTGACGTGGGTCGATGCCGTGGTCTTGCAACTGGCCTGCCCGCGTCCGATCCGCTTCATCGTCTTCGACGAGATTTACAAGCAGCGCTGGTTGAACCCGATCTTCCGCGCCGTCGGCGCGCTGCCCATCTCGTCGCGCCGGGCGAAGGATGCGGTGAAGACGGCCAGTGAGGCGCTGCAGGCGGGCGAAGTGGTCTGCATTTTCCCCGAGGGCGAACTCTCGCGCACCGGCATGCTGCTCCGGCTGAAGCGCGGCTACGAACTCATCGCCCGCGCCGCCGATGCGCCCGTCGTCCCGGTCTGGCTCGACCGGCTCTGGGGCTCGATCTTTTCGTTTGAAGGCGGGAAGTATTTCACGAAGTGGCCGCGCCGGATTCCGTATCCCGCGACCGTTGTTTTCGGCGAAGCCATTCCCGCGAAAGAGGCCGACATCGCCCTCGTCCGCGAGCGGATGCTCGTGCTCGGCGAACACGCCTACCAGCAGCGTCCCGACCTCGAGGGGCATCTCGGCGAGGCCTGTCTGCGCGGCCTGCGCCGGAACCAGTGGCACACCGCGATCATCGACGGCATGGACCACACGAAGCTCTCCTGCGGCATGCTGCTGGCGGTGGCGATCACGCTTTCCGGTTATGTGCGGGCGAAGTGCCGCGGCACGCGCATCGGCATCGTGCTTCCGCCGGGCAAGGCCGCGGTCATCGCCAATCTCGCCGTCGTCCTCGCGGGCAAAGTGCCGGTGAATCTGAACTTCACCGCCGGGCGCAGTTCGGTTGAGGCGGCGCTGCGCATCGGCCAGGTCCATGACTGCATTACCGCGCACGCGGTCGTGAAGCGGCTCGCCGATTTCCCGTGGCCGATGCACCTCATCCATCTCGACGCGGTCCTGCCCCGGCTGAAGCCGAAATTCATCGCGTGGCGTGCGGTCGTGGCGATCACGCCCTCGTGGGTACTGGCCCGCGTGCTCGGCATTCCGCGGATCGGCGACCGCGATGAGGCGCTCGTCCTTTTCACCAGCGGCTCCAGCGGCGAACCGAAAGGCGTAGTGCTCAGTCACCGCAACATCCTCGGCAACGTCTCGCAATTCTCGCTCATGCTGAACATGTCGAAGAAGGACACGGTGCTCGCGTGCCTACCGTTCTTTCACAGCTTCGGCTGCACGGTCACGCTGTGGTTCCCGCTCATCGAAGGCATCCGCTCGGTCACTTACCCGAACCCGCTGGAGACGGTGAAGAACGCCGAACTCATCGAGCGATACAGCGTCACGCTTTTCTGTACCACGCCGACGTTCCTCCGCAGCTATCTGCGCAAGGCCGAACCGAAACAGCTCGCGTCCGTGCAGTATCTCGTGACCGGCGCGGAGAAGCTGCCAAGCGAACTCGCGGAGGCGTTCAAGGAGCAGTTCGGGCTGGAGATTTTGCAAGGCTACGGACTGACTGAGACGTCACCGGTCGCCGCAGTGAATCTGCCCGAGCCTAAGGCCAGTCGGCCCGGCGATGCGGTGCAGCCGAGCAATCGCGCGGGGTCCGTCGGCAAACTCGCGCCTGGCATGGCCGCGGAGATTCGTCATCCCGAGACGGACGAAAAACTCAGCCTGCACGACACCGGAATGCTCTGGCTGCGCGGGCCGAATATTTTCGAGAGCTACCTCGACGCGCCGGCGAAAACCGCCGACGTGCTCGTTGATCGCTGGTTCAAGACCGGCGACCTCGCGCGGTTCGACGAAGACGGCTTCTGCTTCATCGAAGGTCGGCTCTCGCGCTTCTCGAAGATCGGCGGCGAAATGGTCCCGCACGAAACCGTCGAGTCGAAGATCAGCGAAGTGCTCGCGCTGCCGAAAGACGAGCGCCTCATTGCCATCGCGGGCATCCCCGACGAAGCGAAAGGCGAAGCGCTGGTGCTGCTCGCCGCGCACGACATCGATCCCCAGGAGCTTCGCAAGAAACTCAGCGACGCGGGTGTGCCGAACCTGTGGATTCCCCGCATCGTGAAACGCGTCGAAGCCATCCCGATCCTCGCCAGCGGCAAACTCGACCTGCAGAAGGTGAAGGACCTCGCGCTCGAAAAATAGTCCGATGAACTGCGATGTCTGCAGCGTCGAGCTTGCCGAGTCGGACCTGATCGACATCGAGGGACGGCAGGTGTGCGGGAGCTGCAAGCCGCTCGTCGTGCAGCAGTTGAAGGAGGGCTGTCTTCCGCCGCCGTTGTTGCCGCTTGGAGATCATCCGGTCGAAAATGGCGGCGAACCGCTGCGCTTTGGCTCCCTGATGGTGCTGACCTGGAAGATGCTTTGGCAGGATTGGCGGGCGATTCTCGGGATCACGCTACTTGCCGCGATTCCAGTCAATGTGCTGCTGGAATTGGCAGCGCCGATCTCGCCGGGAGACGAACTCGTGGCACGCGAATTCGTCCGCATGGTGAAGATGAGCAGCCTGCTGGAGACGGTAATCGGCGTCGTTGCCTCGCTCGGCATTGCCTATGTGATTAGCGAGCGCGTGGAGGGCCGCTGCGCCGGGTTCGGGGCCGCCTTGAAGCACGCGCTGTCGCGCTGGCTGCCAGCCATCGGCACGGGCCTGCTGGAATCCATCATCGTCGGCTTCCTTACCCTGCTGCTCATCGTCCCCGGCATCATCTGGTTCGTCTTTTACACCTTCAGTATCTGTGTCGTCTCGCTACGCGACCGATCGGGTTCGCGGGCGTTGAGCTATAGCAAGCAGTTGGTCGCCGGGCGCTGGGGAGCGGTGGCATGGCGGGTCGCGGGCCTTACTTTTTTGCCGATTGGCGCGACGGTGTTCGTCGGGATCGCCTCCGCTTTCGCCCCGGACGAACCGCTCCTCTCTCTACTCAGCGACATTCTCGCCGACCTGCTTTTTGCCTACCTCGTCGTCGGGGTCGTCGTGCTTTTCCTGAATCTCGAAGCCGTCGAGCGCAAGAAGCAGGCGACCGCGAGTGCGTTGCCGGAGAATTGAGCGCGCGTCAGATTTCCACTTGGTGTCCGCTGGAAATGAGAGCACTTTTCGCCACCATGCGTTCCATCTGCCTCCTTCTCCTCGCCTGCTTCACCCTCGGCGCCCGGCCGTTGCATGCCGAGCCGGTGCCGCCGGCTTCGAGCGGGGAATTCATCATCGTCAGCGGCGGAGTTTCGCTGTGGATCTGGGAAAAGTGGAAGGCCAACCCGCATGACAACTGGTGGATGAATTTCATCCGCGCCGCTCGGATCCGCATCCAGGAAATCAAGGCCGCGCAGCCAGATGCGCAGATCACCTGGCTGGTGTTCCGCCCGTCCTACGAGAGCCGCGCCAAGCAGGAGAACAACGATCTCATCAGCCACATCTCCAGCGTGCGCGATGCTTTCGGGGTGAAGCTCATGTGGTTCGACCGCTCCTCGCAGCTCGTCAACTACCTGAACGCCGGCCAGCCGCGGGACAAGGTGAAGATCGCCAATTTCGAATATTACGGGCACAGCAACAAGGCCTGCCTGATGTTCGATTACTCGAACAACATCGACAGTGCCTCGAAGGTCTGGCTCCACCAGGACGAACTGAAGCAGATCAAGCGCGGCATCTTCTCGCGCGATGCTTACGTGAAAAGCTGGGGCTGCTACACCGGGGAGAGCATGAGCAAAAAGTGGAAGGACGCGACCGGGGTGACGATGATCGGGGCGAAGGGAAAGACCCAGTACATGACCGACGAGTTGCCGGTGCTGGCCAGTCCGGTCGGGCGCTGGATTCGCTGACGAGGCTCAGCCTTCAATGCTGCGGCGCGTGCCGCTGGATCGGTGCGCCTGCCATGCTGGCTGCTCGTCTGAACTTTGCATGACGTCCCCATCCACCATGCCGGAGATCGTGAGTGCTTCCGACCCTGCGTCGATGGTGAAGGTGAAGCCGCGACCGCGGACACGCCCATCGAGGATCGCATGAGTTTTTCCGCCGATGACCGCTTCTCCGGTGAGCCTCTGAAAGCGCTGCGTCAGGTGCAGCGTCTCGACCTTTAGCCCAGCCGGTTTTCCTGTGAAGGTCCACGCGCCCGAGGCGTTCGCCGGGACGATCCAGAGCGAGACGCCATTCGCCGCGATCGGGGTGTGCGCGTCGGCTTCCCATTCGCCCATCTCGAAAGAATAGCTGACCACGCGGGTGCCGGGTCGGCAGGTGGCGAAGATTCTTGGGCGCAGCCGCACATTCAGGGAGTCGAGCAGGTAGAGCGCGATGACCGTGGCCGGGCGCAGATCGGCGGCGAACAAATCCCCGGGGCGAAACTCCACTCGGGACCCGACGCCCGCCGCCGTGGCCGCGTCGGCGGCTTCGCGAAGGAGTTGCAGGTCGATGTCGATGCCCACACCGCGCGCCCCGCATTCGAGCGCGGCGGCGATGACGATCCGCCCATCGCCGCAGCCGGGATCGTAGAGCACATCGTCCGCGCCCACTTCCGCGAGCCGCAGCATCTCGGCGATCACGCGCGTCGGCGTCGGCGTGAAAAAGATGTCCGGCTCGGAATCTCCGGCGTGCATGGGTGTACCTGCGGCTGTCCGCTTATTTGGCGTCAAAGACCGTGTTGCGGTTTAGCCGCAGCGCCGACTCCGCGCTTTCGTAGAGCTTGGTCAGCGTTTCCTTGTCGATCACGCGATACTCGATCGTCCGCGCGTGGGTCGTCGTCGGGTAGTTTTTCACCACCTTTTTCCACACGTCCTGGCCGCTGCGCTCGGCGCCTTCCTTGAAGAGTTGCTGGGCCTTGTCGAGCGTCGCGGTGCCGAGACCCAGTGGCGAGTTCGGGGTGCTGGGCTCGATGTAGTAGAAGCGCGCGAGGGCGTTGCCGGTGGTGTCGATGTTCACTTCCGTGACGCGGGCGATGCCATCCACGAGATACTCGTGGCTGCTCACCGAGACGATCGAGCGCAGGGCCACGGAGTAGGAGCCGCCCGGCAGATTGCAGCGCCACATCAGGATGTTCGTTTGCGTCGGGTTGGGGGCCGGAGTGGCGTTCTGCGCCTGCACGAGCGGAGCCGCATCGAGGAAAAAAAGGAGCGGGAGGAATTTCATGGCGCCCACACTGTGACCTCGCTCCGCGCAACTTCCAATCCCCAACTAAAACCCAAACCGCTCGGTGCGCAGCTCCGGGTGCTCGACCCGGGTGAGCTGCCAGTCCCACGGCTTCCAGCTCGCCTGGCGCCACTCGAAGACGAACGGCTCACGCAGCGTGTTCACGCGCTCCATCACGAGCTGCGCGCCGGGGCCGCCGCTGCCGGTGATTTTGATCCGCGTCCGCGTGGTCCCGCGGCTCCCGACCACCTCACACCAGTCCGAGCGATTCTCGATCGTCACGAAAAGGAACTGCCGGAAAACCTCGCGCGCATTGGCCAGTGCCGACGCCTTGTCGTGCTCCCAGCGGTCGCTGTAATCGTCGGCTAAATATTTTCCCGCCGCCGGCCAGTTCCGTCGCTCGACTTTCTTCAAAAAACCGGCTGTATGCATCCGCACCTGACGTTCCGGCTGCCCCAGCCAGAGCGTATAAATGGCGAGCGCGACCAATGCGGCGGCCACGGCGGGCGCGTATTTGCGAATCAACATGAGCGAGACTGAAATCAAGTATAAGCCCAATGTCGCGGCCATTCTGCGCAATGCCCGCCAGCGCATCCTCGTGTGCGAGCGGCTGAATGTGAAGGATGCCTGGCAATTTCCCCAAGGCGGCATCGACGATGGCGAGACGCCTGAACTGGCGCTCGTCCGAGAATTGGGCGAAGAAGTGGCCGTCAAAGGTCGCGACATTCGCATCGTCGAGCGACGCGGCCCGTACCACTACCTCTACGGCAGTGGTCGCATGAAACGCGGCCACCACGGCAAGGAACAATATTACTTCCTCTGCGACTACACCGGCTCCGACGACGCCATCGACGTCGAGACCGAACATCCCGAGTTTCAGGGTTACCGCTGGATCGAGCCCGCCGAGTTCCGCCTGTCGTGGCTGCCGGAGATGAAATGCGACGTTTATCGCACCGTCTTCGTGGACTTCTTCGGCATAAAACTCTGATCGCGGGCACGAAACGTGTTGACCTTTTGAACACTATCCGGCACATCCACCGCGCCCTATGCTGACTTTTGGAGCTTTTACCGTCGTTTGTGCCGCCTTTCTGGGATGCGTGTGGTGGGCGTGCCGCGACGAAGGCGTGTAGCCGCTTCCATTTCCCGCCTGCCGACTCTGGAACGTAACCATGCCCGACTCCGAGGATTCCAGTTGGGTCAAAGCGACCACCAACGAACTCAACAACCTCCTGCAGGTCATTTCTGAGTCGAGCCAGGTGCTCGAATCGATCTGCGACTCCACCGCGGACACGGAGAAATACTTCGCCATCCTGCGGAACGGCGTCGAGCGCGCCGCCCGCGTCACCCAGATCATGGTCGATCGCGCCGGTGGCCAGGGCGCCGAGACACCCCTCTCCACGCCGGTAGCTCCTGTCGCCCCGCCGCCCCCGGCTGTCTCCGCTTCCGACGTCAAGATCTTCAACCCTGCCGGCGCCCGCGAACTCGTCCTCATCGTCGATGACGAAGACTTCGTGACGATGCTCGCCCAGCGCGTCCTGACCGACGAAGGCTACCGCGTCATCACCGCGCGCGACGGCTTCCAAGCCATCGACATCTACCGCCGGCTCAAGGACCAGATCGAACTCATCATCCTCGACTTCACCATGCCCGTCATGGATGGCTCGGATGTCTTCGAGGAACTGCTCCAGATCAACCCCAACGTGCCCGTCGTCTTGAGCAGCGGCTTTGCCGAGCAGGAGCGACTGCGGTCCATGCTGGCGCGCGGCTTGCGCGGCTTCATCCCCAAGCCCTACACCCAGCAAAAGCTCCTCACGCAGATCCGCTCCGTCCTCGATACCCTGCGTGCCGAGCGCAGCGGCGAGCGCCGGGTGCTGTAAGTTGGATCACGGCTTGCGGCCCGCGAGTGGGAAACTTGGGTGGGGCTGCGGATGAGGTTCATTTTTTGCGGCTGGGGCAACCCGAGTTGCATGATATTTCGGCGACTGTCCTGAATTTCCTTGTCTTCGCGGGGCGTTGCCCTGACACACGAGCCCCGAATATGTCTGAATCTGCTGCATTCACGTCGGGGCTGGATACGTCGGTCTCGGGCCTCAAAACTCTCATCAAGAACCACCTCAAGTTCAGCTTGGCGCGCGACCCTGGGACGGCGTCGAAGCGGGACTGGTGGCTGGCGACCTCGAAGGCCGTCCAGAGCATCATCATCGAGCGGATGATCACCACCCAAGGGGTGCACCACCGCGCGAATACCAAGCGGGTGTATTATCTCTCGCTGGAGTTTTTGATGGGTCGGCTGTTCTCGAACAGCCTCTATAGCGCTGGCGTTTTCGACGACATGGAGCACGCGCTGCAGGAGCTGGGCTTCGATGTGGAGACGCTGCGCCTGGAGGAGTACGACATGGCGCTGGGCAATGGCGGTCTCGGTCGGCTGGCGGCGTGTTTCCTCGATTCGCTGGCCACGCTGGATCTGCCGGCGATCGGCTACGGCATTTACTATCAATACGGGCTCTTTAAGCAGGAGTTTCGCAATGGCCATCAGGTGGAGTTGCCGGATGCGTGGCTGAACTTTGGCACGCCGTGGGAAATCCTACGCCCGGAGCACAAGACGGAGATCGAGGTGTATGGCTATGTCGAGAATGTCTTCGACGATCGCGGGAACTACGTGCCGAAGTGGACGGGAACGAAGAAGATCGTGGGTCTGCCGCACGATATCCCGATCCCGGGCTTCGGGACTTCGACGGTGAATTACCTGCGCCTGTGGGAGTCGGATGCGCCGCAGGAGTTTAATTTCGAGGCGTTCAATCGCGGAGGTTACGATGAGGCGGTGCGCGAGAAGACGGTGAGCGAGACGATCTCGAAGGTGTTGTATCCGAACGACAAGACGGAGAGTGGCAAGGAACTGCGGCTGGTTCAGCAATATTTCTTCGTGGCCTGCTCGCTGCGCGATATTTTCCGCCGCTTCCGCAAGGACAACGAGGACTTCAGCGAATTCCCCGAGAAAGTGGCGATCCAACTGAATGACACGCACCCGGCGATCGCGATCGTGGAACTGCTGCGGCTTTTCCACGACGACCACGGGATGACTTGGGAAAAGGCGTGGGGGCTGGTGACGCGGACCTTTGCCTACACAAATCACACGCTCCTGCCCGAGGCGCTGGAGCGCTGGACGGTGGGGCTTTTCCAGAAGGTGCTGCCGCGGCATCTGCAACTCATCTTTGAAATCAACAAGCGCCACCTCGAACAGGTGGAGGCGAGGTGGCCGGGCGATACGAAGAAGAAGCAGGTGCTCTCGATCATCGAAGAAGGCCACATGCAGATGGTGCGCATGGCGCATCTCTCGGTGGTAGGCAGTTATTCGGTGAATGGCGTGGCCGCATTGCACACGCAGTTGCTAAAGAGCGATCTGTTTCCGGAGTTCAACGAGTACTATCCGGGCAAGTTTAACAACAAGACGAACGGGATCACGCCCCGGCGCTGGCTGCTGGCCTGCAATCCGCGGCTGAGCCAGCTCATCACCTCGAAGATCGGTCACGGCTGGGAGCGCAATCTCGATGAACTGCGGGGGCTGGAGAAGTATGCGGACGATCCGCAGTTCCAGGCGGATTTCATGGCCGTGAAGCATGCCAACAAGGTGGATCTCGCGCGCTTGATCAAGACGCAGACTGGGGTGGAGGTGAACCCGGCTGCGCTCTTCGACGTCCAGATCAAACGTCTGCACGAATACAAACGGCAGCACCTCAACCTGCTCCACATCCTCGCGCTTTATCGGCGGCTCCTGCAGAACCCGGGGCTCGATATTGCGCCGCGCGTGTTCATCTTCGCGGCCAAGGCGGCGCCGGGCTACGACCTCGCGAAGTGCATCATCAAGGCGATCAATTCCGTCGCGGTGAAAATCAACAGCGATTCGCGCATCGATGGAAAACTCAAGGTGGTCTTCCTGCCGAACTACCGCGTGTCGCTGGCGCAGCGGATCGTGCCGGCGGCCGATCTTTCCGAGCAAATCTCGACCGCGGGCAAGGAAGCCTCGGGCACGGGCAACATGAAGCTCTCGCTGAACGGCGCGCTGACCATCGGCACGCTCGACGGCGCGAACGTGGAAATCCGCGAGGAAGTGGGCGACGAAAACTTCTTCATCTTCGGCATGACCGTGGAGGAAGTGACGGCGCTGGTGAACAAGGGCTACCACCCGCAGGAGTTTTATCGGGCGAACGAAGAACTGCGCGCCGTCGTCGACTGGATCGGCTCGAACTTTTTCACGCCCGATGAGCCGAACTGCCTGCGGATGCTCTACGACAATCTCATGCACAGCGATCCGTTTCTGTGCCTCGCGGACTTTCAGGCCTACAGCGACGCGCAGCAAAAGGTGGACGCGGCCTTCCGCGACCGCGCGCACTGGGCGAAGATGGCGATCCTGAACACGGCCCGCATGGGCAAGTTCTCGAGCGACCGCACGATCGCGCAATATGCGAAGGAAATCTGGAAGCTCGATCCGGTGAAGGTGTAGGGCGGCTTCGCCCGTCCGCACACGGTCATCTTGAGCGAAGCGCAGCGGAGTCGAAGGATTTCTCATGCCCTGCTGCTTTCAACGCCGGCCTCTAGCCGTGAGTGCCCGTTGCGTGGTGCGATGCGGGTGAGGAAAGGCTGATGTTGGAGATCCTTCGGCAAGCTCAGGATGACAGCGACGAAGGGCGGGCGCTCTAAAACGCTGCCGCGACCGCCGTCTGCACCGTTTCCAGCGAGAGCTGTGCAAGGTTGCCGTCGGGCGCTGGGAGCACGCGCACGTCCGGATTCGCCGGCGCCCACACCGCGGGATCGGTCGGCCCGAAAAGCAGCACACATGGCGTGCCGACCGCGGCGGCGAGGTGCGAGATGCCGCTGTCGTGCCCGACGAAGAGGCGGCAGCGCTCGAGGACGGCCGCCAGATGCGGGAGCGGGAGGTCGAGGGCGACGAGCAGATCGAGCCCGGTCCATGCCGCGGGCAGAGTGGCAAACTGCGCGGTGTCGGCTTCACCCCCGACGACGAGCAGGCGCGGACGCTGTGGCAATGACCCGAGCCAGCGCCCGAGCGCGCTCCAGTTTTCCAGCGGCCAGTTTTTCCGTGGACTGCCGCTACCGGGATGTAGGGCGATGACCGGCGCGGCCGAGTCGCCGAGGAAGTCGCGGGCCAAGGCGCGATCTGCTTCCGTGGGATGGATGCGCGCGGCGGGGTCGTCGAGGAAGAGGGCGAGGCGTTCGAGCGGTTGGGCGAGTTGCTGCGCGGCGTGCTGGGAATCGTCGATCTTCACGTAGGCCGGAAGCAGGTTTTTCACACCCGCGCGCCGGAGGTTGGCCTCGAAAAATCCGTCGGGATCGAAGAGGTAGCTGATGACCTGCTGGAATCCGGCGAAGTATTCCGCGAGGTCGGGAGCGAGCACCGAGCCCGGGACGAAGAAGCCGGCCATGGCGCTGTATTCGATGGAGCGAATCGCCGTAGCGTAATAGCGGCCGTGCGCGAGGGCGACGATATGTTCGTAGCCGAGGATCTCGATCTCGGCGCCGGGGAAGTTTTCCCGCAGAAGCGCGATCGCGGGGAGCGTGAGGATGAAGTCGCCGATGGCCCCGCCGCGAATGACGAGGATGCGCGGCTTCACAAAGGCCGTGGGATCAGCAAGAGGCGCGCCGGCCTACTGGTTCATCATGCCGCCCATTGGGCCCTGGCCTTCCCACTTTTCGGGACGGTTCCAAGGAATGGTGCTGACGCGATTGGGATCTTCGGGTTGATCGCTCGCGCAAGAAGGCAGGAGCACGAGCACCACGGCGGCGAAAAAGAGACCCAGAATGCGCACCATGCGGGAGAGATCGTTTAGTTCGGGAGCTTGGGTTCGCCGGCCGCGTCCCCTTCCGGAGCCTTGGGCAGGGTCGTCGTATTCCGGCCTTCAAAGATCACGGAATCACCGGGCTGCACGCTCACGCCTTTGCGCACGGTGCCGGGGATGACGTCGGCGATGGAGGTGGCAGGTTCCACGGAAGTGATGCGGAGGCGGGCGATCGGCTCGTTGTTGCGGACGACGAGGAGCGGGGCATTGACGATCACGCCCTGCTTGTCGCCTACACTGAGGACGACGAAGTTCCAGCCGGGGTTGACGGCGAGAACGCGGCCCTGCAAGCCGGCGCGCACCACGCCGCTGCTGCGGAGTTTCTCTTTCTGCTCGGCGGCGGAGAGTTTGGTCTCGGTGTCCTTGATGCGGTTATTGAGGCTGTCGCTGACCTGCTTGGCTTCAGCGGCTTCGGCCTGCGCCTTTTGGAGGGACGCTGTGAGTTCGGCGATGCGGGGATCTTCCATGACGACTCCGCCAGCGGCGGGCTTGCCGGCAGCGACGAGTTTCTCGGTCAGGTCGGCTACTTCCTTGGTCTTGGTATCCACCAGCAGCTTGGCTTCGTCAGCCTGCGACTTTAGGTCCTGCGCTTCCTTGGTCTTGGCCGTGAGTTCCTTGGTCGCTTCGTCGAGCTTCGTGGTAGCGGCGGCGGTAGCTTCCTCAGCCTTGGCGGCGCGCTCTTTTTCGTTCCGGGCTTTAGTCTCGGCGGCGTCGCGGCTGCTCTTCGTCTCAGTCAGGATAGACTTCAACTTATCGATGTTGCCCTTGGCGAGGAAACCGAGGGCGGCAGTTGCGAGCATGAGGGCGAGCGCGATGCCGATGAAAACTTTAGCCATAAGGTATTTGCGGGAATGTGGTGTGGGGGATAGCTGGAATCAACTCCAGCCGTAAATCGTGGGCACTTTAAAGCCGCGAAAAATTCACAATGCAAGTGGTTTCCCCTAATTTTTCGCGACAAAGCATTTGTGTTACGGCGGAGCTTCCGCATAGTGCGCGTCCCGTCAGGGACTATGGATCGAAGGCAGACGAACCCCGCCAGGGCCGGAAGGCAGCAACGGTAGTCCGACCTTCTTTGTCGTAGCTCTCTGACGGCCTTTTTTTGCTCAGATGGCTCGGCGTGGATTTTGTGTTGGAGTCGCGCGAGAATTCCCTCTATTTGCGCGCCATGTTTCGCACCGGAGCCCAGTTTATGATCCTCGTCCTCCTGGCGGGGCTTGCTCTGATGCGGGAGGCGCTGCATGAGCCGCTGGCCTCGTGGGATAATGCGTTTGCCGATTTCATCGCCATGCACAGCCGGCACGGCGCTCCGCCGGCTCCGGTGACGCTCGTGGAGATCACCGATTCCAGCCTGAACGGTCACCCGTGGCCCTGGAACCCGCTCGACTTTTCCCTCTTTTTCCAAGCCACGCTGCCCTACAAACCAGAGGTCGTGGCCATCGATCAGGTGCTCGACTGGGAAAAGTCGATGATCCTGCCCGACGACCAGACGCGGAAGCTGCCGCAGTACGAGAAGATTTTGCGCGATAATATCCTTCGCGCGCCGAAGATGTTGCTCGGTTCCACGCTCGGTCTTCCGGACGACCCGCAAGTCATCCCGCCGCTTCAGGAAGTGCCGCTTTTGCGGAACATCAAGGGCCGCCTCGGCGACATCCCGGAGTTCGTCGTCATCGAGCAGCAGCCGTCGGAGCCGTTCCGACTGTCGTCCACGGTCGGCTTCACCAATCTCCCGGCCACCCATCTCCGTTACAATTCCGTGCCGCTGCTCTTCCGTTACCGCGGCCAGGTCACACCGTCCTTCACCCTGCAGGCGGTCCTGCTCTGGGCCAAGCTCACGCCTGATGAAGTGACTGGCGAACTCGGGTCGCACATCGATCTCGGCGGCAAGATGCGCATTCCGATCGATGGTTCCGGCCGAATGCGCGTCGATTTCGGCTCACCGCGCGGCGGGATCGGTTTCGCCGAACTCATGCTGGCTAGCGAGCAGAAGGACGCCGGCACCAAGTCCGTCGCAGCGATCGATCAGATGAAAGGCAGCATCGTCATCCTCTCGCGGACGGACGAGCGGTCGCGCACCATCCCGCTGGCCGCGCGGCGCAACGGCTCGCCCGGCGAACTCTTCGCCGCCGGCATCGCCACGATCCAGAACCGCTCCTTCATCCAACCCGCGCCGCCGTGGGCGCAATATGCAGTCATCGGGGCCTTCATGCTGTTCGGCTTCTGGGTACCGCGCTGGAAGAAAATGAGGACTGTGCTCCTCGGCCTCGTCGCTCTCGCGGTCTACATGCTGGTCGCGATGGCCGTTTTTACCAAGTGGCTCGTCTGGCTGCCAGGCGTCATGCCGCTCGGAATTGTCGCGGTCTGCATCCTCTTCCGTATCGCCACGCCGGATTCCTTCGGGCGGCCGAAGAAGCCCGTCATTATCTAGGTTCCACGGCGGCGCGCCGCGAAAACGATTGCCATCGCGGCGGCGCGCCCGCATCTTCCGCCGCAGGTCATGGGAGGTTTCACTTTCACTAATCTCACCCGGCGGGTCGAAATCGGAGCCAACAGTTACTGCCTCGAACTCGCCGGAAAACGCATCGTCCTCGATTCCGGTCTGCATCCGCGTTTCGATGGCGAGGCCGCCATGCCGGACTTTTCGCTCGTCGCCGACGGCTCGGTGGACGCGATCATCCTCTCGCACGCTCATCAGGATCACCTCGGCTCACTGCCCGTCTTCATGCGCCGCCAGCCGCACGCGCCGGTTTTCATGACCGAAGCCACGCGCCAGCTCAGCGACGTGATGCTCCACAATTCGGTGAACGTGATGATGAAGAAGCGCGAGGAAGGCATCACCGGCTACCCGCTTTTCACGCACCGCGAAGTGGACCAGGCCGTGCGGCGCTGGCGCCCCGCGCCGCTCCACACGCGCTTCGACGTGACCGGCGAACGCCTCGCGGCGAATGAGGACGCCGAGCTGTCGTTCGAGTTTTTCGATGCCGGCCACATCCTCGGCTCCGTCGGCACGCTCAT
Organism: Chthoniobacterales bacterium; assembly: GCA_038208565.1. GTDB lineage: Bacteria > Verrucomicrobiota > Verrucomicrobiia > Chthoniobacterales > Chthoniobacteraceae > Chthoniobacter. The sequence goes on from JBBQYR010000040.1 coordinate 25,244, forward strand.
CCGCGCGAACGGTCGCAAGATCTTCTACACGGGCGACGTGCAGTTCGACGACCAGACGATCATGCAGGGCGCACGCTTTCCCGAGGAAGAACTCGACGTGCTGATCATCGAGACGACGCGGGGCGACCGACCGACGCCGGAAGGCTTCACGCGCGCGGGCGAAGAGCTGCGTTTCGCCGAGGCAATCAAGGCGCAGTTTGATCGCGGTGCCGGCGTGCTCATCCCACTTTTCGCCCTCGGCAAGACGCAGGAGGCGCTCGCCATGTTCTACGAATTCCGGCGCCGCGGGCTGCTCAATCTCTGCCCGATCTACATCGGCGGCCTCGGCACCAAGCTCACGGAAATCTACGATAAACTCGCGCATCACACGCCGCGCCAGCGTCACGATCTCGACCTGCTAAATGCCGTCGCGCCCTTCACCATGGCCGGCAAAGCCGCCGACGCCACGCCGCTCAAGGGTGGCCGCATCTACGCCATCTCCAGCGGCATGATGACCGAGAAGACGCTCTCGAATTCCTTCGCTCGCCAAGTGCTCAGCAATCCCGAGCACGCGCTCTTTTTCGTCGGCTATGCCGATCCCGAATCACCCGCCGGCCGCATCCGCGCCGCGGCTCACGGCGACACCGTGCAGCTCAGCGCCGAGTATCCGCCGCAAAAGATGCTCTGCCAGATGGAGCAGTTCAATTTCAGCGCCCACGCCTCGCGGGAAAGCATCCGCGCCTACGTGAACAAAGTGCGTCCGAAAAAAGTCATCCTCGTCCACGGCGACGAATCGGCGATCGAGTGGTTCCGCTCGACGCTCGCCGCGGATTTGCCCGGCAGCGAGATCATCGTCCCGACGCCTGGCGTGCCGCTGGAGGTCTAAGCGAGCCTACTCGCGCAGGTGGCGCAAGGCTTCGCGAATTGCGGGGACGACGAGCGGCAGGCATTCGCCGATCGCCTTCGGGTTGCCCGGCAAATTCACGATCAACGAGCGGCCCCGCGTGCCTGCGGTGGAGCGGGAAAGAATCGCCGTCGGCACTTTCGGAAACGTCGAGACGCGCATGATCTCGCCGAAGCCCGGTAGCTCACGCTCCAGCACGGCGCGCGTCGCTTCCGGCGTCACATCGCGGCGCGCAGGCCCGGTGCCGCCGGTGGTCAGCACGAGATCGCACTGCTCGCCGTCGCAGAGTCGGCGGAGCAGCGCTTCGATTTCCAGCCGTTCGTCGGGCATGACCACACGCACCCATTCCGCGACCGTGAAGCCCGCTTCGCCAAAGACGCGCTCGATCTCGGGGCCGCTTTTGTCCTCGTAAATCCCCGCGCTGGCGCGGTCGCTGAGCGTGACGCGCGCGACTTTCATTCCTTGATCTTCTCCGTTACGCGGATGGCGCCGATGACCATGCCTTTGTCCACGGCCTTGCACATGTCGTAGATCGTCAGCGCTGCGACCGAGACCGCGGTGAGCGCTTCCATCTCGATGCCGGTCTTCGCCGAAGTGATCACCGTCGCGCGGATTTTCACCCCGCTCTCATCGACCGCGAAATCGACATCCACCTTCTCTACCGGCAGCCCGTGGCAAAGCGGGATCAGCTCGTCCGTCCGCTTGGCCGCTTGAATCGCCGCGATGCGCGCGACCGTGAGCACGTCGCCTTTCGGCAAGGCGCGATCCCGCAGCGCCTGCACGGTGGCGGGCGCGAGTTCGATCCGGCCTTCCGCGACGGCACGCCGACGCTGCACCGGCTTCGCGCTCACATCGACCATGCGCGCGGTGCCATCGGCATCGAGGTGGGAAAACTGGGGCGAGGACATCGGCGCAGCGTTTCAGGCGACGGCGGGAACGTCGAGCAGCAGCGTCTCGGCGCGCCCATCGGCGGGCGAGGTTTCACTCACGCGGACGAGCGCGTTTGTGCCCGCGAGGGAGAAAGTATCGCCTGAAGTGGACCAGCGCTTGGGAGTCACGGCGAACTGGCCATCGCGGACGAAAACGCGCGCTGGCCAATAGGTTTCGCGAGGGTCCGGGCGCAAGGGTTCGCCGCCGGTCAGCGGCAGCCGGGCTAGGTTCCATGAAGGTTCGCGGCCCGAGAGTCGCTCGATGGCGAGTCGGATGGCCACGTGGAAACAGACGAAGTGCGAGACCGGATTGCCCGGCACGACGAACGCCGCTTGCGACCCGCGTGTGGCGAAGGTGAGCGGTTTACCGGGGCGGAGGTTCACTTTGTCGAAGTGGATGGTGAAGCCGAGTTGGCGCAGCGCGGCGGCACCGAAATCATAATCGCCCACGCTCGCGCCACCGGAGATCACGAGCAGATCGCTCGGCTCGCCCGCCAGCACCGTGAGCGTGTCGAGATCGTCGGGCGCGCGCTGGGAAGTCAGCATGGTCACACCCGCGTCGGCGAAGAGCGCGGCGAGCAGCGTGGAGTTGGTATCGCGGATCTGGCCCGGCGCCGGTTTGGTCGCGGGATCGACAATCTCGCCGCCGGTCGCCAGATGCCGGACGACCGGCGCGGGCACGACGCTCGGCAGCACCGCGCCGACTTGCGCGAGGATCGCGAGTTCCGCGGCGCCGAGCCGTGTCCCGGCAGGCAAGACGACATCGCCCGGATTCGCTTCCGAGCCTTTGGCCCGTACGAAAAGCCGCTCGCCGAAGCGCGCGATCTTCACCAGATCGCCGACGCGCTGCACGTCCTCTTGCATCACTACCCGCCCGCCGCCTTCCGGCAGCAGCGCCCCGGTGAAGATGCGCATTGCTTCGCCAGCCTGCAGCGTGCGATCCGGCACCGCGCCCGCGACGATTTCTCCCGCGACGCGAAATTCCCCCGGCTCCGCATCTGCGCGCAGCACGTAGCCATCCATCATCGAGCGATCACCCGACGGATACGCGGCATCGGCGCACGCGGCTTCGGCGAGCACGCGGCCATGTGTTTCAGCGAGCGGCATGGGGACGCTGGCCCGCGGCGCCAAATGTTGCAGGATGAGTCGCTGGGCTTCGGCTAGGGTGATCATGCGCGGGCAGTTTAGGCACACTTGTCTTCACTGCGGCGCGAAAATCACTCACAAGTTTCCCGCCCCGTGACCCTCACCATTCTCGCCTTCGCCCAAGCCCGCGACGCCTTCGGTTTTGCCGAGCGCGTCGTGGCGTGTGCGGCGGAAGACACGCCGCGCATCGTGCTGCAGCGCGTCGCGCCGGGCGTCTCGCTGGAGCACCTGCGCGTCGCGCTCGATTGCGAATACGTCACCTGGGACACGCCCATCGGCGCGGCTGCGGAACTCGCCATCATCCCGCCCGTTTCCGGCGGCTAACATCATGGATATCACCATCGAATTCACGCCCGCCCCCATCGTCATGCCGCCCGCGCATCTACCCTCGCGGGAAATCGGTGCGGCGCTCGAGTTTCACGGCATCGTCCGCGAATTGGAAAACGGCAGCGCTCTTGCTGGGCTGCACTACGAGGCGCACGAGAAAATGGCACGCCGCCGCCTGGAGCAGCATCTCGCCGAACTCGCGACGCTTTACCCGTGCGTCGCGATCCATTGCATCCACCGGCTCGGCTGGGTGCCCGTCGGCGAGGCTTCGCTCTACATCCGCATCCTCAGCGCCCATCGCGGCGAAGGCATCGCGCTCCTCGCGGCGACCGTCGATCGGCTCAAGCAGGACGTGCCGATCTGGAAAATGACCCAGCCTTCGCCGCCCGCGCCATGAGCTTTCGCGCGCGGCAACTCCCGCCTTTACACGGCAAAACCGGGGCGCGATAGTCCGCGCCCTTTTCGTATGCAGCGCTTCGCCATAGGACTCGCCGGACTCGGCAACGTCGGAGCAGGTGTCTTCAAACACCTGACGCAAAACCGTGCCCTCCTCCGGGAGCGGCTCGGCTTCGAACTCAACGTCCACAAGATCGCTTTGCGTGATCCCAAGAAGGATCGCGGCGTCGCCATCCCGCCCGAACTCGTGACCACGCGCTGGCAGGATTTGCTCGAGGACCCGGCCATCCAGATCATCGTCGAACTCATGGGGCAGAAGGACGAAAGCCTGCGCCTCATCCTCGGCGCCATCGAGCGCGGGAAGATCGTCGTCACGGGTAATAAGGCGCTGCTCGCCGAGCACGGGCGCGAGATTTTCGAGGCGGCCACGAAGCACAAGGTGCCGGTCTTTTTTGAAGCGGCGGTCGCCGGCGGCATCCCGATCATCAAGTCGATCCGCGAAGCCTTCATCGGCAACCACATCAAGAGCGTCCACGGCATCATCAACGGTACGAGCAACTACATCCTCACGCGGATGGTCGAGAGCGGGCTGAGCTTTGCCGATGCGCTCGCCGAGGCCCAGGCTGCGGGTTATGCCGAGGCCGATCCGACGCTCGACGTGAATGGCTGGGACGCCGCGCACAAGGCCGTGATCCTCGCCTCGCTGGCCTACGGCTTCTGGGTGCCCACGGATAAAATCCACGTCGAAGGCATCGAGCACATCGCGGCCAACGACATCTGCTTCGCCAAAAAACTCGGCTACTGCATCAAGCTCCTCGGCATCATCAAGGCCGACGACCGCGGCGAGATCGAGGTGCGCGTGCATCCGACGCTCATCCCCGAGAAGCATGTGCTGGCCAGCGTGAACGGCGTCTTCAATGCGCTCGCCGTCCACGGCGATATCGTCGGCCAGACCCTTTTCTACGGACGCGGCGCCGGGCAGGACCCGACTTCCAGCTCCGTCATCGCCGACATCGCCGACGCCGCCTCCGCGCTGCAATCGCCGCGGAGCAACTACGGCTTCATGCCCCACGGCCTCTATGGCACGTGCAAGCCGATCGATCAGATCGTCTCGGAATACTACCTGCGCCTCACCGTCGAGGATCGCCCCGGCGTCATCGCACAGGTTTCCGGCATCCTCGGCGCGCTGAATATCGGCATCTCCTCCATCTTCCAGCCCGAGAGCAGCGAAGGGGAGGACGTCTCCCTCATCCTCGTCATCCACAAGGCGACCAACGCGCAGATCAACGCCGCGCTGGAAAAGATCGGCGCGCTCGATTGCGTGAAGAAAACTCCGCGCATGATCCGCGTGGAAAATTTTGCATGATCTTTCGCCCGCTCCATGACCGCGGCGTCATGGCTCGGTGGCAGAAATATCTGCCCGTCACCGACGCCACGCCATTTGTCTCCCTCAACGAAGGCAGCACCCCGCTGATCTATTCGCCGAAGATCAGCGCCCGCGTGGGTCGCGGCTGCGAGGTCTTCGTGAAATACGAGGGCATGAACCCGACCGGCTCCTTCAAGGATCGCGGCATGACCGTGGCCCTTTCCAAAGCCGTGGAAGAAGGCTCCCAGGCGGTGATCTGCGCCTCGACGGGCAACACCAGCGCCGCCGCCGCCGCTTACGCCGCGCGGGCGAGCATCGCCTGTATCGTGCTGCTACCTGCGGGGAAAATCGCCTTTGGCAAACTCGCGCAGGCCTTCATGTATGGTGCCAAAGTTGTCGCCATCGATGGCAA
>JBBQYR010000041.1:0-30658 GCA_038208565.1 Chthoniobacterales bacterium
GAAGCAGCCAGCCATGCACCTTCCCGCACCGCCTCCGGGGTGCCTCCGGTTTCTCTCAATATCCCCGGGTTTCACCCGGGGCTAATTTCCTTTCAGCCCTCCGGGCTGCGGGAGCGTCTGATTGTTTCCTGAAGTTGGTATGAAATCAAGCCGACGATGAAAGACAGAAGTCACAGATTCTTCGCTCCGCTCAGCAAGAATGACAGTTGGTGAGAGGGCGTCCTCACACGCTCTCCGTCGAGACAGATGCCTCGCCACCCTGCCCAAGCGCCTGCTCCAGCGCCCGCCACGCGAGCATCGCGCACTTCACCCGCTGAGGAAATTTCCGCACACCTTGCAGCAGGCGGAGATCGCCGAGTTGCTTGTTCGGCTCCGCGACTTCGATCGTCACGAGATCGTGAAAGGCGCGGAGCAACTCCTCCGCTTCCGTGCGGCTCCGGCCCTTGATCTTCAGCGTCATCAGCGATGCCGAGGCCTGACTGATCGCGCAGCCCTGCCCGGTGAATTTCACATCCTCGACCCCGCCCTCCGCACCAAACTTCACATCGAGAAAAATCTCGTCGCCGCACGAAGGATTATCGCCATGCACGCGCACCGCCCCCGCGATCTCGCCAAAGTTCCGCGGACGCCGGGAATGATCGAGGATCACCTCCTGGTAAAGCTCTTCGAGTTCGGTATTCATGCGGCAAAGAAGCGCACCGCGCCGGCGAGGATGTCCATCATCTGGTCGATCTCGGCGGTGGTGTTGTAAAAGTAGAAGCTCGCCCGCGTCGTGCCGGGCAGCCGCATCTTGCGCATGAGCGGCTGATTGCAGTGATGCCCGCCGCGCAGCGCCAATCCAAACTGATCGGCATAGGTCGTGAGGTCGTGAGGGTGCGCCGCTTCCATGACGAAGCCGACAAGCCCCGCGCGCTCACGCGGGCCGAGCACACGCACTCCCGGCAACTCTGCTATGCGCTCCTGCGCGTGAGCCGCGAGCTTGGTGTCGTGCTCGAAAATCTCCGCGCGGCCGATGGCTTCGAGGTAATCGATCGCCGCACCGAGTCCCACGGCGCCGGAGATGTTCGGCGTGCCGGCCTCAAACTTGTGCGGCGCATTTTTGTAGGTGCTGCGCTCGTAACTCACGCTCTGGATCATCTCTCCACCGCCATGCCACGGCGGCGTCGCCTCGAGAACCTCCGCGCGTCCGTAGAGCGCACCGCTGCCGGTGGGCGCGCACATTTTGTGACCGGAAAAAACGAGAAAATCGCACCCGAGAGTCTGCACATCGATCGGCAGATGCCCGGCGCTTTGCGCGGCATCGACGAGCGTCACCGCACCGACCGCACGCGCGGCGGCGCACAACTCGGCTACGGGATTGATTGTGCCGAGCGAGTTCGAGATATGCGTGAAGGCAAACAGCTTCACCTCTGGCGTGAGCAAGGCGGGCAGTTGCTCCAGCATTAGCGTGCCGTCATCGCGCACGGGCACAAAGCGGAGCTGCGCCCCGGTGCGCTCGGCGAGCATCTGCCACGGCACGAGATTGCTGTGGTGCTCCATTTCGGTGAGCAAAATGACATCGCCCTCGCGCACGAATTTTCCACCCCAAGCCTGCGCCACCAGATTGATTCCCTCGGTCGTCCCACGCGTAAAGACGATCTCGTCCGCACTGGCCGCGCCGAGATAACGCGCCACTTTCGCGCGCGCGCTTTCGTAAGCCTCCGTCGCCCGCGTGCTCAGCGCATGCAGGCCGCGATGCACGTTCGCATGATCGTGCTCGTCGTAGCGGCGCAGCGCATCCATCACCGCGCGCGGCCGCTGCGCGCTGGCGGCGTTGTCGAAATAGATCAGCGGCTTGCCATGCACCTCTTGATCAAGAATCGGGAAGTCGGCGCGAATGGCCGCCCAGTCGGGCGTGGTGGCTGGCATGAGTGGAATCTGCCGCACCTCACCGCTCCCGCCAACGCCTGATTGCTGCGCGCTCACGTCTCTAGCCGAGGAGGATCGCTTCATCGGCGACCAGCACGGGAATGCCTTCGCGCACCGGATAGGCCACGCGCCCATCTTCACGGATGAGCGCGGCGGCGGGTGCGGGATTCATGGCCGCCAGTTCATCGGCCGTGGCCACGCGCAAGGGCTGCCGCGTCTCCGGGCAGCGCAGCAGCGCCAGCACTTCGTCGGCGATCATCGTCGCGCTCAGTACTTCGGCACGCTCGGGTCGATCTTGTCGGCCCAGGCAAGGATGCCGCCTTCGACATTCGCCAGCTTGCCGAAGCCAGCCTCCTGCAGCATGCGCAGCGCGCGCGCACTGCGAGCACCGCTCTTGCACTGCAGCAGAATCTCATCGGCGCTATCCAGCTCGCTCATGCGCGATGGGAGCTGACCGAGCGGGATCAAGGTCGCACCGGGGATGCGGCAGATTTCCCACTCAAAGGGCTCGCGCACATCGAGGAGCACGAACTTATCGCCGCGGTCCAGCTTCGCCTTCAAGTCCTGCACGGTCACCGTCGGCACCTGCGGCTCCGCGTCTTCGGCGGCTTGCGCCTGCGGGATGCCACAGAACTGGTCGTAGTCGATCAGCTCGGTGATCGTCGGATTCTCCGAACACACCGGGCACTTCGGATCCTTGCGCAGCTTGAATTCGCGGAACTTCATCTTCAGCGCGTCGAACGCGATCATGCGCCCGATGAGCGGCTCGCCGATGCCGATGATCAACTTCACCGCCTCGATCGCCTGCATCACGCCGATAATGCCCGGCAGCACGCCGAGCACACCACCCTCCGCGCAGCTCGGCACCATGCCGGGCGGCGGCGGCTCGGGGAACATGCAGCGATAGCACGGCCCGCCGAGGTTGGGGGCGAAGACGGTGCATTGTCCGTCGAAGCGAAAGATCGAGCCGTAGATGTTTGGCTTCTTTTGGAAAACGGCGATGTCGTTCGAGCAGTAGCGCGTCGGGAAATTATCCGTGCCATCGATGATGATGTCGTAAGGCGCGGCGATCTCCGCGGCGTTCCCGGCATTGAAGTAGGTATCGTAGAGATCCACCTGCACATTGGGATTCACCTCGCGAATGCGATCCTTGGCGGAGTTCAGCTTCTTGCGGCCCACGTCCTTGGTGCCATGCAGGATCTGGCGCTGGAGGTTCGAGAAATCCACGGTGTCGCCATCGACCAGCCCGAGACGACCGACGCCGGCGGCGGCGAGATACAGCGCGATCGGCGAACCGAGCCCGCCCGTGCCGATGCACAGGATGCTCGCCGCTTTCAGGCGCTTCTGCCCTTCGAGAGTCACCTCGGGCATGATGAGATGCCGCGAATAGCGGGCAATCTCGTCGTTGCTGAATTCGATGCGTTCGAGGCGGCTGTTGTCGATGATGCTGCTGATGGCCATATAAAAAGGGACGCGCAGCCTAGCACGCCGCGCCGCCTTGCCAAGCCCGCGCCTGCGTCATACGCCCCGCTATTTCGCCGGAGGCGTCAGGTTTTTCAGATACTCCCGCTGAAACTCGACCGGCACTTCGCTCATTGGGATGACCACCGCACCGTCGGTGTGCATGATCCTCAGTTCCTTCGGGTTCGCCGCCACGATCTCCACATCGTGGTAGCGCGTGCCATTTTTCAACACCAGCGTCCCCCGCGAGATCGTGCTCTTATTTTTCTCCTGAAATTGCGCCCACTGCGCTGGCGTGAACCATTGGCCTTTGAGTTTTCTGTCTCCGCTTTCAGCTCTGGCAATCTCCGCGCGCAGTCGCGTCAGCAGAGGCGTGAGGTGGGGAGCGGCTTGCGGGAAGCGCTCCAGCCCGGCCGTCGCCGCCGCCGCGGCTCTCCTGGCATCATCGATTTCGGCGCGCGTGAGGAAGCTCGGAAAGTCGAGACTTGCCAGGTCCGTCTGCCACAAGAGCGCCATGGTATCGACGGCCACCGGGCGGCCATCTTCGCCGACAGCTTTCGCCGTCGGGCTGCCCGGCACGCGCTGCCATCTACGCAGCAGCCGCACTTTCGCCTCCCCGCTGATCGGCTCCTTGACGACGACCAGATGCCCATGATCCCGCTCAATTCCTCGGGAGATTGGCGGATAGAGTGAAAATGCGAGCACGGCCAGAACAACGTTTCCGACTCGGGAGAAACACCTCGATCGCGGCTTCATAGGTGGAGCAGCTAGCCCCGGGATCGACGATTTGGCAAGGTGAATGCCAACTCCCGCGAGGCCCGCGTTCCCGATTGCCTACCGCCACGTCGTTCCTCATCCTCCACCCGCATGCTGAACTACATCTGGCTCGCCTTCCTGCTCATCGCCGTGCTCGTCGGGGGATTCACCGGGAAGTTGCAGCCGATGACGACCGGCGCTTTCAAGACGGCGGAGTCGGCGGTCATGGATATCGCGCTGCCGCTCGTGGGCATCATGGTCATCTGGCTCGGCATCATGCGGCTCGCGGAGAAGTCCGGCCTGGTCCAGATCATCGCGCGTATCCTGCAGCCGCTCCTTCGCCGACTCTTCCCGGAGGTGCCGCCGGAACACCCGGCGATGGGCGCGATGGTCATGAACATGGCGGCTAACATGCTCGGCCTGGGCAACGCCGCCACACCTCTCGGCCTCCGCGCCATGGCGCTCCTGAACCAGCTCAATCCGCGGCCCGGCGTGGCGAGCAACGCGATGTGTACTTTCCTGACGATCAATACAGCCTCCATCCAACTCATCCCGACGACGGCCATCGGCATCCTCGCGATCTCTGGGTCGAAAGATGCAACCGCCTTCGTGCCCGCAGCGGTGCTGGCCACGGTGATCGCGCTAACCTGCGGCATCGCCATGTCGAAATTTCTGGAGCGTCTCCCGATGTTTGCCCTGCCACCGATTGATCCCAAGGCCGCGACAGATACAGCCCAGACGGACACTGGAAATGCGGAAACAACGACGGTGGAGCAGGTGCAGGCGCCGCCGATCGCGGGCTGGGGTCACGTGGCTCTGTGGGCATTCCTCGCGGCGTTCGCGGGCATGTTTTTCGTCATCGCCTACCCGACCGCAGCGGATGCGTGGCCTAAGCTCATCGGCGCCGAATGGCGCTTCGGCGACCTCTTTCCCGACCTGGCTAACAAGCCGGTGATGCGCGTCGTAAAGACGCTTTCGATCCTCGCCGTGCCTTTCCTGCTCACCTTCTTCCCGCTGTATGCGGCGCTGCGAGGGGTCAAGGTGTATGAGCAATTCGTCGATGGGGCGAAGGAGGCGTTCGGCACCGCGCAGCGCATCATTCCCTTCCTCGTGGCGATGCTCGTCTCGATCCGCATGCTCCGCGAAGCCGGGGTGATCAAGGCGATGACCGATACGCTCGGCCCATGGCTGGCGAAGGTCGGATTCCCCGCGGACCTGCTGCCGATGGTGCTGCTGCGCCCGCTGAGCGGGAGCGCCACGCAGGGGATCTTCGTGGATCTGGTGAAGACATTCGGCCCCGACGAGATGATCAGCCGGATGGCGGCGACGATTTACGGGAGCACCGAAACCACGTTCTACGTGATCGCGGTCTATTTCGGCAGCGTGGCCATACGGCAAACGCGGCACGCGATCATCGCCGGTCTGACCGCAGATCTCGTGGCGGTGGTCGCGGCGATCACGATGTGCCGGATCTTCTTCGCCTGAGCTAAGGGGACGGCGGCTTCGCGGGCGGATTGGGGAGCAGGTCGTTGTTCGTCACGATCTGCTGCCCGACGGCGCTTTCCATGAATTCGATAACCTTGCGCTTGGAAGAAGCCGGGCGGTTGCTGGTGACGATGAAAGCCGGGCGAGAGAGCGGATATTTGCCGCTGGCGACATTCTCCGGAGTGGGCTCGATGACGGTGCCGTCCTCGGCGATGAGGGAAAGCGGAAAAACGTCACGCTTATCCGCCCAGCGGAAGGGCGCGACTGAGGCGCTGCCGGCCTGAAACTGCACTGCGGTCTGGGCCTCGGCCCCGCCCGGCACCTCTTCCCACGGCACGGCCGGCGCCTTGCGCATATCGCCGTAAAGCCAGGTGGCAAAGATCTCCCACGTCCCCTGACCGTGGGCCGGCTCAAAGAATTTTGCCGGCAGATCCTCTCCGCCGAGTTCTTTCCACGACTTGATCTTCCCCTCGTAGAGTTCCATGAGTTGCTCCTTCTTGAGCGCCCGCACGCCGCTTTCCCAGACGGACTTGGAAACCATCACGACAATCGCCTGCGCGCCGAGGGGAAACTCGTGGAATTTCTTATCCGGAAAGCCGGAACGCTCCTCGGCGGTCATGGGCCGTCCGAGCAGCGCAATATCGATCTCCCCACTGCCGAGGGCCGCGATCGCCGGCACGTTCCCGGAATCCTCGCCCACCTTGATCTCGATGCCCTGTTTGCTCAGCGGAACGACGGCGGAACGCATCACCTTCGCCACATGCGGCACGCCTTGCAGGCGAACAGGGGCAGTATCGTCCGAACGAGCGGACGTCGCGGCGAACACGAATGCACAAGCGAAACCGAACAACGGAAGGCGGAGGGGGTAGAGAGTCATCTGCGGCAGAGCGAAAACCGGCGACCATAAAACCGCCGGGCCCACCCGTCCAGCAGGCCCTTGTGACGATCCGGGAAAAGAAAAACCCGCGCTGCGCGCAATTTTGGGGGGCGCGCAGCGCGGGTCTCGAGGAGGAAAGCGAAAAGCTTCCGAAAAATATTAGCGCTTGCTGAACTGGAAGCGCTTGCGGGCACCGGGCTGGCCGGGCTTTTTGCGCTCTTTCATCCGCGGGTCGCGGGTCAGGTAACCTTCAGCTTTGAGCGGGCCACGGAGTTCCGTGTTGGTCTCGGTGAGAGCCCGGGAAAGAGCGAGGCGCACGGCGCCGGCCTGACCGGTCAAACCACCGCCGGTGGCGTTCACCGACACGTCGTATTGGTTCACGACCTTGGCCGTCTCGAAGGGCTGGAGAACCGTGTTCTGCAGAGCCGTCGTCTTGAAGTATTCTTCGAACGGACGGCCGTTCACCGTGATTTTGCCCGTGCCGGCGGACATGCGAATGCGGGCGACGGCTTCCTTGCGACGACCGGTGGCGATGAATTCTTGGGACATGCGAATAAGGGACTAGCGGATATTGGTGACGGCGACCGGCTGTTGGGCCTCGTGCGGATGCTCGGCGCCCGCATAGACTTTCAGTTTGGTGTAAACCGCACGACCGAGCTTGTTGTGCGGGATCATGCCCTTCACGGCTTTCTCGACGAGGAGTTCGGGACGGCGGGCGCGGCGCGACTTGACGCTCTCGCTCTTGTGGCCGCCGACGTAGCCGGAGAAGCTCATGTAAGTCTTCTGCTCTTCCTTCTTGCCAGTCACGCGCACTTTGCTCGCGTTGATGACGATGACAAAATCACCGGTGTCGCAATGCGGAGTGTAAATGGCTTTCTCTTTCCCGCGAAGGAGAGTGGCGGCCTTGGTGGCGACGCGTCCGAGGACTTGGTCGGCGGCGTCGATGACCCACCACTGACGTTGAACTTCGTTGGCTTTGGCTGAAAATGTCTTGCTCATGGCTTGCTTAGGTTCCCTGTGGAAAAGGGTGCGCAAACTAGGCGGCACATTTGGTAGTGTCAATCGCTTTTCCGGCCTCTTTTACACAATTCTTTCAGGGGGTGCCAAATCGGCGGATCAAGTGCGGACTCACCTCTTGACCTCCCCCTTCCTGCTAAAGAGTCTGCCCGCCGCCATGGCGTCCGCTTCTTCAAATACCAGCCCAGCCTCCGCCGCACCGGCCCGCTGGCATGAAGTGCTCGCGCCCGACGGCATTCCGCGGCCTGGCTACGCGCAACTCGTGGAGGAATTCCGCGGCCTGCGTCCCGCGGACCTGCGCTCTCTCGATGATCGCATGGCGGCCACGCTGCGGGAGATGGGCGTGAACTTCGACATCATCCGCAACGACCCGTGGGGCCGCCAGCCGTGGACGTGCGATGTGCTGCCGCAGATTTTCGCTCATGAAGACTGGGCGCTGCTCGTGCGGGGCTTCCGCCAGCGACTGCGCGCCTTCGAGCATTTCCTCGCCGATGTCTATGGCAAGCGCGACATCCTCCGCGCCGGCATCGTGCCGATCCATGCGGTCCTCGATAGTCCGCATTTCCAGCTCGCCTCCATCGGCCTGCCGCGCCCGCGCAATTCCTTTCTCCACCTCAGCGGCATCTGCGTGGCGCGCGATGCCCGCGGCACCTGGCAGGTGAAGCACCACCATTTCGGCCACGCGACCGGCATCTCCTACATGATGCAAAACCGGCGCGCCCTCGCTCGCGTCGTTCCGGAAATTTTCGAGGACACACCCGTCCAGTCGCTCGCCGAGACGCCGCTCACGATCATGGAAAGGCTGCGCGAAACCGCCGCGGAATTCGCGGGCGAGCCGACCGTCGTCCTGCTCTCGCCGGGCGCGGGTAGCGCGGTTTCCAGCGAGCAGAGTTTCCTCGCGCGCCGCATGGGCATTCCCGTGGTGCAAGGCGGCGACCTGCTCGTGCTCGATGACTGCATCTACCTCAAGACCGTGCGCGGGCTCGAACGCGTCGAGGTCATCTACAATCGCGTCGCCGATGTCTGGCTCGATCCGCTCGTCTTCCGCTCCGATTCCTATCTTGGTGTGCCGGGCCTCGTGCATTGCCTGCGCAAAGGTACTGTCGCGCTCGTCAACGCGGTCGGCTCGCAATTGGCCGACGACCGTTCGCTGCTCGCCTTCGCGCCGCAGATCATTCGCCACTATCTCAATGAAGCGCCGATCCTGCCGACGGTCCCGACCTTCTGGCTCGGCGACATCGACCAGCGCGAACTCGTGCTCGAAAACCTCGCCGCGTATCGCATCCGCCCCATCTCGCGCGAAAACACTTCCGGTTCCTGGGAGCGCGCCGCCGTGCGCGACGACGAGGCGCTGCGCGCCGAAATCCGCAAAAATCCCCGGCACTTCGTCGCCCAGCCGCAGGTGGAAGGCGCCGCGACGATCTGCTTCGCCGACGGCCAGCAGGTCGAACACGCCCAGGACCACATCCTTTTCGGCGCACGCCGCGGCGAGGATTTCGATGTCTTCCCCGGCGCCCTCACCCGCGTCTATTCGCGCACCGATCCGCGCGGCGAATTTGGCTTCGGCTGGACGAGTAAGGACTCGTGGGTGCTGCGCGACGAAAGCACCGCGCCCTACCTGCCCACGCTCCCCGCCCGCGCCTCGTATGTGGACACCGTCTCGCGCCAGGTCACCAGCCGCGTGGCCGAATCCTTTTACTGGATGGGTCGCTACCTCGAGCGCGCCCACCACCAGGCCAGCCTCATCCAGGTCGTCGAGACGCTCGAGACCGAGGAACTCAACACCGCCGAGCGGAAATCCTATCGCCCGATGTGGAACCGCCTGCTGCCGCCACTGGAAAAAAGCGCGGGCACTTCCCGGCGCTCCATCGCCAACCGCATCGACCGCTACCGCCTCGTGCTCCTACCTGAGCCCGGCAGCGTCGTCAGCACCTTCCTCCGCGCCATGTACAATGCGGAGAGCGTGCAGGATTCGCTCAGCCCCGAGGCCTGGGCCACGCTCAGCGAATTGCGCTCCCGTTTCCAGCGCATCCGCTTCCGCCCCGAGGTCCAGGAAACCGAAGCCATGCGCATCACGCGACGCCTCGCCGAGGCCGCGACGCAGCTCATCCCGCAGTTCTTCGCCACCGCGGGAAACACCATGCTCGCCGACGACGGCTGGCGGTTCTGCGAAATCGGGCAGGCGCTGGAACGTGCCATCATCACGAACAACTCCGTCCTCTCGATCAGCAAAAGCCTTTCCGCCAAAGCCAGCGCCGAGTCCGCGCACGCCAGCGAGATCGAGCTCAGCGCCTTTCTCCGCCTGCTCGGCAGCCGCGACGCCTACCGCCGCATCTTCCAAATGCGCGCCGAGCCGATCCCCGTGCTCGAGCTCCTCTGGCAGCACCCGGAAGTCCCGCGGAGCGTCCTGCGCTGCCTCACCAAATGCGGCGCCCTCCTGCGCGAAAGCCTCGCCCCGGAACTGCTCGAAAAAGCCAGCGCCCCGATCGCCATCGATGCCTTTATCCTGCAGCTCAAGCGCATCGACTGGCGGGCCTTCGTCGGCGCCGCGCAGGATGAGGACCAGCCCAAGCTCGCCGCGAGCAGCCCCGCGCAAACCCGCACCGACGAACTGGAGCCAATGCTCCAGAGCTTGCTCAGTTCCACGCTCGAAATTCACACCCTCATCGCCGATAGCTTCCTCAACCATCAGGCCCGCATCGCGCAGGTTTCCCAGCCGATGCTGCGCGGGTTTTAGAACGCGCTAGTCGTCGTCCTTTTCCTCTTTCTGCGTAAAGACAAACGCCGCCCGGCGGGGCGCGGGCATGGGGCTGGCGGCACCGCGGACGGACTTCCAGATCATCTCGTTGAGCAGGATGTCATCGGCCGCGTCTTCCTTGGTGAAGTCCATGCGCTGGCTGGCCTTGCCGCCCCACGCGGTCTTGAGGTTGCGCTCGTCGAGGTTCACCGTCACGGGGCGTGCAGTGTAAGGGGTGAGGTCGGGCTTCGCTTGGAAGCTGGCAAACATCGGCATGGCCGCGGCGTCGAACTGGCTCATCGGTGACATCCCGAGGATCAGCTCCATCGTGCGCAACATGCTGCTCGTGGAATACATCGTGGAGTCCACGGTGCCGCGTCGGATGTAGGGGCTGATGGCGTAGGCGATGGTGCGGTGGGCGTCCACGTGGTCGGGGCCGTTTTGGGCATCATCCTCGACGACGAAGATCGCCATCTGCGGCCAGAACTTCGACTTGCTCAGCCCCTCGACGATGCGGCCGAAGGCAAGATCGTTGTCGCCCATCTGCGCGGTGGGCGTGGGTTTGCCGGGGCTGGTGCCGCTGGTGTGGTCGTTCGGAAGCCGCACGACTTGCAGCCGCGGCATGTCGCCCTCCGCCTCGAATCGCGCCAGTTCGGAGAGGAATCGGTCGGCGCGCTTCACGTCGGGATAATCCATGTCGAAGCTGCGGTAGAGCGGGTCGATCAGGCCTTCGAGCGCCTTGACCTTGGGTTTGCCCGGGTCGCCGGGTTTCTTCCCGTTCGCCACCCACTCGCCGTAGCTGCGAAAGCTGACGCCAGCTTGTTTGGCGCGGTCCCAGAGGTAGCCGCCCGCAGGCGCGGCGATGGGAAAATAACCTTCCGCCGGATAAGGAAATTTCCCGCTCTTCCCGTGGCCGTAGCTGAGCGGCCAGTGCTTCTCCACGAAGTCGGTGGCGTAGGCGCCCATGGTCCACTCGTGCCCATCGGCGCTGACCTCGGACTCGACGTAGAAGTTATCCAGCAGCACGAACTCCCGCGCGAGCGCGTGGTGATTTGGCGTGATGGCCTCGGGGAAGAGGCAGATCGAAGGGTCACCGTTCCCTTCCTTCATGTCGCCGAGCACCTGGTCGTAAGTGCGGTTCTCTTTGATGATGTAGAAGACGTATTTGATCGGCGATGGGTCGCCGACTTTGCGCGGGATGGGGTTCCCATCTTCGGGCATCGCGGCGATCTTCCGCGCCGTCTCCGGCATGCACTGATAAGCCTGCGCGCTCCAGACCGCGAGCTGGGCGTCGAGCTTCTCCGCAGTCGGCAGGGGGATGATGCTCACGGTGCCGTTGAGCAGTTCGCCGATGTACTGCTTCACGCCCGGCGTGGCTTTCTTGCCGGGTTGTGGGCCGAGCGGGTTCGGCTTGGAAGTCTCGCCTTTGCCGTTGGCGACGTAGAGCGTTTTGCCATCGGCGCTCACGCGGACGCTGGTCGGATACCAGCCGACGGGGATGAAGCCGACGGAGCGCGATTTCCCCGGCGTGGCGATGTCGAAGACGGCCACGGTGTTGATGTTCGCATTCGCGACGAAGAGGCGCTTGCCGTCGGGGCTGAAGGCGAGGGAGTTCGGCGTGTTGCCAGGCGGCGAATCGGGCTGGAGTTCGGCGAGCAGCGTCTCGATCGAGCGGCCGTCGGCGGTGGTGTCGAGGACGCTCACGGTGTTGTGATTGGCGTTGGCGACGTAGAGGCGTTTCCCGTCCTTGCGGAGCAGCATCTCGTTGGGATGCGCCTCGGTCTTCCAGCGACCGATGACCTTGAAGGTCTTGGTGTCGATGACCGCGACTGTGGCCTGCGCCCAGAGCGAGACGTAGAGGCGAGCGCGCTTTTCATCGAGCACGCAGGCGTAGGGGAATGGCGAGCTCGGGTCGGTGGTGTCGAGGAGTTGCTGGGCGCGTTTGATGATGGCTGGGTCGTCGGTCGTGGGCGCGGGCTTCGGCGCTTCGGGCACGGCGTGATCGAGGAGCGGCAGTTCGTCGGTCTGCGCGGTGCCATCGGCCGCGAGGCGCACGCGGCTGATGCTGTGGCCCCAGAGGTTCGCGGCGTAGAGGGTTTTCGCGTCGGCGCTCACGGCGAGTCCGCACGGGATGCCGCGCTGCTTCGGGTCGCGCAACGCGTAGGATCTCGTGGCGGTGAGTTGGCCATCGGCGACGGTGAAAGTGTTGATGGTTTCTCCCGACGATCCGGAGCAGAAGAGCCGCGTGCCGTCCTTGGAAAATGTGAGGCCGTAGAAGGCTTCGGCGAGCTTGGTGCGGGAGGCGATGGCGCGAGTGCCGAGGTCGAGGACAACGATCTCGTGCTGGCCGTAACCGCAGTGGAGCACCGCGGCGAATTTACCCGCAGGATGCAGGGCGAGATTGACCGGGAAGTCGCCCATCGGAACCTGCGTGCCGACGGGGCGGAGGCTCCATTGGTTCGGGAGGAGCACGGAGCCGTCGGGGCGTTGGCCGGGGAGTTCGGCGGCACGGGTGACGAGGGCGCCGAGGGCGAAGAGCGAGATTACGAAGGGGAGACGCATGGCGTTGCTTATGAAGGACGCGGGCGGCGGCGTAAAGCGGGCCGTTGACGTAAGTCAAAGGACGCGGCGGTTCGGGCAAGATCGGGGTGGCGGGGCGGGCGCGGCCTGCTTATCTCTCAGCCTCCAGATGTTCCCCCGCCCGCTTTTTCTCCTGCTCCTCGGCCTCGCCGCTCCGCTCCTCCGCGCGGAGGATTTCCAAGGCTCCACGCACCCGGTGCCGTATGACGAGGAGACGATCTTTTACTCCAAGGCCACGCCCGCCGATCCGATCGCGGCGCTGCAGGCGAAGCTGAACAGCGGCGAGCTGAAGCTGGCCCACGACCGCGAGCACGGCTACCTGCCGGCGGTGCTGGATTATTTCAAGATTCCCCGCTCCTCGCAGACGCTGGTCTATTCCAAGACCTCGCTCCAGCGGTCGCTGATCACGCCGGAGACGCCGCGCGCGCTCTACTTCAATGACGACGTTTACATCGGCTACATCCCGGGAGCGCCAGTGCTGGAGGTCAGCACGGTCGATCCGAAGCTCGGCGGGACGTTTTACCACATCGACCAGGAGAAGCTGCGCAAGCCGACGTTTGTCCGCGATGCGGATTGCCTGCGCTGCCACTCGGGGCCGCGGACGATGGGCGTGCCGGGGCACGTGATGCGTTCGGTCGGCACGGACCTGACCGGCGAGATGGACGCGACATCGGAAGTGAGCGGGATCGATCATTGCACGCCGCTCGAAGATCGCTGGGCCGGTTGGTATGTGACCGGCACCCACGGCGAGCAGACGCATCGCGGAAACCTCGTGGGACCGGAAGCGCTGGCGCAGCAGTGGGAGCGCCCGAACGCCCGCGGTAATCTCAGCAGTCTGCGCGAGTTCTTTGACCCGAAGCCGTATCTCGAGCCGGGGAGCGACATCGTCGCGCTCATGGTCCTCGGCCATCAGGCGCACATGCACAATTACATCACGCGTCTGAACTACGAAGCGCAGATCCTCCAGGCACGCTACGGGCACACGCGCTACCTCACCACGCAGACCACGGCGTTCCTGCGCTACCTGCTCTTCACCGAGGAAGTGCGGCTGGTCGATCCGATCGCGGGGTCGTCGAGTTACGCGGCGGATTTTATGAAGATGGGCCCGCGCGACTCGAAGGGGCGTTCGCTCCGGGACTTCGACCTGCAGACGCGGCTCTTCAAATACCCGTGCAGCTTCCTCATCTACACGCCGGCCTTCGATGCGCTGCCGGCGACTGTCCGCGACAACCTTCTCCAACGGCTCTACGACATCCTCACCGGCAAAGACACCGCCCGCGAATGGGCCGGACTGAGCGCCGCAGATCGTCAGGCCGTTCTGGAAATCCTGCGCGAGACCAAGCCGAGCCTGCCGCCCTACTGGCACGCGCAAACGGCGGCGCGCTAATCCTTACTTCTTCGCCTCGTCGTCTTTCTTCGGCGGGTCAACCTTCGTCGCTTTCTTGGCCAGCGTATCGAAGGCATTGGTGCTGTTCATCCGGATCACTTCCTTGCCTTCCTGCGAGATGATGATCTGCCACTCGATCTTGTCCTTGGATTGATTATTGGTGTCGCGCCAGCCCTGCACTTGCGCTCCCCCGATGACCATATCCACCTTCTCCGCCGCTTTCAGCGGTTGGAGTTTTTCCGTGCCGCTGATGCTTTCGATCGTCGTCGAATAGTATTTGCGGTTGAGCATCTCCCACTTCACCTCGCCCGCTCCTTGCGGTCTGAAGGTGATGTTCTTGATCGCGACCTTGAGTCCTTCGACCCGATCGATCCGAGTGGAATAATAGTAACCCGTTCGCTGATCCGAGCGGTCGAGCGTGGTCTTGGTGACGTTGACCTGGAGGCCGTTTTTTTCTTCGGCGCGTCCGGGGAGACCCACGAGCAGGAGGACAATGGCGACCGGTAGCCAGCGGGAGAAAGTGCTCATGCGGAGAATGTTGAGGGCGCGGCCCGAGTGGTCAATCCCGCTTTTGCCCCTCGCGCTCGGGGTTTGACAAGGGCGGGCCCGCTTCCCAGCCTGCGCGCCATGAACTCCACGGAAGCGAGCATCGCGCTGAACATGGTGCCCGGCGTGGGCCCGGTGCGGCTGCGGCGGTTGCTGGAGGTGTTTGAAAGTCCTGAGCGCGTGCTCCTGGCCAAAGGCGCCGAGCTGCGCACCGTCGAAGGCGTCGGGCAGGAAGTGGCCAACGGCATCGCCTCGTGGGAGAGCACCGTGGACCTCGCGGCAGAGCTGGCGCGGGTGCGGGATTTCGGGGCGACGGTGATCACGCAGGAATCGCCGGAGTACCCCCGCGCGCTGCGCCAGATCACGAATCCGCCGATCGTCCTCTACGTCTGGGGCACGCTCACCGAGCGCGATCAGCGGGCCATCGGCGTGGTCGGTTCGCGCAAGACCAGCCACTACGGCACCGAGTGCGCGAAGAAAATCTCCTACCAGCTCGCCTACGCCGGGCTGACCGTGGTGAGCGGCCTCGCCCGCGGGATCGACACCGCCGCGCACCAGGCCGCGCTCGCCGCCGAAGGGCGCACCGTCGCGGTCATCGGTTCCGGTTTGATGGACCTCTACCCGCCGGAAAACGCCGGGCTCGCGGAGAAGATCACGGCCAGCGGCGCGGTCGTGAGCGAGTTCCCGATGACCTTCCCACCCAGCCCGCAGACCTTTCCCTATCGCAATCGCATCGTCGCCGGCTGGGGCAGCGGCGTGCTCGTCGTCGAGGCGGGATTGAAGAGCGGCGCGCTCATCACCGCTGGGCAAGCGCTGGACCACGGGCGCCTCGTTTATGCCGTGCCCGGCCCGATCGATCGCCCGACTTCCGCCGGCTCGAACCGCCTCATCCAGCAAGGCGCCAAGCTCGTCACCGGCGCCGCCGACATCCTCGACGACCTCCATTCCCTCTTCCCCGAGCAGCGGAAAACCGACGCCGCGATCAACGTCGCCACGCTCAACACCGAGGAGCTCGCCGTGCTCGCGACCGTGGAACGCGACGAGACGCCCCTCGACTCGATCGTGACAAAATCGGGCTTGCCCACGCCAAAAGTGGCGTCCACCTTGCTCGCCCTCGAAATGAAGAGGCTGGTGAAACAACTTCCCGGCCAGCAGTTCGTGAAGCTTTAAGGTCCCCAGCAGATCATGTCCAAAACCCTCGTCATCGCGGAAAAACCCAGTGTCGCCAGCGATCTGGCGAAGGCGCTCGGCGTGAAGAAGGAGGGCGACTTCTACGAGAACTCCCAATACGTCATCTCGTCCGCCGTCGGCCATCTGCTCGAGCTGGCGGTGCCCGAGGAGCACGACATCAAGCGCGGCAAGTGGTCGATGGAGAAGCTCCCGCACCTCCCGCCGGAGTTCGCGCTCGCGCCGATCGAGAAGAACGCCAACCGCCTCGCGGTGCTGCGCCGCCTCATCAAACGCAAGGACGTCACCGCGCTCATCAATGCGTGCGACGCCGGCCGCGAGGGCGAGCTGATTTTCCGCAACATCGTCCGCGCCACCGCCGCCAAGCAGCCCATCCAGCGCCTGTGGTTGCAGTCGATGACCACCGAGGCGATCCGCACCGCTTTCACCCGCCTGCGCAGCGACGACGAGATGCGCCCGCTCTCCGACGCCGCGACCTCACGTAGCGAATCCGACTGGCTCGTCGGCATCAATTCCACGCGAGCCCTGACCGCTTTTAACTCGCAAGGCGGCGGCTTCAGCAAGACGACCGCGGGTCGCGTGCAGACGCCGACCCTCGCCATCCTCGTCGAGCGCGAGGAAAAAATCCGCGCCTTCGAGCCGCGCGCCTATTGGGAAGTGTTCGGTGATTTTGAAGTCGCCGCCGGAAGCTACCGCGGTCGCTGGTACGATCAGGCCTTTAAGAAAGCCGGCGAAGAAGAAGCGCGCGCCGAGCGGATCTGGGACCAGGCCAAGGCCGACGCCATCAAGGCCAAGTGCGAAGGCAAGCCCGGCACGATCGAGGAAGAAAAGAAGCCCGCGAGTCAGGCGCCGCCGCTCCTCTACGACCTCACCACACTCCAGCGCGAAGCCAATGGCCGTCATGGTTTCCCGGCGAAGATGACCCTGCAGATCGCGCAGGCCCTTTACGAAAAGCACAAGGCGCTCACCTATCCGCGAACCGATTCGCGCTACCTGCCCGAGGATCACATCGCCACGGCGAAGAGCGTGATGGGCAGCTTTCAGGATCGCTCGCTCTCCATCCACGCCGACAGAGCGCTGGAGCGCGGCTACGTCCACCAGAACAAGCGCATCTTCAATAACGCGAAGGTCAGCGATCACTTTGCCATCGTCCCGACCGGCACCGTGCCGCATGGGCTGAGCGAGACCGAGCAGAAGATCTACGACCTCGTCGCGCGGCGCTTCATCGCGGTGTTTTATCCCGCGGCGCAGTTCGAGATCACCACGCGTATCACCACCGTCGAGGGCGAGAAGTTCAAGACCGACGGCAAGATCATCATCGATCCGGGCTGGCTCGCGGTCTACGGCAAGCAGGCCGAGGGCGAAGGCGAAGACGCCAAGGCAATCGTGGCCGTCACCGCGGGCGAGACCGCGCAAACGCAGTCGATCGAGGTGAAGGAAAACGTCACCAAGCCGCCACCTCGTTACAACGAAGGCACGCTCCTCTCCGCCATGGAAGGCGCGGGCAAACTCATCGACGACGAAGAGCTCCGCGAAGCCATGGCCGAACGCGGCCTCGGAACGCCGGCCACCCGCGCGCAGACCATCGAGGGCTTGATCTACGAGGGTTACCTGCTCCGCCAGGGACGCGACCTCATCGTCACCGCCAAGGGCCTCTCGCTCATCACCCTGCTCCGCAGCCTCCACGCCGAAGCGCTCACCAAACCCGAGCTCACCGGCGAGTGGGAACACAAGCTCCGCCAGATGGAGCGCGGCCAGCTCGCGCGCCCGGTCTTCATGAACGAAATCCGCGGCCTGACCACGGAGATCGTCAACAAAGTCCGCGGCGGCATGGGCCAGACCGTCGAAGGACGGTTCAAGGATCTCGAAGCCAAGTGCCCGAAGTGCGGCAACGGCACCTTCAAGGAAAGCTTCAAGGCCTACGAGTGCTCCAATGCCGAGTGCAAACTCATCGTCTGGAAAACCATGTCGGGCCGCGAATTCGAGCGCGAGGATGTGGTCAAGCTCCTCACCACCGGCCGCGTCGGCCCGCTGGAAGGCTTCCGCAGCAAACTCGGCCGCGCCTTCAACGCCGAGATCATCCTCGACGAGAAGACCGAGTGGAAACAGAAGTTCGACTTCGACGACGACAAGGACGGCACCGGCGCCGGCAAACCGATCGACCTCACCCAAGCCAAGTCGCTCGGCGAAACCCCAAACGGCGCTGTCTATGAAACCGACGCCGCCTACCTCTGCGTCCCGGCAGCCGGCGGCAAGCCGATCCGCATGGGCAAGAGCATCTGCCAGCGCGCCATCCCGGCCGATCAGGCGCTGAAGATTTTCCGCGACGGCAAGACCGACCTCCTCCCGCGTTTCATCTCGAAGAAAGGCAAACCCTTCTCCGCCTACCTCAAGCTGGACGGCGCCAAGGTCACATTCGAGTTCGAGCCCCGTGTGAAGAAAGCCCCGGCGGCAAAGAAGCCCGCGGCAGCCAAGGCCGACGCCTGATCAGCCGACACGGGCCGACCCTCTCCCCGCTCAGAGCTCAATTGTTAGGTCCATATACCGAATGGAAGCCCTGCTCCTTCGGTGGCCACTCAAACGGGCGCTTTCTTGAAGCATTATTGAGTGTGGTACTGCGGGGCTGCTTCGTTGTGGTGCAAGCGACGCAGGTCCGCGCTTCGGAAGAGCTGAAAGCGTTGCCCTCCTTCCTGGAGCAAGCACCTGCCGCCGACATTTCCGGTCATTCGGCGGTGCCAAGCGCACAACCGGTCATTTGTCGAAAAATGGCTGCCTCACTAGGATTTGAACCTAGACAAAACGATTCAGAGTCGTTTGTGCTACCGTTACACCATGAGGCAAAAAGCGGGACGCAGAACCTAGTGAGACGGCGGGGGTTGTAAATCACTTTTTCCGCAACGGCGCGCGTCTTTCGCTGGAATGCCAGTCGGAGTTGTCCGTTGAGCGCGGGCCGACAAATGCGAAGCTGGAGGCGCACCATGTGCTTCTTTTGCCAAGCACTCCGAACGCCATGAAATTCCTGCTCGCTCTCCTGCTGCTCCTGCCTGCGATGGCGTTTGGCCAGGCGGGCACGCACGATTTCGTCACCCGCGAGATTGAGTGGGGAAAGGCCGTCGCGCTCGCGGAATTTGGCGGGCCCGATCTGGAAGTCGGCGTGCGGGCTCGCGAGATGACGCATGTCGTCGCGGAGATCATCGACTACACGCGCCTCGTTCCGATCGCGCGGGCCAATGTGCAGGGCGTCATCGTCAATCCGGTCAACAACACCGCCGCAGTGATCGCCAGTCCCGATGCCAAGATGGTGCCGATGAAGACGCAGATCCGCGTCGAGAAAAGGAATGGCACGCGTTCCCCCGACAGCAACAAGGAGATGTATCTCCTTTTTCACGAACCGCAGTCGGGCATCGCCGTGTATTTTCTCGATGCCATCGCCCGACAAAATCATGATCAGGTCGTGATCGCCCTCCCCAAGCCCGTGGAAGAAACCGCCGGGAACACGCTGCGGATGCGGATCCCGGGCTCCGCTTCGGCTCTCATTCCGGAACTCACGGATTGGTATCAGCGCCTACTCGCCGAGCGCCGGACGCTCGACACCACCGATGCGGTGGCGGTGGCGCGCTTCAACCAGCACGCCGCCGATTATCACTCAGCGCTGGCGAAGATGCGCGCCGCGCGAGACGCAATGAAATTAGCTCCGCCCGGCACGCTGCGTTGATCCACCCTGCTGGACAGACCCCGTGGCGCTGCTAAACGTCCCGCCATGCAAATTCCGGAACCGCACGCGAAGCCGCTCGGCAATATCATTTTCTTCAGTCGCTGGCTGCAAGCGCCGCTCTACCTCGGGCTCATCGTCGCGCAGGGCGTCTACGTTTACCGCTTCATCATCGAGCTCTGGCACCTCGTCTCGCACGCGACCGATCTGCAGTTCAAGGAAGAGCAGATCATGATCGCGGTCCTGACGCTGATCGATATCGTGATGATCGCGAATCTGCTCATCATGGTCATCGTCGGAGGCTACGAGACGTTCGTTTCGCGCCTTAAGCTCGACGGTCACCCCGATCAACCGGAGTGGCTTTCCCACGTGAATGCTGGGGTGCTAAAGGTCAAGCTGGCCACAGCGCTCATCGGCATCTCTTCGATCCACTTGCTCAAGACGTTCATCGACATCGTGAGCAACGACAAACTGACTGATCGCGTCGTGATGTGGCAGGTGGTGATCCATTGCGTCTTCATCGCTTCCGCTTTCATGCTCGCGTGGACCGATCGCATCACGACCAGGACCTCGACCGAACTCGCCCACAAATAACGCGATGGCCAAATCGACGCGCCTCAACTGCCCGATCTGCGGCAAGGAGAACGACTACTTCGCGGAACCGCTCGGACCTTTCTGCGGCAACCGCTGCAAGCTCGTGGATCTCGGCAAATGGCTCGGCGAGGAATACCGCGTGAGCGAACCGTTGCGGCCCGATCATTTCGCCAGTTACGAAGATCTGCCGGAGGGCGATCTCGATCGTCCCGACCAGCAGGCGTGACGCGCCCACAGCCGCGGATTGCATTTGCCCCGACGAGCAGCCATTCATTTCCGACACCTGCCATGAAGCTCTCCCCCACTCCACGCCGTCACTTTCTCAAAACGCTCGCCGCGGCTGCGGTCGCGTCACCCTTCACCCAGCGCGCTCTCGCCGCGACGCCGAAGATCAAGCTCGGCATGGACAACTTCGCCGTGCGCGCGATGGCGTGGAAAGCGCCGCAACTGCTCGACTACGCCGCTTCGCTCAAACTCGACACGCTGCTCATCTCCGACCTCGACGCCTACGACTCGCTCGAAGACGCGCACCTGCGCGAGGTGAAGGCCAAAGCCGATGCGCTGAAGATCGAGCTCTACGTCGGTTCGTGGAGCATTTGCCCGACCTCGGTCCGTTTCAAAAAGAACTGGGGCACCGCTGAAGAGCATGTGGCCACGGGCATCCGCGTGGCCAAAGCGCTGGGCTCCCCAGTCTTCCGCGTGGTCCTCGGCGCGGCCGATGATCGCAAAACCGAGGGCGGCATCCGCGCGCGAATCGCCGACACCGTGAAGGTGCTGAAGAATTCCGAAAAAGCCGCGAAGGACGCCGGGGTGAAGATCGCCGTGGAAAACCACGCGGGCGACATGCACTCGTGGGAACTCGTGGATCTCATCGAAGCCGCGGGCAAGGATTTCGTCGGCGCCAATATCGACTCCGGCAACGCCGCGTGGACCCTCGAGGACCCGCTCGACGTGCTCGAACGCCTCGGCCCTTACACCATCTGCTCCAGCCTGCGCGACGACATGATCTGGGAGTCGCCGGACGGTGCGACCATCGCGTGGACCGCCGCCGGTGAGGGCCTCATCGACTGGAAAAAATACGCCGCCCGCTGGGCCGAGCTTTGCCCAACCGTGCCGATCATCATCGAGACGATCTCCGGCTTTTCGCGCAACTTTCCCTACAAAAAAGACGACTTCTGGCAGCACTACGACAAGCGCCCCGAGGTGCTGGCGAAATTCGAGGCGATGGCCAAACGCGGCCACGCAATCGCCAACTTCAAGGCCCCCGAAGGCGCGGACAAAAAGCCGGCCGAACAGGAATTCCAGAAGGGCGAAATCGAACGCTCGATCAAGTATCTGCGCGAGCAGATCGGGCTTGGGCTAAAGGCGTAGCGATTACTTCGCGCTCCGCGCACAGCGGAAGCCGAGTTCCGACGAGGCGAAAGTCGGCGGCGCCTTTTTGCGCGCGCTCGGGCGGTAACCCGCGCCATTCGTCTCGCTGCTGAGATACGAGCCGCCGCGCGCCACCCGCTTCGGCACGCCTGGCTCGTCGGGATCGAGGCTCTCCGGCGGACCGGGCGGATCTTTGCGAACCGTCTTCTTGTAATACTCCGTGCTGTACCAGTCGGCCGTCCACTCCCACACGTTCCCGGCCATGTCATGGAGGCCGTAGTCGTTCAACCGAAACGTTCCCACCGGCGCGCGCCCCGCGAAGCCATCAACCGGCGGCCCTTTGCCCCCGATCGGCCCCTGCCAGGCATTGGCGTACCAACGTCCGCCCGGCGTCAGGTCGCGCCCCCAAACGTAGGGCATATGCATCGCCCCGCCTCGCGCCGCGTATTCCCATTCCGCCTCGGTCGGCAGACGTTTTCCGGCCCATTGAGCAAAGGCGACCGCGTCGTCCCAGCAGACTTGCACGACCGGCTCCTTCTCTCGCCCTGCGATGCTCGACCCCGGCCCATCAGGATGGCGCCAATTGGCTCCAGGCTCTTGCTTCCAGAGCGCCCCGGAATCAACCACCACGAAAATCCAGCCACCCTCGACGACGCCGCTCACGCCCGGCTTTTCGGCCCGCGTCACATACGTCGTCTCTTTCACAAATCGCGCGAACTGCTCGTTCGTTACCTCCTCGCGATCGATCCAAAAACCGCTCAGCCGCACATCGTGCATCGGTGCTTCGTCGGGTGCTCCAGCGATCCCTCCCATGGTCATCTTGCCCGTGGGAATCCATACCATGCCCCCGCCTGCAGACTGACTGTTCAGCGCTCGCGTTTGCTCACGCTCGCGTTTGATCCGCTGCGCTTCGCGCGAAACCCCCACAACGACGAGCAGAATGAACACGGAAAAAAGTCCACCGATGATCACCGAAGAACGGGCGGCGGGCGAGAGTCTGAAAGGCGATACGCGAGGTTTGGACACCGATAATGGAACGTGGCCGGGATGCCGGTAGATGCAAGGGCCGCAACACGCTAAAGCGTGAGCAGAAATTTCTTCAAATCATCGAGCCGCGGGCTTTTGGCGTTGCGCACGTAAAAGCCGGAGGTGGCGACGCCGATCTGCAAACTGCCTGCGAGATCCAGCCCGAGCAGGCGACCGAGGCAGAAGCCCGCATTAAAATGATCCCCCGCCCCGGTGGTGATCTTCGGCTTCGCCGTGAAGGGCCCGACGACATGCGTGGCCCCGCTCGCGTCCGCCGCGGCGGAAAATTGCGTGGGATGCACAACCACAGTATCGATCTTCAACGCCTTGCGCAGATCGTCGGCGTGCTGCGTGACCGTGCCGTAAGTTTCGTCCGGCGACTTAAAGCCCAGCACCTCGCCGACCTGTCGGCTTTCGGCAAGATTGAGCCCGAGAATGACGCGGAAGTGTTTCTGGAACTTTGCGATCTGCTGGAGCGCGGCGGTGAGATCTTCCGGCGAACGCTTCGCCGGATCGCAGAGGTCGAAGAACAACCAGCGCTTTTCACCCGTGAGTTTGGGTGCAATGCGCGACGCGACCTTCTGCCAGATCGCCGTCATTTGCGTGAGCATCGTCCAATTCACCAGCGCAATGAGCGATGACTCCTGAAAGATGCCGAGCAGTTTCTCCTCCGACACATGCGCGATGAGATTGGTCCAATTGACGTCGCGCAGGCTCTCGTGTTTGCCGCACATCAGTTTCCCATCCTCGAATTCGATCGCATCCGTGTAGCCCGGCTCGGAAATGGAATGCACCGTGGCACGCGCGGCCAGGTCGGAAAAAACGGGGTGCAAATTCGGGGCGCCGAGGCTGCCGATGTAGGTGATCGGCGTGCCGTAGCTGCCGAGCGCATTGGCCATGATCGGGCCGTTGCCGCCCAGCTTCACCATCTGGGTGACGAACTCGAAATTGGCGCTCAGGCCCGCGGCGGCATCGATCTTGGAAGCAAACTCCCGCATCGCGGCCATGCGCGCATACTTCGTCACCGATTCCCGCCGCGCCACCACGTGCAGAATGGTGTCCACGAAGCCGTCGAAACCGACCAGCACCTTGCTGGCAGCGAGTTGCGGGCGGGCCGTGCGGAGTTGGCTGTGGACGAGTTGCGGCAGGCTGCGGGACATGGGGGCGGCGTTATACGTATCCCTGCGCGAGGTGTCCAGTGTTCCGGCAAACGGGCAGCACTTTTCCGTGCGCGCTCACCGCAGGATCGGGCCTACGGCAAGTGCGTGACGCCCATGAGGAAGCGGTCGCACTCGCGGGCGGCGCCGCGGCCTTCGTTGATCGCCCAGACGACGAGAGATTGACCCCGGCGCATGTCTCCGGCGGCGAAGACGCCGGGGAGATTGGTGGTGAAGGTCCCGTGCTCGGCTTTCACGTTGGAACGAGCGTCGGTCGCCAGGGCAAACTGCTTCACGAGTTCCTGCTCGGGGCCCATGAAGCCCATGGCGAGGAGGGCGAGTTGCGCGGGGATGACGCGGGCGGTGCCGGCGATTTCCTTGGGCACAAAGCGGCCCTGCTCGTCCTTGCCCCATTCAATCTCGCTGATCTCGAGGCCGGAAAGATTGCCAGCGGCGTCTTTGATGAAACGCTTGGTCTGCACCAGATACTGGCGCGGGTCCTGACCCTGCAAAGCGGCAGCCTCTTCCTGACCGTAATCCATCTTGTAAACCTTCGGCCACTCGGGCCATGGATTGTTCGCGGCGCGCTCCAGCGGCGGTTGCGGCATGATTTCAAGCTGGACGACGCTCTTGCAGCCGTGGCGCAAGCTGGTGCCTACGCAGTCGGTGCCGGTGTCGCCGCCGCCGATGACGACGACGTCCTTGCCGGTGGCGTTGAGCGCGGGATTCGTGCCGTCAAATTTTTGGTCAAGCTGGTAGCGCGTGTTTGCGGTGAGGAATTCCATCGCGAGATGCACGCCTGTCGCCTCCCGGTTTTCGATGGGCAGGTCGCGGCCCAGCGTGGCGCCGCAGCAGAGGACGATGGCGTCGAAATCCTGCCGAAGTTTCTCCGCGGTCCAGGTCGGGTCTTTGCCGATCGCGATGCCAGTTTTGAAAACAATGCCTTCCTCGGCCATCAGGTTCACGCGGCGTTGCACGACTTCTTCCTTGTCGAGCTTCATGTTAGGGATGCCGTACATGAGCAGCCCGCCGATTCGGTCTTCGCGCTCGAAGACGGTGACGCTGTGCCCGGCCTGATTGAGTTGGTCGGCGCAGGCGAGACCGGCGGGACCGGAGCCGACGACGGCGACATTCTTGCCGGTGCGCTTTTCGGGGATGCGCGGGGTCACCCAGCCTTCCTCCCAGCCCTTGTCGATGATCGCGCACTCGTTGTTTTTGATGGTCACCGCTGGCTCGATGACGCCAAGCACGCAGGATCCTTCGCACGGAGCCGGGCAGACGCGGCCGGTAAACTCGGGGAAGTTGTTCGTCTTGTGCAGACGCTCCAGCGCTTCCTTCCAGCGCCCACGGAAGATCAGGTCGTTCCACTCGGGGATGAGGTTATTGACCGGACAGCCGCTGGCCATGCCGGACACCATATGGCCGGTGTGGCAAAACGGAGTGCCGCAATCCATGCAGCGCGCGCCCTGAGCGCGGCGTTCCTTGTCATCGCCGTGGACCTTGAATTCCTGCCAGTTTTTGAGGCGTTCGATTGGAGCGATCTCGGAATCAGTCTTGCGAGCGATTTCCATGAATCCTGTTGGCTTGCCCATGATTTCTTTGAAGTGGTGTGGGTGAAGTTGATTGTTAGGGCAGAGAATTAGTTGCCGCCGACGCGGGAGAGGTCCTTGAGGTTTTCCTCGAAAGCGGCCATGGCGGCTTCGTCGCCGGAGAGGCCTTGTTGCTCGACCTTGCGGAAGCACTCGAGCATGCGCTCGTAGTCGCGCGGGAAGACCTTGAAGAACTTCGGCAGTTCGGCGTTCCAGTTGGCGAGGATCGCCTTACCGCGAGCGGAGCCGGTGAGCGCGGCGTGTTTTTCGATCTCGGCCTTCACGGTCGCGATGTCGGAGTCGCCGCACTCGATGAGGCGGTAAAGATTCACCATCTCCTTGTTGAGCCGCTTCTCGAAGAGCCCGTCGATGTCATAGACATACGCGACGCCGCCGGACATGCCTGCGGCGAAATTGCGCCCGGTTTCTCCGAGCACGATCACCTGGCCACCGGTCATGTATTCGCAGCCGTGGTCGCCCACGCCTTCGACGACGGTATTCACGCCCGAGTTGCGGACGCAGAAGCGCTCGCCGGCGATGCCGTTGATGTAAGCCTCACCGAGCGTCGCGCCGTAGAAGGCGACGTTGCCGATGAGGATGTTTTCCTCGGCTTTGAACTTCGACCCCGCGGGTGGGTAAATGATGATCCGGCCGCCGGAGAGGCCCTTGCCGACGTAGTCGTTGGCGTCGCCTTCGAGTTCGAAGGTCATGCCGGGAGGCGTGAATGCCCCGAGCGATTGCCCGGCGCTGCCCTTGAACTTCAGATAGATGGTATCCTCGGGAAGGCCCTCGCCGCCGTGTTTGCGGGTGACTTCGCTGCCGGTGATGGTGCCGACGACGCGGTTGATATTGATGATCGGCAACTCGGCGCGAACTTTCTCGCCCCGCTCGATCGCGGGTTCGCAGATTTTGAGGAGCTGGGTGATGTCGAGTGACTTGTCGAGGCCGTGATCCTGCGCCTTCTGGCAGTAGGCGCCCACTTCGTCGCCGACATCGGGCTTGTGGAAGATGGTCGTGAGATCGACACCCTTGGCCTTCCAGTGCTCGGTGGCTTCGTTGGTATCGAGGCACTCTACGTGGCCGACCATTTCATTGATCGTGCGGAAGCCGCACTCGGCCATGATCTCGCGCAGTTCCATGGCAATGAAGGTCATGAAGTTGACGACGTGCTCGGGCTTGCCGGTGAAGTTTTTGCGCAGCTTCGGGTCCTGGGTGGCGACGCCGACCGGGCAGGTGTTTTTCTGGCAGACGCGCATCATCAGGCAGCCGACGGCGACGAGCGGTGCGGTGGCGAAGCCATATTCCTCGGCGCCTAACAAGGCGGCGATGGCGACATCGCGACCGGTCTTGAGCTGGCCATCGGTCTCGAGCACCACGCGACTGCGGAGGTCGTTCAGGAGCAGGATCTGGTTGGTTTCCGCGAGGCCGAGTTCCCATGGGGCGCCGGCGTTGTAGATCGATGACGAAGGAGAAGCTCCTGTGCCACCGTCGTGACCAGCGATGAGGATGACGTCTGCGTGCGCCTTGGCCACGCCCGCGGCGATGGTGCCGACGCCGACTTCCGCGACGAGCTTCACATTGATGCGGGCACGCGGGTTGGCGTTCTTCAGGTCGTGAATGAGTTCGGCGAGATCTTCGATCGAGTAGATGTCGTGGTGCGGCGGCGGCGAGACGAGGCCCACGCCGGGCGTCGAATGGCGGACCTTCGCGACCCAGGGATAAACCTTGGAACCGGGGAGTTCGCCGCCTTCGCCGGGCTTGGCCCCCTGCGAGATCTTGATTTGGATTTCGTCGGCGTTGACGAGGTATTCGCTGGTCACACCGAATCGACCGGAGGCGACCTGCTTGATCGCGGAGCGTTTGCTGTCGCCATTGGCCATCGGCTTGAAGCGCTCCGGATCTTCGCCGCCTTCGCCGGTGTTCGACTTGCCACCGATGCGGTTCATCGCGATGGCGAGAGTTTCGTGCGCTTCCTGCGAGATCGAGCCGTAGGACATGGCGCCGGTCTTGAAGCGCTTCATGATCGTTTTGACGGACTCCACTTCCTCGATCGGCACGGACTTCAGGCTGCTGCGGAACTTCATCAAGCCGCGCAGCGTTGAGAGGTTCTCGCCCTGGTCGTTCACCTTCTTCGCGTACTGTTTGAAGACGTCGTAGCTGCCGGTGCGCACCGCTTTCTGGAGCAGATGAATCGTCTCCGGATTGAAGAGATGATACTCCCCGTCGCTGCGCCATTGATAGACGCCGCCGGAGTCGAGGGCGCGTTCCTCGGCTTCGATGTGGCGATCCGGGAAGGCGTCGCGATGGCGGATGAGCGACTCCTCGGCGACCTGATCGATGTCCGAGCCTTCGCACCGGCTGGAGGTGCCGCGGAAGTATTTGTTCACGAGGTCGGTGCTGAGGCCGATCGTCTCGAAAATCTGCGCGCCGCGGTAGGACGCGACGGTCGAGATGCCCATCTTCGCCATGGTCTTGACCACGCCTTTGATCGAGCCCTTGAGGAAGTTGTAGACCGCCTTGTCGAAGTCCATGTCGAGCATCTGCTCCTTGATCATCTGGTGGATGGAATCGAAGGCCATGTAGGGATTGATGGCGTCCGCTCCGTAGCCGATGAGCGTGGAGAAATGGTGGACCTCGCGCGCTTCCCCGGTTTCCAGAATGATGGAGACCCTGGTGCGCGTGCCGGAACGCACGAGGTGGTGATGCAGTCCGCCCATGACGAGCAGGGTCGGCATCGCGGCCTTCGCAGCGCTGATGTTGCGGTCGGAGACGATGAGGATGTTGAAGCCGTCGGCAATGGCCTTGTCGGCGTCGGCACAGAGCTGCTGGAAGGCGAGGTCGAGACCATCGCCGCCCTGGTCAGCGGGGAAGAGCGCGTCGAGCGTGATCGCCTTGAAGCCGCTGAGCGAGACCTCGCGGAGTTTAGCGAGCTGCTGGTTGTCGAGCAGCGGGTGATCCAGGCGGATCATGCGGCAGCTTTCGGGGCGCGGATCGAGCAGGTTGCCTTCGGAGCCGATGAAGGTCTCGGTGGCAGTGACGAGTTCCTCGCGGATGCAGTCGAGCGCCGGGTTCGTGACCTGAGCGAAGATCTGTTTGAAGTATTGGTAGAGATGCTTGGGCTTGTTCGAGAGGACCGCGAGCGGGGTGTCGTTGCCCATCGAAGCGATCGGCTGCACGCCGCTGGACGCCGTCGGCCCGAGCAACATGCGCAGGTCTTCGTAGGTGTAACCAAACGCAAGCTGGCGCTCGAGGACGCGATTCTCCTCGACCGTCCTCGGCGTTTTCGCCTCCGGCAGGTCCTTGAGGAAGACCCGGTTTTCATCGAGCCACTTCTTGTAAGGCTTCGCGGAATAAACGCGCTTCTTCACCTCCTCGTCCGGCACAATGCGACCCTCTTTCATGTCCACGAGAAACATGCGGCCCGGGCGCAGGCGGCCTTTTTGCACGACGGTGAGCGGGTCGAGTTCGGGAAGGACGCCGACTTCGGACGCCATGATGACGAGGTCGTCCTGCGTGACGTAATAGCGGCTCGGGCGGAGACCATTGCGGTCGAGCACGGCGCCGATCTGCTGGCCATCGGAGAAGGTGATCGAGGCCGGGCCATCCCACGGTTCCATCATGCAGGCGTGGAACTCGTAGAAGGCCTTTTTGTCTTCATCCATCATGGTGTGACGCTCCCACGGCTCGGGGATCATCATCATCATCGCATGCACGAGGTCGTAGCCGCCGAAGTGCATAAATTCGAGGGCGTTGTCGAAACGCGCCGAATCCGAGCCATCCTCGACGATCACCGGGAAAACAGCCGAGATATCCGCGCCGTATTTGTCGCTCTGGCAAAGTCCCTGGCGCGCTTTCATAAAGTTCGCGTTGCCCATGACCGTGTTGATTTCGCCATTGTGGGCGATGAAGCGATTCGGATGCGCGCGCGACCAACTCGGGAAGGTATTCGTCGAGAAATGGGTGTGCATCAGCGCCAGCGCGGACTCGAATTCCG
Organism: Chthoniobacterales bacterium; assembly: GCA_038208565.1. Lineage (GTDB taxonomy): Bacteria > Verrucomicrobiota > Verrucomicrobiia > Chthoniobacterales > Chthoniobacteraceae > Chthoniobacter. The sequence goes on from JBBQYR010000041.1 coordinate 29,386, forward strand.
GGTCGTGCAGATCCGGGAAATACTCCGAGAGCTGGCACGGCGTGAGCATGCCTTTATAGACCATCGTCCGCGCCGAGAGATTCGTGACGTAGTGGTAGTCACCACCGGGAAACGAGTTCGACCGATTGCCATGCACGTCGGTGAATTTGTTGGGCATCTCGTTGTCGCGAATCCAGCGGGCGACCTGCTTGCGGATCACGTAGAGCTTGCGCTCAAACTCCATCGGATCGGTGATGTTCGCGCTCTTCCCGATGAAGACCTGCTTGATCAGCGGCTCGTACCGACCCGAGGTCTTGCCGAGGATTTCGCTCTTCGTCGGCACGGTGCGCCAGCCGAGAAATTTCTGCCCGTTCTCCTTGATGACGTGCTCGAACACCTGCATCGCGGCCTCGCGTTCGCTCGGTTCCGGCGATATGAAGACCAGCCCGGAGCCGTAAGAACCTTCCGGCGGTAGTTCGACACCCTTCTTCGCCATCTCCTTGCGGAGGAACTTATCCGGCATCTGCACAAAAATGCCCGCGCCGTCGCCCGTCGCCGGATCGGAGCCGCTCGCGCCGCGATGGTCCATGTTCGCATTCATCGTGAGCGTTTTCAGGATGATGTCGTGCGAGCGCTTGCCTTTGAGATGGGCGATGAAGCCGACGCCACAAGCGTCTTTCTCCTGCGATGGATGCCAAAGGCCCTGCGGTTCAGGCCAGCCCTGCGGTGATTTTTTTGAAACGGACATAGATTTCGGAGTGGGTGCTTCGCTGCTGCTGAACATGGAATTTTGCGAACCGTCCGCGATCACGCCAGAATGCGGATCGACGGCGGAAAGGGGCTGGCTGGGTGTCATGTTTCTCAATTCTCAAGAGTGATCCAGGCGGGTATTGCTGTCCGGTTGGGAGTGACTCGCACCCAACCTGCAACGCTCGCGCGGAAAACAGGGATGCTATTTGCACCCTTGCCGCGGCGTTGCGAGCCCAAATGGCGTTTTTGCACCCGAATTTGTCCGTTTTATGTGCGTCCACCAATTTCCTGCGACCAATGGATGCACATTGGAGCGTACGGCTGGTGAAGTGAGCGTCCAAATAAATCCCAAGCGAGAGCCAAGGGAGCCGGCAATCGGGCTCGAACCGATGACCTGCTGATTACAAATCAGCTGCTCTACCAACTGAGCTATGCCGGCAATTTCACTGCGGAACTCTGACAGGCGGATCTTGTACTGATTTTCGGTCCGCCCGCCATCGCCTTAAAGCGGTCGGGAATATGCCAATCTCCGCCTCAATGGCAA
>JBBQYR010000042.1:0-30113 GCA_038208565.1 Chthoniobacterales bacterium
AGGTGCATGGCTGGCTGCTTCCGGCACACCCTCCGGGGTGCATCGGATGGTGGTCCGAAACTCCGGGTTTCACCCGGAGCTAATTTCCTTCAGCCCTCCGGGCTGGGCAGGTGTCTGATCATTTCACCAATTTGGTATAACTCATCCCATACGGTCGCTCCTTGCCCCTGGCCGCCTGCCCGCCGAGGCTGACAGGGAAGGGGAGCGAGCCGTCGTCCCGCGCCTGCGCCGTGACGAGCCCGATGATGCTGAGGAGAGCGAGGAGAATCGCTTTCACGATGGGAGCGGTAATGCGGTCCAAGGCTGACGAACACAAAGTCCGGCGCAAGCCCGGAAAAGGAGCTTGGTCAGGCCTGCCGAGCGTCGGAAACTGAAGCCGCATGAACCACGACCAGATTCTCCGCCGCTATCGGCTGGTCCTCGGCGCCTTCATGGTCGGTCTCGTGCTCAGCGGCGTGACCGCTTTCCCGCTGCTCCACGAGCTCGAGCTGCTCGCGCGAATCCTCGGCATCCCGGCGGACGCCGCGCCGTCCGCGCTGGGTGGTTTGCAGTTCTGGATCGCCACGGTGCGCGATGGCTTGCGGGCGATACACGCGGCGTATCCGTGGCTCGCGTACGGCACGGATTGGCTGGCCTTCGGGCACATCGTCATCGCGCTTTTCTTCATCGGTCCGTGGCGTGATCCGGTGGCGAATGCCTGGGTGCTGCAGATCGGCCTCGTGGCCTGCGCGGGCGTCCTACCGCTGGCGCTGATCTGCGGGGCGATTCGCGGAATTCCTTTCTACTGGCGGCTGATCGATTGCACCTTCGGCATCCTTGGCGCGCTGCCGCTGCTCTACTGCTTAAAGCTCACGCGCCAGTTGCGGCGCTGAAGGGCGGAATCCATTCGCGGGGTTGCGGAGCGCTTCGCCCGGCGCCTCCGCCGCGGGATCGATCCTGCGCGAAATTCCCGAGCGCTCCTTCGCCAGCGAGTTCGGCTCCGACGCCTGGCAACCGAAGCAGCGCGAGATGATCCCGTCCTTCGGCCAGCCACTGATCAATGACGCGGAGTTGCCTCGGAAAGTGCAGTTGCCGCCGCATCACTCCGGGTGATTTTCCGCTGCAACTTGATTCGAGGTCGCCTAGCATTTTCAGGATGGATTGCAGCCGCCCCAAAACCCGCGACCCCGACGAATGGCTGGAAGTCGCGCCTGATTTCTCGCGGCCCATCGTCGCGGAGTTGCGCGACTGGATTTTCCGCACGGCGCCGGATCTCACCGAGTCGATCAAGTGGAATTGTCTTTGTTTCAGCGGGCGAAAGTTGGTCGTCGGACTAAGCGCCTGCCGGAAGCACGTGGGGATCACATTCTTCCGCGGCACCGAATTGGCCGACCCGTTCGGGCTCCTCCCCGATGGCGGGGGCAACACCAACATTCGCAGCATCCGTCTCACATCCGCGGCGAAGCTGAATCGCCAGGCGCTCGCCGCGCTGCTCTTCGCAGCCGTGGACTTGGATGCGTGTCCCGACGTGCTGCCGGCGCCGAAAGTGAAGCGCGAGCCATGGCCGGTGCCGGATTTTTTCGCCAAGGCCCTGAAAAGGAATGCGGCTGCGGCAAAGAACTACCGGAATTTTGCGCCGACCTATCAGCGCGAATACCTCGTGTGGCTGACGACGGCGAAGCGCAAAGAGACCCGCGCCCAGCGGCTCGCGGCAACGCTCAAAGCGCTGGCCGACGGGCGGAAGTGGATCGACCGCAAGTCGGCCTAGATCCGCTCCAGCTTGCCGCTGCTATCGCCGAGGCGATCCGCTTTCACACCGATGCGATCGAGGAGCGAAAGGTAAAGATTCGTCATTGGCGTTTCCTTTTCGTAGCGCACGTGCCGGCCGGGCTTGAGCGTGCCGCCGCCGCCGCCGCAGAGCAGCACGGGCAGGTCGTGGTGGGCGTGGGCGTTGCCGTCGGCGATGCCGCTGCCGATCACGATCATCGAGTTGTCGAGCACCGTGCCGAAGCCTTCCTTCATCGATTGCAGTTTGGTCAGCAGGTAGGCGACCTGCTCAATATGGAAGCGATTGATCTTCGCGATCTTTTCCTTTTTCTCGGCGCTGTTGCCGTGGTGCGAGAGGTCGTGGTGGCCGTCGGTCACGCCGATGAACGGATATGGGCGGTTGCTGCCTTCGTGCAGGACCATCATCGAGGCGATGCGCGTCGAGTCGGTCTGGAGCGCGAGCGCGAGCAGGTCGTACATGATCCGAATGTGCTCGGTCATGTCGCCGGGAATGCCCTCGGGCTTTTCCATCGCGGGGCGCGGTTTGGCGGCGTTCTCGGCCTTGAATTTTGCCTGCTGCTGGATGGCGACTTCCGTCTCGCGCAGGCCGGTCAGGTATTCGTCCATCTTGCGCCGGTCGGTCGCGCCGAGGCGTTTTTGGAAAGCCTTCGCGTCTTCGCGGACGACATCGAGAATCGAGCTCCGGCAGCTTTCGCGCAGCGCGCGGCCGGCCATCAGGTCGGGGTCTTCGTCGCTCGTCGTGAAGAGGCGGTCGAAGACGAGGCGCGGGTCGCCGATCGGCGGCATCGGCGTGTTCTCGTTGCGCCAGGAAATGTTGTGCTGATAGGCGCAGGCGTAACCCGAATCGCACGAGCCCGCCTGCCGCGTGGTCGGCTCGCAGCTCAGCTCCAGCGACGGCAGGCGCGTGTTTTTGCCGACCTGCAGCGCGGCGACCTGATCCGCGGAAATGCCCGCCTGAATATCCGCGCCGGAAGTCTTGCGGACATGGACGCCGGTCAGGAAGCAGGCATTGGCGCGCGCGTGATCGCCGGCGCCATCGCCGAGCGCGCGGGCATTCACGTGGGCAAGTCCGCTGAGCACCGAGACCTGCTGCCGGATCGGCGTGAGCGGTTGGAGCGTCGAGGGCAGTTCAAATTTGTCGCCCGCCCCGCTGGGCGTCCAATTCTCCATGTCCATCCCATTGGGCAGATACATGAAGACGAGCCGTCGCGGCGCCCCGCCGATCGCCGAAGCCGCCGCGGCTTTGACCACGCTCGGGATCATGCTCTCGAGGAACGGCAGCGCCATCGTAACGCCGAGGCCGCGGAGGAAGCTGCGCCGGGGAAGGTTGAGGGATTTGTCCGGGATATGCATGGCGACAGAACGGTTGAGGGATTAAGGCACGGATGAAGGCTGCGGGCGAGTGATCAAAATCAGGGCGCGACGGCGGCGGTTTTTCGACCCTCGGTGTATTGGCGATGGTCGCCCTCGCCGCGGCGCATTTGGAAAGGCACGCTCTTCACGACTTCGAGGACGAGATTGGAAAAGCTCGGTTCCTTCTGCAGCGAGCGCGTGATTTTTTCCACAGCGAGGCGGTCGTAAAATTCGAGCCCGCGACCGAGCGCGTAGGTGAGCATTTTCTCGGACGAGCAGCGGAGAAAGTCACCGCGCTTTTTCGTGAGCAGGATCGTCCGCAGCTCGGCGGGGCCTTGGAATTTTTCGCCGCTCACGAGCTGGCCCGTGGGATCGATCGCCGCGCCTTCATCGCGATCGCGCCGGGCGCCGATGCCATCGAACTGCTCCAGGCCGAAACCGATCGGGTCCATACGCGCGTGGCAGCTTGCACAGTTGGGGTCCACGCGGTGCTGCTCCATGCGCTGGCGCAGTGTACCGACGAGTTCGACGCGGGCCTTGTCGTCGAGGTTTGGCACTTCGGGTGGCGGTGGGGGAGGCGGGGTGCCGAGGAGATTTTCGAGGACGTATTTGCCGCGTTTCACCGGCGAAGTGCGCGTGGGATTTGAGGTGAGCGTGAGGAAGCTGCCGTGGCCGAGGATGCCGCCCGGGCGATCTTCGGGCAGCTTCACCTGCACGAAGGCTTCGCCCTCGACTCCGGCGATGCGGTAGTGCCGTGCGAGCCGTTCGTTCACGAAGGTGTAATCCGCGCCGACGATTTCGAGGACGCTGCGGTCCTCGCGCATGATGCGCTGGAAAAGCAGCTCGGTCTCGCGCTGCATCGCCGTGGCGAGCGCCTGATCCCACTCGGGAAAAGTGCGCGCGTCGGGTTGCACGAGCTTGAGGTTGCGCGTCTGGAGCCACTGGCTCGCGTAGTTTTCCACGAGTGCGTCGGCCTTCGGATCGGCGAGCATGCGCTTCACCTGCACGGGTAGATTTTTGCGCAGCGTGCCTCTCGCGGCTTCAGCGAAGAGCGCGTCGTCGGGCATCGTGCTCCACAGGAAATAGGAGAGGCGCGCGGCGAGGTTCCACTCGTTGATCGGCGTGGTCGCTCGCGGGTTGTCGGGATCGGCCTGGAGCTCGCCGCGGAAGAGAAAGTGCGGCGAGACCAGGATCGCGGTGAGCGCGGTCTGCACGGCTTGCTCGAAATTCGCGCCCTTCTTTTCCGCCTGTTTGGCGATCCAGAAAAAGCGGTCCACTTCCGTCGCGGCGAGCGGGCGCCGGAAAGCGCGACGCCCGAAATCCGCGAGGATCGCCTTCGCCGCGAGTTCGAGGTTCGGCTGCCCGCGGCCGGGCGCGAAGATCTTGTATTGCGACGGCGGCGCCTTCACCGGCTGCGGCGGCGAGGTGAACATGATCTGCCGCACGGTTAGCGTGCGGTTCACGGGGCGGCCATTTTTCGTCTCGGGATTCGGCAACGGATTCGCGACGCGCAGGGTGAAAGGGTAGCTGCCCGGCTTCTCCACGCGGACCGTGGCTTTGAGCGTGTCCTTGGCGTCCTTGCGGCCCGCGAGTTCGGTCGTGCGCAGGGTCTGGCCGTTGAATTTCCACTCCAGCTTCGCGCCTTCGCCGCCGAGCTTTTCGGATTCCGCGACGAGCTTGATCGCGTATTCGCCGGCCACCGGCAGTTCGAGCGCGATCGTCGATTCGTTCTCGTCGATCTTGCGCGCCACCGAGGTCGTGCCCGCTTTTGGCCCGCCTTCGATCTGCATCAGGTCCACGTAGATTTTATCGGGGCGTGGCTTGTGATCGTTGAGGATCGCGAGGCTCATGACCTTCTCCGCCGCCGCGAGGTAGCGCTCGAAAAGCACCGGCGGCAGCGAGAGCACGTCGCCGATATTGTCGAAGCCGTAGCCGGAATCATCCGCGGGAAAATCGTCCGCCGGCTGGAAGTCCACGCCGACGAGATCGCGGATGGTGTTGTTGTATTCCACGCGGTTGAGCCGGCGCATGGTGACGCGGCCCGGGTCCGGGTGATCGGGGTCCACGGCGAAGACCGTGCGATCGATCCACGCCATCATTTTCTCGCGCTCGACGAGCGTCGGCTGCTTCTCATCGTCGGGCGGCATCTCGCCGGTGCGGACGGCTTCGAGCACATGCTTCCACGTTTTCTGGTCCTGAACCGCGACCTCGAGCGAAGTCCACGCATCGAGCGCGAGCCCGCCCTTCTTTTTGCCGTTGCCGTGGCACTTGAAGCAGTAGCCGTCGAGCAGCGGCTTCACGTCCTTGGTGAAATCGAGCGCGCCGAAGACGATCGGCTCGGCGGGCTCGGGCTCGGCGATTGCGACGGGCTTTGCGGGAGGCGGGGTCGTGGGTTCCGGCGTCGGGGTGGCGGGAACGGGCGTCGCCGGGTTTTCATCCGCGCGTTCGACGGGCGCGGGCGTGCAACCGCTGAAGCCGAGCAGCAGCAGGCCGAGGAAATGGGGGATGCGGGTTTTCACGCGGAGTGGAATAGGCCGGCGCGAAATTGCCTCGAAAGCGGCGCTTGGCAAGCGGGCAGCATCAGATGCCGTTCGCGTGGTCGAAGGTGTGGCGCACCGTCGCGAGCAGTTCTTCGGCGCGATAGGGCTTGCGGAGAAACGCCACGTGCTCCGGCAGGACCGAGTCGCCGCGGAAAACGTCGGCGCTGTAACCGCTCGTGTAGATCACCTTGAGGTCGGGCTTTTTCGCGAGGAGTTGCTGCGCGAGTTCGTGGCCGGAGACGCCGCCGGGCATGACCATGTCGGTGAGCAGAAGATCGACTTCCGCGCCGCAATTTTCCCACAGCTCCAGCGCCGCGTGACCGCTCGCCGCTTCGAAAATCCGGTAGCCGTTGATCTTGAGCGCATGGACGACCACGGCACGCACCGTGGCCTCGTCCTCGACGACGAGAATCGTCTCCGAGCCGCGTGCCGCCTTGGTCTGCGCGGATTCGATCGGCGCCTCCGCAGGCGGGGCCGGTGAGTGACGCGGGAGGAAAAGCGAGAACGTGGAGCCTCGGCCCGGCGCGCTCGCGACGGCGAGCCAGCCGCCGTGCTGTTGCGCGATGCCGAAGGCCGTGGCCAGGCCCAGCCCCGTGCCTTTGCCGACTTCCTTGGTCGTGAAAAACGGCTCGAAAATATGCGGCAGATGCTCGGGCGCGATGCCGGTGCCGGTGTCGGTGACATCGATGCGGATGAAGAGCTCGTCATTCAGCGGCAGCTCGCCGGGACGCTCACGGCCGCGGGCCAGACTGGTCGCCAAGGTGAGGCGGCCGCCTTGCGGCATGGCGTCGCGCGCGTTCACGGCGAGATTGAGCAGCACCTGTTCGATCATCGCGGTATCGGCATGGACCGGCGTGGGCTCGGGCGTGAGCTGGGTCGCGAGCGCGATGTGTTCGCCGATGAGCCGATCGAGCATGCGGGTGACCTCGAAGACCACGGTATTGGCTTCGAGTTCGCGCGGCTGCATCGGCTGGCGGCGGCTGAAGGCGAGGAGCTGGCCGGTGAGCGCCGCCGCGCGCTCGGTGGCGGCGAGGATGTCCTGGAAAACCGGGCGCGCTTCCTCGGGCGGCAGGTCGGTCATGAGGGCGAGCGAAGCATTGCCCTGGATGACCATGAGCAGGTTGTTGAAGTCGTGGGCCACGCCGCCGGCGAGCTGGCCGATGGCGTCCATTTTCTGCGACTGCCGGAGCTGCTCCTCGAGCTTGCGCTGTTCGGTGATGTCGAAGCCGAAGACGGTCACGCCGGTCACCTCTCCGCCGCTGACGATCGGGCTGAACGATTGCTCGAAAATGCGCGGCCCGCGCGCGCCAGGTAGCTCGGCTTCGGTGATGAAATGCTCCCCGGCCAGCGCCCGCTCGTAGAGCTTGCGGCGGGTGCCGGCTCGCTCGGGCGGCTGGACGTCGCCGATGGACATGCCGACCGCGGGCGCGGTGCTGAAGCTTTCCCCGATCAAGCGGCGGAAGTGCGAGTTGAAGGTGATGTAGCGCAGGTCGCGATCGACCGACCAGATCGCCGCGGTGGTGTTCTCGATGAGCGCGGTCAGGTTGGCTTCGCTGCGCCCGATCTCGCGGGTCACGTGCTCGACTTTCCGCCGAAGCTGGAGAGTCCAGAGCAGGGCCACGCCACCGGTGATCACGACCACCGCGAGCACTCCGCCGAGGATCCAGAAAAGGCGCCGGTCGATGGGTGGTTCGTCGGGTTGAAAGACGAAATCGGCGGGGTTGATGGGTTTGGTGGCCAGCCCGGTCTCGATGAAGATCTGCTGCATCCGGTCCCAGCGTCCGAGGTTCATGTGCCCGATCTCCACGACATCGGGCAGGATGAGCCGGCGCATTTCGCGGGCCTCGATTTCGAGGTTCTCGCGCTTCAAGCCGCGCTCCTTCACGCCGGGCATTTTCAGGATGAGATCGATCATCTCCCCCGGGTGCTGCATGGCATAGTCCCAGCCCCGCAGGCTGGCGCGGATGAAGGCCGCGACTTGCTGGCGATCGCGCTCCACGACCGGCTGGTGGGTGAAAAGCGTGTCGCCGTAAAAGTCCACGCCGTAGTCGTTCACCTGGATGATGGCGGGCTCCACGCCGGCCTGCCGGAGCTGGGTGGGCTCGACGGTGCGATAGGCCGAGACGGCGTCCACGCGGCCTTCGATGAGGTCGGCCAGATTCCACGAATGCGGGACCAGCTCGACCCGGCCGGGCGGGAGACCTTCGCGAATGAGCATGGCCTTGAGTTGTGCGGCGCCCTGGTCGCTGGCCACCATCACGCGCCGCCCGACGAGGTCCGAGGGTTTGTGAACATTGCCATCGGCCCGCGCCATGATGATGTAGGGCGAGTGCTGGAAGATGGCCGCGCAGACGATGGTCGGCTGGCCACGGAGCCGGGCGAGGAGCACATCGTCATCACTCACCCCGAAATCAGCCCGGCCGGAGAGGACCATCTCGAGCGGCGGGCGCGTCGGCGAACCTTCCTGCAGGACGACATTCAACCCCGCCTCTTTGTAGAAACCCTTGGCCTCCGCGGCGTAATAACCCGCAAACTGGAATTGGTGATACCACTTGAGCTGCAGCACGAGCGGTCGCTCCTCCGCGACTGCGCGCAGGGGCATCAGCGCGAGAAGCGCCGTGCTCCCGAGAAAAGCCCATCGAAACCAGGCGGTTGAGCGTTTTTGCGCAGACTGAAGCGAACGAAACACAGAGTGGCAGGGAGATTCGGAGGGGTGGCTTGGCGGCGTGCTGAAAAGCAGAAGCCGTTCTCATTACGCGGGTCACTCATTTTTGGGAACGTCCTTTTCCCGCTTTCCTCTGATCACCCGAGTGAAACAGGCTACCGCACCCCCGCGACCTGGAAGCCTTCCGCCTCGAGCACTGCGCGGATTTTCGCAGGCTGGTCGCCTTGGATCTCCACGGTGCGGTCTTTGACCGTCCCACCGCAGCCGCACGCCGCGCGCACCTGCTTGGCGATTTTTTCGATGACCGAGGCGGGCAGGTGCGTGGCGAAATCGTGGATGACGATCACGGTCTTTCCGCCGCGATGGGCGGTCTCGCGGCGCAGCACTACGCGCCCCATTTTCCAAACCGGCAACGGCGCCGCGGGTGCGGGAGCCGACTCCGGCCCGGCGGGAAGATGGGGCACGTCGAGTCCGGCGAAAGCGGCGTTCAAGCCGGGACGAGGCGCGGCAGCGGCGTTGGTATCGAGGCGTTTTTGGGGATCAGGACGCAAAGGATGAAGGACGGTTACGAATGAAACTGGTGCGAGGAGAAATCTGGCTGCGGGCCGCGCGCAAGGTGTGGCCCATCTCTTGCAGCTTTTCCATGATCAACACCTTTTCGACGAACGGGAGAGAGGCCAGGCGCTCCCGGCGTGCCGCTTTAGCCTGATAGAGATCGGCGAGGGTGATCGGGCTCATGATGCGGTGAAGTAGCGGCTGTGGAACTGCAACCATTTCGCCTCCAACCGATGCCGGCGCAAGATTTCCTGAAGGGCGGCATCGTCGGGATGACCTTCCTGCACGAAGGCGACGAGGCGCGCGAGATCCTTGGGGCGCCCGACCTGCAGGCAGATGGCCATGAGGTGTTCTTGGGTGAAGATACGGGTCGGGACACCGCCGATCTCGATGGCCACGGCCTGCTTCCATTTCGTTGAGGACGCGCAGGCTGGATTCGAGCCTCATGGTCTTGCAGAGCGCTTACATCAGATTCGCCGCGACCTCGGCCATCTCGCTGCGTTCGCCCTTGAAGAGGTTCACGTGGGCCATGAAGGGCTGGCCTTGCAGGCGGTTGCGGGTGAAGACGAGGCCGTTGGTGTGCGCATCGACGTAGGGATTGTCGATCTGCCCGAGGTCGCCGATGAGGATGATTTTCGAGCCTTTGCCCATGCGGGTGACGAGTGTCTTGGCTTCGTGCGGGGTGAGCTGTTGCGCTTCATCGACGATGAAGATGGCGCGCGGGATGGAGCGGCCGCGGATGTGCGCGATGGCTTCGATCTCGAGCAGGCCGGCTTGCATGAGCGGTTCGTACGGGCGGGCGTATTTGTTGCCGGCTTGCGGCGCTGCGGGTCCGTCGCTCGCACGGCTTGGCTCGGTTTTGCGCTTGGATTGTTTCTTGTTGTCGAAGTGCTCGGGTTTGCGCGGACGCGACAGGAGCAGTTCGAGCGCGTCGTAGGCGGGCTGGAGCCAGGGTTGCATCTTCTCCTCCACGCGGCCGGGCAGGAAACCGATGTCGCGACCGGTCGGCATGATCACGCGCGTGATGAGCATCTTCTCGTACTCGCCGCACTGCACCTGCTCGAGCGCGGCGCCGACGCTGAGCAGCGTCTTGCCGGTGCCGGCCTTGCCATAGACGGTGATGAGCGAGATCGAGGGATCGTAGAGCGCGTCGAGGAAGAAGCGCTGGCCGAGGTTCGCGGCCTGCAGGTGGCGTCCGCCGCGGATGTTCACGTGGTCGTGGTGGAGCTTGATGAAATCGCCGCCGCTGAGGTGCCGCGCGGGCACGCCGTGCGAAGGCTCCTCCTCGTTGCGCAGCAGGACGTACTGGTTCGGGATGAGCATCTCGAGATTCGGCAGCGTGATCCGCTCCTGGCTGGCAAAAGCCTGGACGGTGTGGCCGGGAACATCGATCGCGGCGTATTCCTCGTGCCCGCTCCGGCGCTGCGTGCGGCGGATGTCGTTGTCCTCCACGCGGTCGGTCCGGTAATCCTGCGCGTCGAGCCCGAGCGCACGCGCCTTGAGCTGCATGTTCAGATCTTTCGTGACGAGCACCGCACCCGCGGCCTTGGTATCGGCGAGATACGCGGCGCTGGTCAGGATGCGATTGTCGGTCGAGTCAAAGTCCGGGAAAAGGCTGAGCGCCAGCCGGCTGCGGGGCGATTCGTCGATTAGCTTCCAGTCCTTGCCCTCGTGCTTGAGCGCGGGATTGATGAAGACATGGAGGTGGCCGCCGTTGTCGAGCTTCACGCCCGCGCGCATCTCCTCGGTGGTGCGGAAGCGCTCGCTCAGGCGGCGATGCACTTCACGCGCATTGGCGCCGCGGGTCGTCGACTCGGATTTAAACCGGTCGAGTTCCTCCAGCACTTCCACCGGAATCCACACCACGTTTTCCTCGAACTGAAACATCGACTGCGGATCGTGAATCAGGACGTTCGTATCGAGGACGAAGTGTTTCTTGTGGATGATGTCTGCTTTTTTGAGGGCCATGGATTTGGGTTTTTTCAATGGAGAGGAGAGGTGGAGGCGACGGCGGGATCGGAGGCTTCGGAGGGATTCAATTTCGCGGGCGTCGAGCCGAGCCAGCGCACGGCCATGACGGAGATGTCGTCGCTTTGTTCGCGTTCACCGCAAAAGGTTCGCACGTCGCGAACGACGCTGCGCGTGATTTTTTCCACGGGCAGATTGGCCACGTCGCGGAGCACGACTTCGACCCGCGCCTGCCCGTAGAAACGCTCCGAGCGGTCGAGCGCTTCGGTCACGCCATCGGTGTAGAAAAAGAGCGTATCGCCGGGCGCGAGCTGGAGCGACGTGGAGTGGTAGTCGAGGCCCGCCATCGCGCCGACGGCCACGTCCTTCTCGCTCCGAATCGCGCGCACGGAGTGGTCCGCTCCCGCGAGGAGATACGGCGCCGGGTGGCCGGCGTTGGTGAATTCGATTTCGCCCGTGCGGATATTCAAGTGGCCGTAAATGAGGGAAACAAACATGCCCGAGTCAGTCTGCTCGCAGAGTTCTTCGTTCACCTGCTCCATCACTTGTGCCATCGGCAGGCGGCGTGACGAGCTTGCTTTGAGTAACGTTTTCGTGACGGCCATGAAGAGCGCCGCCGGCACGCCCTTGCCGGAGACGTCGCCGATCAGGAAGCAGAGCCATTCTTTATCGAGGAAAAAGAAATCGTAAAGGTCGCCGCCGATCTCGCGCGCGGGGCGCAGGAGCGCATGGACGTCGATCTCTGGCCGGTCGGGGAAGGCGGGGAATTTTTTCGGCACGAGGCTCATCTGGATGCTGCGCGCGGCATTCAGCTCACCTTCGAAGCGCTCCTTCACCGTGGTCGTGTAGCGCAGCTCTTGCATGCGCATTTGCAGGTCGCGCGTCATCTTGTTGAAGGAGTTCATGAGGTCGCGCACCTCCTCGGTCGGCGAGCTGACGCTGAGCCGCTGCTCGAGATCGCCATCCGCTACAAGCTGCGCGGCGCGGGCGAGTTGGCCGATCGGTTTCGTGACGGAACGCGCGACGAAGATGAGGGCGCCCAGCAGGCCGAGCACGCCGATGGCGCCGAGCGCGAGCTGCTCCTTGCGCAGGTCGAGCGCCTTGGAGAGCACTTCCTTTTTCGGATAAACGAGCGCCAGCGCGAGGTTGCCCGCTTCGATCGGAGCGAAAGCGATCCACGCGTCTTCACCGCGGAGCGGATCGGCGAGCTGGATGAAACCTTCCTCGCCGTTGCGCATCATGTTCGCGAGGCTCGGGCTCACGTCCTGGATCATGGCCTTCATCACCTTGCTCTCGTCGGGATAGCTGAGAAAGCGCCCGGTTTTGCTGATGATGAACGCGTAGCCGGTGCGCCCGATGTTGAGCTGCTTCATCTCGGCCATGAGCTGCGTGAGCGCGATGTCGATCGTGGCCACGCCCCAGAAAAGTTCGTCGCGGCGGAAGGGCACGCTGCGTGTGGTCATGAGCACGTTGCCGCCACCGTCGTCGAAGTACGGCTCCGTCCAGATCGCCCTGCCGAGGTCGCGCGGCTCGCGATACCAGTGCCACTGGAAGTAGTTGTAGTCCGCGCCGGCAAGCTGCACGAACTCGATCGCCCCCTCGGCGGTGCGGTAGAAATAGGGTCCGTAGCCGTTCTCCGCGGGATCGAAGCCATACGGCTTGAAGACGATGCAACTCCCGTAAATCTGCGGGTTGTTTTCCACCACCCCGCGGAGGTAGCCCTCGACCTCTCCCTTGGTTTTGAAGGCCCCGGATTCCATCGCCCGCGCGTGCATCTGCGGGATCTCCGCCGCGGCCTTGAGCTGGCCATCGAGCCGCGCGGCGTAAAAACGGGCCGTGGTCCGCGCGCGGCTCTCGGTTTCGGCGACGACCCGCTGCAAGCTCCGGGCCGAGGAAAGCCCGAGCACGCCGGCGAAAAGGAGCGCCGCCGGCACGCCGACCCAGATGATGAGCCGCGTGGAGAGCGTCGCCTTCATCAGGCGTTCGCCATCCGGGAGAGATGTTGGAGGTGCAAGTGTTTCGGCGCGCGCGCTAGGCGGGCGGGGCCTCGCCGCGGAGCACACGGAGTGCTTCGTCGAGCGTGGGCACGATTTTCATGATGCGGGTGAAGCCGATCATTTCAAAAATCATGAGCACGCTCGGCGCGAGCGCGCAAAGGACGAGCTTGCCGCCGAGCGGTTCGAGGCGCTTGGCCGCGAGCAGGAAAACTTTCAGGCCCGCGCTGTTCACGTATTCCAGCTCGGTGCAATCCACAATGACCTGCCGCTCGCCGCGATCGACCATGCCTAGCAGGCGCGACTCGAAGATCGTGGAACTCGCCGTGTCGAGATGCTCGCTCACCCGAACGATCAGGATCTCGCCTTGTTTGTCTTCTTTGATCTGCATTTTGGTTGGTGGGAAGATCGGCGCGGACTTTAGCGGATTCGCTTCAGGATCGTGAGCACATTTTTTTCGCCGTCGCGGCGATAGTCAACGCGGTCCATGAGATTCTTCACAAGATGAATGCCGAGGCCGCCGAGCGCCCGCTCGTCGAGTGGCGCGTTCAGGTCCGGCGCGGGTGCATCGAGCGGATTGAAAGGCTGCCCGCCATCCTCGGCTTCGGCGGTGACCTGGCCGGATTGCGTGGTGAGCCGCACCTCAAACTCCTGCCCGCTGGTGTCGCTGAAGCCGTGCAGCACAATGTTCGTCACGATTTCGTCGAGCGCGAGATTTACGGCGTAGAGCGCGCGCGACGGGACCTCGTGAAGGTCGCCGAACTGGCGGACGATCCGGTTGAGCCGCTCGATTTCTTTGAGGTCGACCGGCAGACGGATGGTGATGCTCCCTGCGTGCATGGCGTGTGGTTGTGTCAGCACGCGCCACGCCGCGCAAGCCCGACTTTTATGCCGCACTCCGCGTTTGCCGCGCCGCGCAGTCTCCGCTTTACTGCCGGCCCCTATGGAAAAAGTCATCATCGTCGGCACCGGATGTTCCGGGCTCACTGCGGCCATCTACGCTGCGCGCGCGAACCTGACCCCGCTCGTCCTCGAAGGCCACGAGCCCGGCGGACAGCTTTCCACGACCACGCTGGTCGAAAATTTCCCCGGCTTTCCCGAGGGCATCAACGGCCCTGAGCTGATCATGAACATGAAGTCGCAGGCCGAGCGTTTCGGCGCGCGCTTCTCGTATGATGCCGTCGAGGAATTTGAGCCCGCCGATGGCTTCGTGCGCGTGAAGATCGGCGGCGAATGGGTCGAAACCCGCACCCTCATCGTGGCCAGCGGCGCGAGTGCGAAGTGGCTCGGACTCCCGCGCGAAAAGGAACTCGTCGGCCACGGCCTCACCTCCTGCGCCACGTGCGACGGCGCCTTCTACCGCAACGTCCCGGTGGCCGTGATCGGCGGCGGCGACAGCGCAGCCGAGGAAGCGACCTTCCTCACGCGCTTCGCCAGCAAGGTCTATCTCATCCATCGCCGCGACTCCCTGCGCGCGTCGAAAATCATGGCCGACCGCGCCCTCGCGAATCCCAAGATCGAGCCCGTCTGGAACTCCGCGCCCGTGGAATACCTCGCCGACGCCGAGGGCGAAATGCGCGCCTTGAAAATCAAGGACGTGAACACTGGCGCCGAGCGTGAGCTGGAGGTGAAGTGCGTCTTCGTCGCCATCGGCCACACGCCCAACACCGCGCCCTTCAAGAGCAAACTGGACACCGACGAAAATGGCTACCTGCTCCAGCGCGGCGGCACCAAGACCAACGTGCCCGGCGTCTTCGCCGCGGGCGACGTCGCCGACCACGTCTATCGCCAGGCCATCACCGCCGCCGGCCAAGGCTGCGCCGCGGCGCTCGAAGCAGAGAAATACCTCGCGCAATTCGAGCACTGAACGGGTGACTCTTACCGCAGAGGCGCAGAGGACGCGGAGATTCGCGGAGATGAAAGAACCCTTCTGCGGCCCTCTGCGTCCTTGCCTTCTCTGCGGTACTCCTCTCGTTCGCTTCGTATGAAGTTCTGCGACCTCACGCAGTTCTATTCCCCGGTCAGCGGCGGGGTGAAGCGGTATGTCTCCGAGAAAGTCCGCCACATCCGCGAGCGCACCGCGGACGACGAACACCTGCTCATCATCCCCGGCGAGCGCGATGAAGTCATCGAGGGCGACCGGTCGCGCATCTACACCATCCAGTCGCCCCTCATCTCGCGCACCTCGCGTTACCGCATCCTGCTCCGGCTCGACCGCATCGAGGAAATCCTCGTCAAGGAACGGCCCCAACTCATCGAGTGCGGCGATCCCTATCAGGTCGCGTGGAAGGCGGTGCACTCCGGCGCCGCCCTGCGCATCCCCGTCGTCGGCTTTTACCACTCCCACTTTCCCGAGGCCTACGTCCGCACCGCGCGGAAATACTGCGGGCCGCTCATCACCGAGATGTTCATGGACTTCTCCCGGCGCTACATCCGCAGCCTTTACCGCCGCTTCGAGCGCACCCTCGTCCCATCGCCCGCGCTCGGCGCCGTCCTCACCGGCTGGGGTGTGGACAATGTCGCCGAGACCGACCTCGGCGTGGACACCGCCATCTTCCAGCCCACACCCGCCCCGGACGAAGACGTGCGTGCCGAGTTCGGCATCCCGCGCGACCGCACCCTGCTCCTCTACGTCGGTCGGCTCGCGCAGGAAAAAAACACCCGCACCTTGTTTGCCGCCTTCCGGCGATTGCAGCGGCGCCATCCCGGGCGCTTCCACCTGCTCATCGTCGGCGATGGCCTCCAGCGGGCGGAACTGCAGGAGCTGCGTCGCCTCTCCGATGCCGTGAGCTGGCTCGAGTACTGCGCCGAAGCCCCCCGACTCGCCGCCATCTACCGCGCCGCCGATCTCTTCGTGCATCCCGGCGTGCAGGAGACCTTCGGCCTCGTCACCCTCGAGGCCCAGGCCTGCGGCACCCCCGTCATCGGCATCCACGGCAGCTACATGGACCGCATCATCCACAGCGACCAGACCCTCTGGGCGCGGGAAAACACCGCCGCCGCCCTCGCCGCCGCCATCGAGGAAACGAGCCACCAGGACCTGAAGCACAGCGGTGCCTGTGTTAGCCAGCTCGTCAGCGCACAGTATTCCTGGGCCGAAGTGTTTGGCCGGATGTTCGATCTCTACCGCGAAGTCATCGCCGCCTACGCCCCGCGGCGGTGATCCTGCGCCCTCAGCCTGTCCCGATTCGGTAGATACAAGGGGGGAGGCATGGAGAGACTGACGATGAACGTGAATGAACCTGAACCGAAGTGGGACAGGTGCACCTCAGTTTGGGAACGAGGTCAACAAACGGAACATGGACCGACCGTCGAACCCTTTGCCGGGCTTCAGGTGCAGGCATTATTCCAGTGTTGTTTCAAGGTGGCTCCGAAGGATTCGAAACAAAGCTGGGGCGGGGTGTCGTAGGACTTGTCGAAGGTGACTCGCCACCAATCCCAGGCCAGACCGGTTTCCCCTTCTCCCATGACGCGGACCTGGGTGGCACGGCCCGGAATCTCATAGCGGATTTTGTTGCCCAGCGCCATACGACCGGTCTCTTTCTCGATCGTTACCCCGTCGAGCTGGTCGGTAAGTTTACAGCGGGAAACGTAGCCTGCTTCGTTAAAAAAAGTGACCCAGCCATCTTCCGGGGGATCAGGCAGAGGTGTCTCTGGCAGAGGGGCGTGGAGTGGATGGATATTTCCGTAGGCAATCGGCGCTATTGTAAGCCTCCCACTCACGTTGGTAGGTAGGATAGTTCTGGAGTTGGACAAAGTGGACATTGCCGACATCCCATGAGTAGGCGAGGTTGCCCTCGTGGACGCGGCGGATATCTGGAAACTTGTAACTCTCGCTTTCGTAGTAATCGAAACTGCGGGGGGGGATCTTGCGCACCTCGTCGCGCAAGTACTCGACTATGCGGGACGCGCCCCTCTCTTCTACGGTATCATCAACATTGTTCTCGTAGTCGTGATTTACCAGACCGATGTAAGTGGGGACGCCGAGATCGGAATAATACTCCTTGTATTTCCTCGCTCCCTGTCGAAACGGTTCCCTTTCGGAATCTACTATCGCCTGGAGGATGCCGTGATCCGCATCTACGCCGTGCTCGACCAGCGGCGTGATCCCACTTGGATTCGCCGAAGAGTGGGCACCGGGGAACGGTAGGAAGCGTGGGGTTCTCTTTCGTAGTCGAGTTGGGGACTGAAGGCTTTGAAGGCCGGTGCAGATATTCGGATTCGAGAGCGTGCCAAATAGCGGAAGCACTCAGCTGCGCAGGAAACGCTCCAGCGCGCCGCCAAAGAGGTCGTGCACGTCGCGCTCGATCTCGGCGCGCGTCGGTTCCCAGCCGGTCGCGGCGAGGTCGTCGTATTTTTCGCCGAGCACTTTGCCGATGATCCCGCGCGAGTGGCTCCACTTGTAAACAAGCTGGTCGAGCACGCGGCAATCGCTGTGTTGCGGGGTCATGCTCAGGCCGATGAGTTCCAGCCGCATCCGGGTCATCTGCTCGATGATCGACGGATTGTTCAGGAACCACCAGCAACCGAAGACGTGCAGGTTGCGGAATTTGCGCGCCGTCACGCAGAGCTCATGCTGATTTTCGAGCGAGAGCATCGTGCAGAGAAATTTGTTCTCCGGATATTCGGCGCAGAGATGTTCGACTGCCGTGATGTGGCCACAACCCACGCTATCGCCAGCCAGACGGAGCTGAGGATTCACGCCGCGCTTCACCCCGATCATCATCGCGAAAGCCTGCCCATGCTCGCGTCCATGCGGCAGCACCGCATGCTCGATGAGCCGGGCGGCGTCCGTGTGCGCGGGAAAGGCGAAGTCCGGGGTGAGCGAGACCATGCAATACTGCGCGTCGATTTTCTTCGACCACTCGCCGAGGAAACGGCGCACTTCGTCAAAAGTCTTGCCGGAAAAATCCGCGCTCACGTCGTAGCCCCAATCGCGCAGCTTCGGCACGGTATTTTCCCAATCCATGAGCAGCGGATCGATGCGCAGCGCAGCGACAAAACGCGGATCGCGGGAAAAACCGCGCTCCCAAACCGGGCGCTCCAGATCGTCGAACGGCGAGTTCGTCATGCACACCTGGCGGACGTTCGCGAGTTCGAGGCAGCGGGTAGTGAAGTCGGCGACGTTCCATTTCGCGAAGTGCCGCCGCAGCGTTGGCAGATCCCGCTTCTTCACGTCGAGCCCGAGCGCATTTAGCACCGTGAGCACGCCGCGGCAGGCCTCGGAAATCGGCGAGTGGTCGATGAAAAGCGACTGCCAGATGACGTCGGCCTGCTGCGTTTTCGTCAGCGACCAGAACTTGTCGTAGGGCAGGTCGAACTGCCGGAAGCTCTCTGCGATGAGGTAGTGATAGATGAGCAACTCATCGATGCCCCAAAGCAGCAGGTCGCCGAACGCGGGGTCGTAGAGATGCGTATGAATATCGTAGACCGGCGTGCGGGCGACGACATCGGCGACGGTTTCGCGGAGGGCGGCAGGGGCGTGCATGGTGTTCATGTGAATCGCTCATAAGAAAAACGCCAAGGCAATTTCCGTCAGGGCCGCCACCCGGGCGCTCGCCGCCAGAGCCATCCGGCGTAGGGCCGATCGCCGCTCACGCTTCCGCCAGATACCGACGCACATCATCGCTCGGTCTTCGGCGGTAAGCGGGACGATGCGCTCGTAGCCTTCGATCCAGCGGACGATGAGCTGCGGGACGTCGGACGCGGTTTCGGTAAAGCTGAGCGCGGATGCAAGGTCGTAGAGGAACCACGACTGGCCGGAGTCGTCGAAGTCGATGACGCAGATTTCCTGCGCGGGCGTGAGCAGGAGATCGGCGGCTCGCAGGTCGGCGTGGACGAGGCCGAAGCGCTCGGGGCCGGTGCCATAGGCGGCGAGTTTTTCGCGGAGGGCGGCGCAGGCCTCACGAAAGAGCGCTTCGCGGGCGGGCGTCATGCCGAGGCCCTCTTCCCAACGGCCCCAATGAAGGCGCTCGCCGTGCATGGCGTGGAAGTCCCAACGGAAGCGCGGCAATTCGCGCGCGGCGGGCCAGCTCCAGGTGTGCTCGTGCAGACGGGCGGTGATTTCACCGAGCATGGCGAAGGCGCTCGCGCGATCCGTTTCGTCGGGCTCCTTGCCTGCGACGTATTCGAACATCACGCAATGCCGCGGCCCAGGGAGTTCCGGCACGGCGACGCTGCCGACGAGTGCGGCGTTGCGCTGCGGAATCGGCGCGGTGGTTTTCGCCACGCCTTCACGCAACAGCGATTCGAGCCACGCGAGTTCCGCGTTGATCGCCGCCTTGGAATGATATTTCGGCCGATGAATGCGCAGCACCCGGCGTGGTCCGGTCGGCGGCTCGACGAGATGCGTCGCGTTCTCGAAATGTTCAGCAGCCGCAGGCCGCTCTCAGCGGGCAGGTCGTAGAGCGGGAAAGCTTGGCGCGCGAGCGCATCCAGCACCGGCAGCGGCGGTATCTCGGGGTCGTCGATTTCCACGGCGACTTACGCGACAGCGGCGGGCAGTTTTTTGTAAGCGGCGCCGATGCCGTCTTCCATGCGCTGCAGGACGTCATCGCACAGCGCGCGTTCGCAGAGCAGGCCTGGTTTGAACTGCAGCACGCGCGGATAGAGCTGCGAAAAAATCGCCCAGACGCCGCGCGGATAGATCTCGCGCATGCCGCGCATCGCGCCCTTTTCAAAATCGAACTCCAGCCCGAGCGCCACGCCCCGAAGCTGCGCGGCTTTGGTCGCTCCGTAGTGGCTCCAGCCGGGGAAGTCGGTGATCGGGCCGGTGATCGACGACGTGATGACCACGCGCCCGGCTTCGCTTTGCTTCATCGCGGGAAAGACGCCCGCATTCGCGCAGAGCACGTCGATCCCGCCGTAAAGTTCGACCGCCTTCGCAGCCATCTTTTCGAGGTCGGCCACCGAAATCACATCCGTCTGGAAGAAAGTCGCCGTTCCGCCCGCAGCGACGATTTCCGCGCCCGCAGCTTCGCCATCCGCCGCGCCGCGTGCAACGAGCAGCACCCGCGAACCAAGGCTGGCAAAGACTTTGGCGATGCCCTTGCCGATGCCCTTGCTCGCGCCAGTGACGATGACGGATTCGTCCTTCAGTGATGCACTCATAAGATCGGGTCAGTGCCCCGCCGGGGCTTTGGTTTGCTTGCCCGCGGACCAGCTTAGCGCGGAGAAAAGCACGACGAGCACGATGACCGCGGCGAGCACGGAGAGCGCGCCGACGGCGGGCACGATCGGCTGGTAGCCGCTGGTCATGCGCGCGTAGAGCCATTCCGGCAGCGAGCTGTCAGCGCCGGTGGTGAAGAGCGAGAGCGCGAAATTTCCCCACGACAGCAGCACCGCAAAACACGCCGCGGAGACCATGCCTTTCGACATCAGCGGGAGCGTGATCATGCGCAGGATTTGACCACGCGACGCACCCATGTCGCGCGCCGCTTCCTCCAGCGAATCATCGAGGCTGTACGCCTGGATGGCCATGATCAGCGTGGTAATCGGCGAGATCCAGACGGTGTGCGCGATGACTGCCGTCCACCAACTCGGCGTGATGCCGAGGAAGTTGAACCACATGAGCAGCGCGAGCCCGAGGACCGACTGCGGAAAGAAAAGCGGGAGCATGACGAGCCGCTGGAAGCCTTTGCGCCAGCGCCACGAATACCGCGCGTAAGCCAGCGCGGAGAAGAATCCGATGATCAGCGAGAACACCGTGGTCAGCGCCGCGACGCGCAAACTCACCCCCACAAACTGCGCGACCTGCGGCGAGCTGAGCGCGCCTTCGTACCACTTCCAGGTGAAATCCTCATACGGAAACGCGAAGTAACGCTTCGTGGAAAGCGACGCGAGGACGATGCAGACCACCGGGAAATAGAAGAGCCCGAGCAGGACGGTCGCGTAAAGACCGAGGCCGATTTTCTGTTTCTTCGTCGCGATCATGGTTCGCGGGAACGGCCGAGCAGTTTCTCCAGATCGAGCCGGCTCAGCGCGATGAAAACCAGCACCGTGGTCAGCGCGATGAGCAGCGTGGAAAGCGCCGAGCCGAGCGGCCAGTTTTGGCCGTAGGTGAACTCGCTCTCGATCTCCGCGGCGATGCTGATGATTTTTTGTCCGCCCATGACCTTCGCCTCGGCCAGCGCACCGAGCGCGAGCACGAAAGTGAGCAGCGAGCCGATGATGATGCCGGGCATCGAAAGGGGCACATCGATCTTCCGAAAGACCTGCCAGCGGCTCGCGCCGAGATCGAAGGCCGCTTCGCGCACCTGGTCCGGAACCATTTGCAGGCCAAGGATCAGCGGGAAGAGCATGAACGGCAGATAGACGTAAACCATGCCGAGGACGATGATTGGCACGTTGTAGAGCATCGAGCCGGCCTTGATGCCGAAGAGCGCGAGGGTGCCGGCGAGCACGCCATTGTCCATGAGGCCGAGCACCCAGCCGTAGAGCCGGATATTTTCCGAAACGAAGAGCGACACCGCGATGGCGTAGGTGATGAAGGTCGCGAATTTGTTGAAGATTTTCGCGAGCGCAAAGGCGAGCGGGTAGCAGATGATCAGGAGGATGACGACCGCGGCCACGGCGAGGAGCACCGACGAAAGCAGCGAGCGCCAGTAGGTTTGGCCGAAGACGGTTTGGTAGTTTTCGAGCGTTGGCCGATTGAGCAACTCGAAGGTGTGCGCGGGCATGAAGCTGAACCAGACGACGCAGATGAGCGGCGCGACGAAGCCGAAGAGCATGACGAGCGTGAACGGCAGCGCGGAGAGCGCGCCGAAGATGCGCGAGCTGAGATTGAAGCGCGAGGCCCCGGCGCTCATGCGGTGAGCAGCATGGAATCGCGCGTGTCCCAGCCGAGCTTCACCGGGCCGAGCGGCACGCGCTGTTCGCGCAGGCGCTCGACGGTCAGCACGAGGCCGCCCGCGACTTCGACGTGGTATTGCATGCGTGAGCCGAGCGAAAATTCGTTGAGCACTTCGCCCTCGAGCACGTTGTCGGCTTGCTGGCCGTTCGTCAGGAAGCGCAGCGATTCCGGGCGTACCAGGAGCTTGCGCGCTTCGCCGGCGGGCAGCGTCTGCGGCAGCGCCACGGGCACCGGCTTTGCGCCCGACAACCAGTTGGCGGAAGCGCTGCCGTTCCCGGCGATTTCCAACAGGTTCACCTCACCCATGAACTCCGCGACAAAGGCGCTCGTCGGATTCGCGTAGATTTCGTCCGGCGTGCCGATCTGCTCGACCTTCCCGCCGCGCAGGATGGCCACGCGGTCGCTCATGAGCATCGCCTCCTCCAGCGAGTGCGTGACGTAAAAGAACGTCTTCCCCGTGCGCCGCTGGATGTCCTTCAGCTCCTTCTGCAGCACCTTCCGCAGACGCGCGTCGATCGCCGAGAGCGGTTCGTCGAAGAACAGGATCTCCGGGTCGTAAGCCAGCGCCCGCGCGAGCGCGACGCGCTGCCGTTCGCCGCCCGAACACTGCGTCACGTTTTTGTCGTAATACTTGTTCGGATCGAGATGCAGCAGCTTGAGCAACTCCCACGCACGCGTCCGGCGTTCGCTTTCACTCGCGCCGCGCACGGTCAGCGGAAACTCGACGTTCTTCCCCACGCTCATGTGCGGGAAAAGCGCGAGCGATTGGAAAACCATGCACGTCGGCCGCTTATTCGGCGGCAGATCGTTCATCACTTTGCCGCGCAGCCGAAACTCGCCCGCGGTCGGATTTTCCATGCCGACGAGCATGCGGAGCAGCGTGGTTTTCCCGCTGCCGCTCGGGCCGACGAGGGTGAAAAATTCACCCTCGCCGACGGAGAAGCTGACCGCGTTGACCGCGACAAATTTGCCGAACTGCT
The DNA here is from genome assembly GCA_038208565.1 of Chthoniobacterales bacterium. Classification (GTDB taxonomy): domain Bacteria; phylum Verrucomicrobiota; class Verrucomicrobiia; order Chthoniobacterales; family Chthoniobacteraceae; genus Chthoniobacter. The sequence goes on from JBBQYR010000042.1 coordinate 22,674, forward strand.
TCGTCACTCCAGCCACCTCGAGGATCGAAGGCGCGGCGGGAGTGGCACTGGCTCCGGGCATCAGCGGCTCAGGCCTTGGTGCGCTTGGCTTCGGTGTAGATCGAGGTCAGCAGATCGTTGTCCGGGCAGACCTGGTAATCGACGCTGCGGTTCATTTCCTCTTCGAGCGCGTCCCATTGCAGCGCCTCGAGTTCCTTCTTGTTGAACTTTCCGAAGACCTCCGGTTGCGCCATTTGCGCCACAGGATTGAAGGTGCCTTCGGCGAAGGCGACGGATTTGCAGATGTCCGGCTGCTGCACGAATTCGAGGAAGTCCGCGGCCCGCGGCGTGGGCGTGGGATTGTTGACCAGCGAGGTCACTTCAAACCACTGCATCGCGCCCTTGCCATCGACCGGCCCCTTGAGCGGCGAGATGGCATAGACATTCGTGTGGCCCTCGAAGCGCGCGGTCGAGGCAGTGTAAGTGCCGCCGCTGTAGTAGGCGTCGATCTCGCCGTTCACCAGCGCCTGATTCATCTGCACCATGTCGGCGGTGATGAGCTTCGCGCCGGCGAAGATGGTCACGCAGGTTTTCTTGTAGGCCTCGATTTCCTCGGGTGTCAGTTTCTTGAAGGGGTTTAAGCCGGCGGTGATCGCGATGTGCATCACGTTCCAGTTGTCGTAGGCCATCAGCCCGTATTTGCCCTTCATCGCCGGATCGAGAAAGAGATTCCAGCCCTGCTCCTCGGCGGTGGCCTTGGCGATCTTCTTGGTATCGACGACAAACGACAACGGCCCGAAGCGCTGGATCATGCCAATGAGATCCTTGCCGTCCGGCGACTTGGCGAAGGGGTTCACGCCCTTCTCCTTGTCGTAAAACCAGTGCATCATCTTTTCGAGATACGGCATGAACCGCTCCTGGTTGAGCGGCATGATGAGCTTGTCCTTGTACATGTCGTCGCGCGCCCAGCATTGGTTGAGATTGATGAGATCCCAGACCTTGATTTCGCCCGCGCGCAGCTTGTTGATCATGCTCGGGTCGTCGGTGCCCGACTCCGCCTTGAGATTGATCCCGGCGAACTTTTTCCGGAACGGCCCGAGCACGCTCTCGGTGTTGTAACCCTCCCAGCAGAGGATGTTCATCTCGCCATCGCGCGCCCCGCCGCCGCCCGCGGTGGCCGCATCTTTTTTCCCGCAGGACGCCAGCGAAGCGCCCGCCACCGCGCTGCCCAGGAGTTTGATGAAATTTCGTCTGCCGTGGTCGGAATTGCTCATAAATGATCAGCTTTCAGGGTGGTTGAGGTGGTTTGGTTGCACCGCGCCCAAAAGCATTCGGCATACCATTTTGCTTTTCGCACAACGCGTGTTGCATGCCGGTTCGTATCCCATCAGGCGACACCGGCCGCCACCCGGCCAATTACCAGCGAGCGAGTTGCTGCGGAAAAAGGCAACGCGCGCAGTCGCTCGCGTCGCGCAGGCAGAAGTCCTCGTAAATCTGCAACAGCCCTTGCTGCAAGGCGGCGGACTTCAGGAAGCTGGAAGCCCGCGCACTCTCGCCAAACAGCCGCAGGGCGGCGACTTCCACACGCTGATTGGTCAGCGGTGCGCGCAGATTTTTGAACCCGATCCAGCGGGTTTCGTCCTGCGCGATGGCGAGCGGGAAGAAGACGTTGGCGAGCATCTCGATGACCCGCGATTCGCCGACCAGCGCCATCCGGCGGACGGTCGTTTTTGAAGTCACGGTGTAGTGGAAATCCCAATAGTCGTCGGTCAGTTTCGCGAAGAACTCCTGGATCGCCGCAGGCTCGCACTGGTCGCGCAAAGTGCGGACTTTCGGCCAGTGCTGGACAAGCTGCGCCAGCGCCGCGAGCCGACGTTGCGGGTGATTCATCGGCCGCTGCCCGCTCATCCGCCACAGCCCCGGCGCGATCTTTAATCGCTCGAACTCCGCCCGCCGCGGCCACCACTGCTCCCACAGCCCGCGCAGATAGGAGCGCGTCGGCGCATCGAACTCCGCCAAATCGCTGGGCAGAAACCCGCTCCCACCGAAAAGCAGCGCCGCCGCGTCCGTCTTGCGCAAGAGCTTCAATGGCAACCGCTGCGCGAGCAGCGTGAACGGGAGCTTGTTGCTTTTGTAACCGAGCGTGGCGGCGAGCGCTTGAAAGAGCGCCTCATCCGCGCCGTGCGCTTCCGTCAATCGCGCCAGTGCCACGGCTTTCCGCCGGAGACGGAACTGCGCAGCCCCGAGCAGGACTTCACGCGCCTTCTCCTCGGAGAGTTCACGCAGCGGACCAGAACAGCGACCGGGCTTCGCCTCCGGCAGCGCAAACGGCACATCCCCCGCCAGCCGGGCGACATCGAGCAACACCTGCGGCACGTTGCGGTGCTGCGCCGTGCGGGTGAAAAACTCCCCGCCGCCGGTGCGCGTGAAAACGTGCAGCACAACCGATTCGTAGTCGGGATTCGTGGCGTGGCCGTGGCGCTCCCAATCCCGCACATCCGGATCAAACTCGATCGCGCCGCGCACCGGCTCGCCTCCATTCAGCGAGACCGCCGCCTCGGCAAAATCCGGCCCGGCTTCGCGATTCCACACTCCAAACTGCACCACGCTAACGCGTTCCCCGGTAGTCGTCGTGAACTCGCGCCCAAAGTCACCCGCAAACCAGTGCGCCTGCAACTCGAGTTCCGTGAGTTCGCGCGGCACCGTGAGCAGCGGCTCTTCGCGAAGGACCGCCGCTCGCGTGGTCGCATACCGGTCCGCGAAGTTCATGCCACATGTTTCCCGGAGCCGCAGGGAAGATCAACGTTTTGCTGGCGGCGGGATCGTCAACTCGTTCAACAGCACAACGGACGGCGAGCGGGGCACGAGCGCGATCATCTCCTTGGCAAGCGCCCGGGCGTCGTCTTCGCGACCGGCGGCTTTCAGTTGAATGATTTCATGCACGGCGACCCGCATCGCATCTTCAGTCCGGCCGTAAAATTGTCGGGCCTGGGGAAAGACGATCGTAGCCGCCTCGCGATCATTGACCGAAAGGAGCAGCAGGCCCAATCCCTCCAGACTCACCCCGCTGCGATATTTCTTCGCCACCGCACGCAAGGCCTCTTCGCCCTTGGCGCGATCCGCCGAGAACCACAACCGGGCGGCTTGACGATACTCCGACCACTCTCCGCTCGACGGTTTTTCGGCCAGCAATGCGACCCCCTTGAAAGGCCGATACAGCGGGTCGCCAACAAACGTCGTCATCCAAGAAAGAACACGCTGGGCCATGTAGGCGCTCTCGGCAAACGTGAGGCCGGAGCGCAGGCGATCGTGAAAGACATCGAGGTGCGGCGTGAGGGTGAGGTAGGGCTCGTAGACATTTCCCAGCGTCGCTGCCGCGCCCGCCGCCACGAGTGGCCCCGACCAATGCCGCAGCGAATCGCGCAGCGTGTTCGCGCTGAAGGAGTGGATATGCACGGCCACGGCCCCGGGGACAAAACGAAAATCCGACCGGACAAACGGGCCGCTCAGGTGGTCCGTGTACCACCCAAAATAAAGCGCCGCGTGCGTCATCGGATAGTTCTCCGGAAAGAGGCCCGCTCCGTTATCGAGCACGACCGGCGATCCACTGCGCCGCGCCGCGTTGGCTACGGAAAAAAGCCACTCGTCTCCTTCGGCATAGCCCGCATCCTTGATTCCTCGCGCGTCCACGTAGGTCAATCCCGCCAGCCCATTTTCTTCCGCCTCGAGCGAATCGGTGATCATGCGACGCACGATCGCGGGCGTCGGCGCGTCGAGCCGGCAGACCAGCAGAATATGAGGGAGATTCGCGTCGGCGATCGGCGTAAAACGGCGGAAATATGGATTGTTCACCGCGCCGGAAATCACCCGCGAGCGCAGTCCCAGCACCGCCAGTTCCGAATCCACCGCCGCCTGATTCGTCGTCCCGACCGGCGGCGGGCCAGTCACATTGTCACCCGGATAACCCGGTGCCTCGGCGATCTTCAGCGGCACGCCGCGGATCAGCGCCACAAAGCGGATCCTGTTCGCCTCGACCGGCCCCAGCGGACTTTCGGCATCGCGCAGCTTCCACCAAAAATTCGCCGTGAAGGCGCGGCGCAAAGGTTCCGCAATCGTCACCTCGTATTCCTCCCGCGTGATCTCCTCGTTCCTGGAGCATTTCAAGCCGATCACCTGCTCTTTCGGGATGCCGCGCTTTTCGGCGTAAAATTTAGCCAGCTCCACGGAGTCGCGATCTGTTTCGTTGAAGACCACGATCGTCGCCGCAGCTTCGGGACTTGCGGCGGAAGAGGCACCATTCAAGCCCGGGCGCTGTTTCCGCTCGACCTGAGCATCGGCCAGGCTGGCCCCGCAGAGGAGCACGACGAAGAAGCTGAGCGCCGGGGTGAGGAGTTTCATATTTCGATCTTCAATCCGTCGTAGGCCAGCCGGACGCCCGTGGGAAGCTTCGCCTCCACCTCGGTGTGGAGCAGGTCGTGGGAAAGGTGCGTAAACCAGGTGTGCCCGGGCGCCACTTCCGCGGCCAGCGCCAGCGCCTCGTCCACATTCATGTGCGTGGGATGCGGCTCGTAGCGCAGCGCATCGAGGATCAGGTGCCGCACCCCGCGGAGCTGCGCCCACGCTTCGGGCGGGACTTCCTTGCAATCGCTGAAATACGCCGCCAGCGGCTCACCACCACGGCGCAAAAGGTAGCCGAAGACATGGGCACGCCCGTGCTTCACCGGGATCGGGATCAGCTCGATCGCACCGAGTTGGAATGGGCCATCGATCACGTGCGGGAGCGGGCGCATGTAACCCGGCCAGCGGTTCTCGCCGTTGAAAGCGAAGACGAAAACTCGTTCCAAATCGCGCATCGTCTCAGGCGCCGCATACACCGGCAGATCATGCCCGCCGAAGCAAAACGGGCGCAGGTCATCGAAGCCCATGATGTGGTCCGTGTGCGAGTGCGTGTAGACGATCGCGTCCACGCGCCGCACCCGCTCGCGCAGCGCCTGCGTGCGGAAATCCGGGCCGGTATCCACGACCCACGCACACTCTTCGGTCTCGATGTAGAGCGAGGACCGCGTGCGCCGATCGCGCGGATCGCTCGAAAGGCAGACCCGGCAATCACACCCGATCATCGGCACGCCCAGCGACGTGCCGGTGCCGAGAAAGGTGATCGTGAGTGCAGCCATGCGCGCCGACTTTGGAACGGCGAACGACGCTTGTCGAACGACGAAAAACGCGCCGGAAAGATTTCGCCTGAGTGAGGCGGATTTCGGACTTCACTCGCCATCCGGCATTCGGCATTCGTGTGCCGTGCCCGCCACCCTCACCTCCCTCCGCATCCGCAATCTCGCGCTCGTCGAGGAACTCGAGTGGCAGCTCACGCCCGGATTCATCGCGGTCACGGGTGAGACCGGCTCGGGGAAATCGATCATCGTCGGCGCGCTCCAGCTCATCCTCGGCGAGCGCGCGGACAAAGGGCTCATCCGCACCGGCGCGGAGAGCTGCACGGTTGAGGCCGTCTTTCAACACGGCGACACCCGCGCGCTGAATGCGCAGCTCGAGGAGTTCGGCGTCGAGCCGTGTGAAGGTGGCGAGCTGATCCTCAAGCGCGTCTTCACCGCCGCGGGCACGAACCGGCAATTCATCAACGGCAGCCCCACGACGCTCGCCGTGCTCGGCCAGCTCGGCGACGGCCTCGTCGATCTCCACGGCCCGCACGATCACCAGTCGCTCCTTTCAGATAATAGGCAGCTCGACCTGCTCGATGCCTTCGCCAACGCCGGCGCGCTCCGCGAGAAATACGAGACGCAGTTCCGCGTTCTCCACAAACTCATCGCCGAGCACACCGAGCTTTCCACCAGCGAAGCCGCGCTCGAACGCGAGATCGATCTGCTGCGGCATCAGGTGGAGGAAATCGAGTCCGCGCAACTGCGGCCCGACGAGGAGGACGACCTGCTCGCCCGTTACAGCGTCGCCGCGAATAGCCGCCGGCTGCTGGAGCTTTCCACGCAGATCGTCGGCCGCCTTTCCGAAGCCGACGACGCCCTGCTCACCCGCCTCGGCGAGATCGGCAAGCTCCTGCGCGACCTCGAACGCGTCGATCCCGCGGCCACGCGTTTCACCGAGTCGCAGCTCCGCGCTTTGACCGAGCTCGAAGACCTCGCGCAGTCGCTCCAGAGTTACGCGGAAGACATGGACCTCGACCCCGAGCGGCTCGCGCACATGGAGGAGCGCGTGACCATGATCGAGACGCTGAAGCGGAAATACGGCGGACACGTCCCCGACGTCATCGCCTTTGGCGAACAGGCCGCCGAGCGCCTGCGCAAGATCGAGTCACGCGGCGCCGAGCTGGAGCGCCTCGAAAAAGAAATCGCCGCCGGTCGCAAGCTGCTCCAGGAAGCCGGCGCCAAACTCGGCGCGAAACGCCAGACCGCCGCGCCGAAGCTCGCCGCCAGCGTCACCACGCACCTGCGCGATCTCGGTTTCAAGAAATCCGACTTCCGCGCCGCGCTCACCGCGCTGGAGAAGCCCGGCCCGCACGGCCTCGAAAGCGTCGCCTTCCTTTTCGCGCCGAACCCCGGCGAACCGCCCAAGCCGCTCAAGTCCATCGCCTCCAGCGGCGAAATCTCGCGCGTCATGCTGGCCGTGAAAAGCACGCTGGCCGCGCAGGACACCCTGTCGCTGCTGGTCTTCGACGAGATCGACGCCAACGTCGGCGGCGAGATCGCCCACGCCGTCGGCGCGAAGATGAAGTCGCTCGCCGCGGAGCATCAGGTGCTGTGCATCAGCCACCTCCCGCAAGTCGCCGCCCAGGCCGACACCCAGTTTGTCGTGACCAAGGAATTCACCAAAGACCGCACCCTTTCCCACCTCGAACTCGTCGAGGGCCAGGCGCGCATCGAGGAAATCGCCCGCATGCTCGGCGGCCAGAGCGACTCCGCGCTCGCCCACGCCCGCACCCTGCTCGGCGCGGCCTGACGCCGTCCTGACGACCAGTCAAGAAATGTCGCCTGACCCGAATGGCGCTAAGTTAAGACGGGTTAGGGATGCGTCTTGAAGCCCGAAGGGCGGGACGGAAATTAGCCGGTGGCGCCAGCCACCGGACTTCGATTCCCATCGGCCAAGCCCCGGAGGGGCGCGCGCGAGCCGCGCCGCGTGCCTTCTGTCGCCCCTCCGGGGTGGATGGTGGTCCGGTGGCTGGCGCCACCGGCTAATTTCCGCAGGCCCTCCGGGCCAAACGCCTGGACCGTAATTTTGTCCCAAACCAGTCTTATCTTAGTGCCATTCTCGCCTGACCCCTATTTCCCCCTGCTGCTCGCATAGGAGCTTGGAAGTCTTCGGACTCCGCGCACCGACCCAAGGCCGTCCGCACGGCCCATCGCTTCACCCTCGATCTCATCCTATCTTCTAACTAACCCACCACTTCCACCACAGCGACGCCGCACCCCGGGTGGTCTCGGTTCGGGGGGAACA
>JBBQYR010000043.1:0-29995 GCA_038208565.1 Chthoniobacterales bacterium
GTTGGACCGACCCGAGATGCTGGAAGGAATCACCTCACCCCCCCGTTCATCGAAATAACGATACCCGGGGTCGAGCACCTTCGGGGCGCGAAACGTAAAATGATCGCGATCATCGGGACTGGCGGGCAGATTCGCCTCGTCAATGAGCACGTCGAAGTTGGTCTGCTGAGCGTCTCCGATGACTCGCTGCGCGATTTGCGCGCAAACAGTGGTGTCGATTGCTTGGCGAAACTGAGTCATTCCAGCGGGCAGGAGGCCGAGAATCGCCACAAAAGCGAAGGCGACCACGCCCACCGCAAGCACAACTTCGACCAAGGAAAAGCCTGCGGTGCTCCAAACGGAGGAGCGAGACATGGATGGAGTCGCAGGCAGGGGAACGGGGGTAGCCATAGATTTACTTTGTGATTACGCACACTTAAGTGGGCATCAGCCGCCAAGCAACAAAAAGATTATAAAATTTTTGTCCTCCTTCCCGACCCCCGAGCACACTTGGTCTGCTTTCGCCCCCGCGGCGATTCCCTAAGCGATAATTTCGCTGACCACGTTTCCGTGGACATCAGTCAGGCGGAAATCGCGTCCGGCGTAGCGGTAGGTGAGCTTCTCGTGATCGAAGCCCAGCAGGCGCAGGATCGTCGCGTGGAGATCGTGGACATGCACGGGCTTCTCCGCGGCTTTGAAGCCAAATTCGTCGGTTGCGCCATGGACGTAGCCGCCTTTCACTCCCCCGCCCGCCATCCACATTGTAAAGCCATGGTGATTGTGGTCGCGGCCGTTTTTTACGCCGGCATTGTTTGAGCCGGGCGTGGAAATCTCCACCGTCGGCGTCCGGCCAAACTCCCCGCCCCAGATGACCAGCGTGTCCTCCAGCATGCCCCGCTGCTTCAGATCTTTAAGGAGCGCGCCGATCGCCTGGTCGCACTCGCCGGCGAGTCGGCGGTGATTCTTCTCGATCTCATCGTGACTGTCCCACGGCTGGCCTTCGCCATGCCACACTTGCACAAAACGCACCCCGCGCTCGATCAGGCGGCGCGCGATGAGCATCTGCCGGCCTTGGACGCCGTCGCCATACATCTCGCGAATCGCCACCGGCTCGCGGGTGATATCGAAGACATCCGCCGCATCGATCTGCATGCGGTAGGCGAGCTCGAAAGACTGCATGCGCGCCTCGAGTTGAGCGTCGTTCTGCCGCTTGCGCTGATGCTCCTGATTGAGTTGCTGCAGAAGGTCGAGTTGCCCGCGCTGCTCCTTGCTGGAGACTGACGAGTTCCGGATATTCTCGATCAGTTTATCGAGGTCCGTGTTCTTCGTATTGATGTAGGTGCCCTGATAGGCGCCCGGCAAAAATCCAGCCTGCCAGTTCTGCGATTCCTGAATCGGATATCCGCCGGGGCACATCGTGACGAAACCGGGCATGTTCTGGTTTTCGCTGCCGAGGCCGTAGGTGAGCCAAGAACCCATGCTCGGCCGCACCAGCCGCGCCTCGCCGCAATTCATGAGCATGAGCGACGGCTCATGATTTGGCACATCCGCGCGCATCGAGCGAATGACGCAAATGTCGTCGATCGACTCGGCGGTCTTGGCGAAAAGCTCACTCACCTCAGTGCCGCTCTTCCCGTATTTATTGAAAGCAAAGGGCGACTGGAAAGCGGCGCCGGTCTTGCGCTCGGTCGCCAGATGCATCGGCAATTCCTTGCCGTTATACTTCGCAAGCGCTGGCTTGGGATCGAAGGTGTCCACGTGCGACGGACCCCCATTCATGAAGAGATGAATGACTCGCTTGGCCTTGGCCGGGAAATGTGGAGCCTTGACCGTCAGCGGATTGAGACTGCCCTCTGCCGCCTTCAGCCCCATGGCCTCGCCGAGCACACCGGCCAGCGCGACGCCACCCATGCCCATGCCGCAACGGCGGAGAAAATCGCGACGTGTAAAGAATTGGTCTTCGAGGCGAGGTGCGTGGTGAGACATGGAAATCGTGGAGTGATCTTACGTGAACCAAACCGTCTGTCCGTCAGAAAACTTAGCTGCTTCCTGGGCAAAGCGAAAAGGCGCCGTGACTGGGAAGTCACGGCGCCTTCGCGGAAGAGGATGGTAGACCGGTTAGTTCACCGAATTGGCCAGCGGATCGACATTCACGCGGCGACCTTCGCGGTCGAAGCGCACCGTGCCATCGACCAACGCAAAAATCGTGTAATCGCGGCCCAGGCCGACATTCTTGCCGGGCAGGAACTTGGTCCCGCGCTGCCGAATGATGATGTTACCGGCGATCACGACCTGACTGCCGAATTTCTTGACGCCGAGACGTTTGCTGACGCTATCGCGCCCGTTCTTGACTGAACCTTGACCTTTTTTATGAGCCATATTGAGAGAGGAGTTTGGAGATGAAGAGGATCAGGCCGCGATGCTGGTGATCTTGACGCGGGTCAACTTCTGCCGATGACCGACCGAACGATGGTAGCCTTTGCGGCGGCGGAACTTGAAATTGAGCAACTTGGGTCCTTTGAACTGCTCGACGACTTCGGCCACGACCTTCGCGCCCTGCAGCGCAGAGCCGGTTTTAAAGTCGGCGCCTTCGCCGTGAAAAAGAACTTCCGAGAAGGTGATTTCAGCGCCTGCTTCGCCATCGAGTTTCTCGACTTCGATCACGTCACCTGTTGCGACGCGGTATTGTTTACCGCCGGTTTTGAAGATTGCGTATGACATAGGGTCTTTGGAAAAAAGGAGCGCGAAGCTGTCACACCGACACTGGTGTGGCAAGAGATATTTCGCCGAACTTCATCGGCGGTATTTCAGAGTCTACCTAGGGCTTCGCTGGCGAGGGCACTGGCGCGGCTCCATCCGTAGTGGAAGGAGTGATGACCGGCGCAGCGTCCGGCCCCGTCGTCGAAACTTTGCTGGAAGTTTTCTTGCGCACGATCGACGTCACTGCGGTCCGAGTAACGGCCGAGCGAGGATCCTTGACCGTGACCTTTGGCGAATTCGCCCCCCAAGCGGGCACATCATCCGGGGCCAGCTTGAACGCCTCCGAACGGAAATTGGTCGCGCCGGTCACTGGCACCTCTCGAATGCCATCGCCGCGATATACCGGGATGTAGCGGTAGTTCACCGTGTAACCTGGGCCGTAATAGCGCTGCGTGGGCCGGTAATAAAGAGGCGTATTCCCACTGCTGCCCAACGACGATTCCGAAAGCCCGCCACGCCCACCCTGCCACGGCAGGTATCCCCGACCCTCGGAATAAATCGGCCGATTCGAACCGTAGCCCGGATCATTATCGTAAGCGATGGCAGATACGGAGAAACCCAACAGAGCAGTGAATACGGTGGAGGCGACAATGAATTTGTTCATAACGGGAAACAAGCTGTGGGTTATTTGTGTGCCGCAAAAAGCGAGCCGTCCAGCTTTTGTTCAACCGCCCAGATAGGCCGCCCGCACTTCCTCGTTTTGCCGCAAGGCCGCCGAAGTGTCCTCGAGGATGATCCGCCCGGTCTCGAGGACGTAGCCGTAGTGCGAGACTTCGAGCGCGAGATTGGCGTTTTGCTCGACGAGCAGAATGGTCAGTCCCAGTTCCTTGTTGATCTCCACGATCTTCTCAAAAATCGTCTTCACGAGCAGGGGCGCGATCCCGAGTGAAGGCTCATCGAGCATCAGACACTTCGGCTTGCTCATCAGCGCGCGACCGATCGCCAGCATCTGCTGCTCTCCCCCGCTCAGCGTTCCGGCGGTCTGCTGCTCGCGCTCTTTAAGGCGCGGGAAAATCGAGAAGATGTAGCCGAGATCCTTGGCGAAATTTCCGCGGTCTTTCCGCAGATACGCTCCCATCTGCAGGTTCTCGATCACCGTGAGGTTGGCGAAGACCATCCGCCCCTCGGGGCTCTGGGCGATGCCGCGTCCGACGATGACGTGCGGAGCCAGGCCCGCGATGTTGTGGTCTTCGAAATTGATCACGCCGGCGCGGGGCTTCACGAGTCCCGAGATGGCACGCAAGGTCGTGGTCTTGCCAGCGCCGTTCGCGCCGATGAGCGTCACGATCTTGCCCTGCTCGACCTTGAGCGAGATGCCGTGCAGGGCGCTGATCGCGCCGTAGTTCACATGAAGGTCGCGGATCTCAAGCATCGTCAAAGTCCTGGCCAAGGTAGGCCGCGATCACTTTCGGATTCGCACGAATTTCTTCCGGCGTGCCCTCGGCGATTTTTTTGCCGTAATCGAGCACGTTGATCCGCTCGCAGATGCCCATGACGACTTTCATGTCGTGCTCCACGAGGAGCACGGAGATCTGAAACTTATCCTTCACGAAGCGGATCAACTTCATCAGATCCTGCTTCTCCGTCGGGTTCATGCCAGCGGCCGGTTCGTCGAGCAGCAGGAGCTTCGGTTTCGTCGCGAGTGCGCGGACAATTTCCAAGCGCCGCTGGTCGCCGTAGGGCAGCGATTTGCCGTTCGACTCGCAGAAGCCTTCGAGCCCAAAAATTTTCAGCAACTCCATCGCCTCATGCTGAATGCGCGCTTCGCTTTCGCGAAAGGCCTTCCCGCGAAACAATGCCTCGCTCACCCGTTGAGCGCGGTTGCCCTGCATGGCCGTGCGCACGTTGTCGAAAACGCTCATCGAGGCGAAGAGACGGATGTTTTGAAAAGTGCGGGAGATGCCGCAGAGCGAGAGCGAGTGCGGCTTCACGCCCGCGGTGGGTTGGCCGCGAAAGGTGATGCAGCCGGAGGTCGGCTGATAGACGCCGGTGATGAGATTAAAGGCGGTGGTCTTGCCTGCGCCGTTGGGTCCGATCAGCCCGATCAGTTCGCAATCGCCGATCTTCAGATCGAACTCGCTCACTGCGGTGAGCCCGCCGAATTTAATCGTGACCTTGTCGCACTCGAGCAGCGCACTCACTCAGGCCGCTCCTTTCTTGCCAAAGGTGAAAAGCCCCTGCGGGCGCGTGAGCATGAGCAGGATGATGAGCAACGAGTAGATGATCATCCGGTATTCCGCCACGCCGCGGAGCAGCTCCGGCAGGATGGTGAGGATGATCGCCGCGAGGATCACGCCGACGGTGCGTCCCATGCCGCCGAGGATCACCATGACCACGATCTCGATACTCTTCACGAAATCGAATCCATCCGGCTTCAAGACGAGCTTGTGGTGCGCGTAGAGCCCGCCCGCGATACCCGCAAAGAACGCTCCGATGACAAACGCCGTGACTTTGTAACGCACGGGATTGATGCCCATCGCGCTTGCGGCAATTTCATCGTCGTGGACGGCGATGAAGCCGCGGCCGTAAGTCGAATTCACGATGGTCGCGACAACGTAGACCGTCACCGCAGCCAGCGCCCAGGCCCAGCCGAAGGTGGTCAGCTTGGCGATGCCGGTCAGGCCCGTCGCGGCGCCGAAGAATTCGCTCGTCTGGAAAACGACCCGGATGATTTCGCCGAAACCGAGCGTGACGATCGCGAGATAGTCCCCGCGCAAGCGCAGCGAAGGCACACCCACGGCCAGTCCCGCGACGGCCGCCACGAGGCCGCCGATGAGCAACGCTGCGAGAAAGAGAAGCGGCTGTGCGGCGGGAGGGACGGAAGCGCCCCAGACCAAAGTGACTTTCGCCGCGAGGTAGCCACCCACGGCCATGAAACCCGCGTGGCCGAGGCTGAACTGCCCGGTGTGGCCGTTGATCAGGTTCAGCGAAACCGCGAGGATGATGTTGATCCCGACATCGATGACGATGCCGAGGTAGTAGCGATTAAAGGCGCCCGAAATCATCGACAGCGCCACGGCCGCGGCGATCGCCAGAAGCAGAAACCATTTCTCTTTTCCGGGCATCAGACTTTCTCCGTTTGTTGTTTGCCGAGCAGTCCCGCGGGGCGGAAGAGCAGGATCAGGATGAGGATGGCGAAAGCGATGGCGTCGCGGTAGTTCGACAACCCCGGCATGCCGCCAAAGAACGTCTCAAGCAAACCGAGCACAATGCCCCCGAGTGCCGCGCCCGGAAGATTTCCGATGCCGCCGAGCACCGCCGCGATAAAGGCACGCAACCCCGGCTGCACGCCCATCAGAGGCTCGATCCCCGGTGCGCGCATCGCGTAAAAAATCCCCGCGATTGCTGCCAGCGCCGAGCCGAGGGCGAAGGTGAACGAGATGACCGCGTTCACGTTCACGCCCATGAGTGCCGCCGCCTGCTCGTTGTACGAAACCGCGCGCATCGCCATGCCGATTTTCGTGCGCTGCACGATGAACCACATCGCGGCCAGCAGGAGCGCCGTCAGCACCAGCACCACGAGATCGTTGCTGGAGAAATGCAGCTCGCCCCAGTTAAAATCCGTCTTGGGCAGCAGCTTCGGAAACGGCTTGGTCGCCGCGCCGAAAATCTTCTCGTGCTGCCCGGCAAACTCGATGAACAGCGACACGCCGATGGCGGTGATGAGCACCGTGAGCCGCGGCCGTTTGCGCAGCGGGCGATAGGCAAGAAACTCGATCGTCATGCCGATGATCGCGCAGATCACCGCAGAAAAAACGATCACTACCAGAGCGGTCATCAGCGACTGGGAACCGAGCGAGGGAGCCACCTTCGGCGTGATGTAAAACGCGGCAAAGGCGCCGAGCATCAGGACATCCGAGTGCGCGAAATTGATGAAGCGCAGGACGCCATACACCATCGTGTAGCCGAGAGCGATCAGGGCATAGATCGCCCCGAGGGCGAGGCCGTTGATGAGTTGCTGCAAAAACCAATCCATCCCGAGTGCGGCGCAGGTGTGCTGATCCGCGACTTAGGGAGCGATCGTCTCGACGTAGCTAAACTTCCCGCCTTTGACCTGCAGGATCACCGCCGATTTATCGGCGTCGCGCTGCGCGTTGATCGTGATCTTGCCCGTGACCGCGTCGTAGTCCTTCGTCGCGGCGAGGGCTTCGCGAATTTTCGGCCCTTCGGTCGAACCCGCGCGCTTGATCGCGTCGGCGAGGATCATCGCCGAGTCGTAACCGAGCGCCGCCATCGCGTCGGGCAGCTTGCCGTTGTAGCGCTTCTTGTAAGCCTCCACGAAAATCTTGCCCTTATCCCCGCCCGCATCCGGCGTGTAGTGCGTGCTGAAGTAGGTGCCTTCCACCGCTTCCTGGCCGATCTCGGTGAGCTTCTCGCTTTCCCAACCATCGCCGCCGAAGATCGGCACATTGAGGCCGACTTCCTTTGCCTGAATGCAGATTAGCGCCGCGTCGGTGTAATAACCCGGCACGAAAATTCCGTCCGGCGCGGACGACTTGATCGCCGTGAGCTGGCCTTTGAAATCCTTGTCGCCGCCATTGTAGTCCAGCTCCGACGCGATCTGCCCGCCAGCCTTGGTGTAGGCTTCCTTAAAGAACTTCGCGAGACCCTTCGAGTAGTCGCTTTTCACATCGGTGAAGACGGCGATCTTCTGGGCCTTGAGTGTTTTCCTGGCGAAGTTCGCCATCACCGTGCCTTGGAACGGATCGATGAAGCACACGCGGAAAATATAGTCGCCGGTCTCCGTCACTTTCGGGTTCGTCGAGCTGGGTGAGATCATCGGAGTCTTGTTCGACTGACAGATCGGCGCGGCCTCGAGCGAGCGGGAAGACGCGACTTCTCCGAGCACCGCGACGACGCCATCCTTGGCCACGAGTTTGTTCACCGCGTTCGCCGACTCACCGGCCTTCGATTGATTGTCCTCGGTGAGCAGCTTGAGCTTTTTCCCGAGCACACCACCGGCGGCGTTGAGTTCCTCCACCGCGAGCACCGTGCCTTCGTGCGACGAGATGCCGAAGGTCGCTTCCTTGCCCGTGAGCGAGGCGAATTCGCCGACGGCGATTTCATCGGTCGAAGTTTTCTGGCATCCGGCCAGACCCAGAGCGGCAGCGCCCAGCAGCGAAAAAAGGAAACGTCGGTTCATGGGCGCGGAGGCTAGCGGACTGCTCGCAAAAGTTTCAACTGCCAATCGCGGCCCTGCCCCCATTTCCTCGGCACGCACCGCAACCTCACCCCCCGCCCTTACCGAAACGTTCGGAAAACACGGCGCTGGCTCTGCCGGGCACAACGCGATAGAACTCGCCGCTTCATGGGCGACAACGACCACTTCGCGAATTACGAAGTTCTGCGCCGCGACGACGGCTCCCTTCATGAATTGGGCCGCGGCGGGATGGGAGTGACGTACAAAGCCCGCGACACCGACCTGCATTGCGAGGTCGCCCTCAAGATCATCAAGCCGGGCCTGCTCGATCAGGCCGCGACTGAGCGCTTCCTCCGCGAAGCCCGCGCCGCCGCGCAACTGCGCCACCCGAATATCGCCAGCGTCTTCCGGCTCGGCCAGGCCGGCGACGGTACTCACTTCTATGCGATGGAGTTCTGCGCCGGGCCGACCGTCGACCAGGCGGTCGCAGCGCGCGGGCCTTTTCCGGCGGAGGAAGCCGTGCATCTCTGCTGGCAGATCGGCAAGGCGCTCATGCTCGCCGAGCAGCACCAGCTCCTGCATCGCGACCTCAAGCCGTCGAACCTCATCCTGACGAATCGCTCCGACGAAGGCATGGTCGTAAAAGTCATCGATTTCGGCCTCGCGAAAAGCCTCGCCGACAGCCGGCAGACGCTGGCCATGCCGAGCACCGCGGGCTTTGTCGGCACGGCGCATTTTGCCAGTCCCGAGCAGCTCGAAGAGCAACCGCTCGACGTGCGCTCCGATCTCTACTCTCTCGGCGCGTGTCTGTGGTTCATGCTCACCGGGCGCCCCGTTTTTGAAGGCTCCGTCGCCCGGGTCGTGAATCTCGTCCTCAGTTC
Source organism: Chthoniobacterales bacterium (assembly GCA_038208565.1). Classification (GTDB taxonomy): domain Bacteria; phylum Verrucomicrobiota; class Verrucomicrobiia; order Chthoniobacterales; family Chthoniobacteraceae; genus Chthoniobacter. The sequence goes on from JBBQYR010000043.1 coordinate 8,761, forward strand.
CGAACCACCGTGGGCCAAGCTCGCGGGGCAACCGCCCGCCGTCGTCGCGCTCCTGCGCCGGTTGCTCGCCCGGGATCGCGAATGCCGCCCCGCGAGTGCGGCGGAGCTGCGCAAGGAACTCGAGTCCTGCCTGCTGGCGATCAAGGCGAAGCCCACGGCTTCGCTCGACGAATTCCCGACGGTGCCACGCCCCGACACCCTCGCGCCGATGAGTGAGGACGAATTTTCGCGGCGTTATCCGATGCGCGAGCGCATCGGGCGCGACCGCTTTGGCCGCATTTTCGAGGCCCGCGATTCGGCCCATGGCGGGCGCGCGGTGGCCGTGCGGGTGTTCGATGTGGCGCTCGCTGATTCCCCGGCGGCTCGGCGGGAACTCGAAGCCCAATGCGCCGCCGCCCGCGCCCACCCCCATCCGCATCTGCGAGCCACGCTCGATTTTTCCGCGTGCCGGCAGGGCCTGCTCGTCGCCATGGAGTGGACCGATGGTTTTTCGCTCGAGGAGTTGCTGGCCAAACGCGCCGCGCTGTCCGTGGGAGAGATGCTCAGCATCATCGAACCGCTGGCCGCAGCGACTGATCACGCGCTGCGCCACGAGCTCGCCGCGATCGGCCTGACCACGGAGCAAGTCGTCGTCCACTTCCCCCGGCGCCCGAATGCCGAGGATCGCATTCGGCTGCTCGCCTCATCACTCGGGAGCTGGCCGGAACACTCCATCAAAGCCGCCTCGATCGCCCTGGGGGCCGATCCGGCCAGCAGCGTGGCTACGATGATGACGCTCCCGCCGGGCGTCCCGCCCGAGCGCTGGAAGCCGGTGGCCGATCCGGTCGGCGCGCTCGCCCGGTTGTCCGCGGAATTGCTCGGCTGGCCGGGACGCGGGAATCTGAGCTTTGTCACCCCAGTCGGGGAGGCTGCGCGCGGCGTATTCCGCCTCGCGATGACGCGCCGCGATACTTTTCCGACCGCCGCGGCATTTGTCGAAGCGCTGCGGCGCGGCTTGAGCGGACCTTCGCCCAGTTACCATCCGCAGGAACTGCCACCCGCTCCCGCATCGCCGGCGCCGGCTCTGGAACCGATCGTTCCGAAATCGGCGCCGCCTGCCGCCACGCCTCCTCCCCGCCATCGCGTCTGGCTCTGGAGCGGCGCAGCGCTGGCCGCCGGGGTGGGGTTCGCGATCATCGCGGTGCAAGGCGCGCACCTCTCCCGGATTCGCGCAGAAGAGGCGCGGCGGCTCGCCGAAGCGCACGCACGCCAACTCACCGAGGAGCAACGCCTCATCGCGGAAGAAGCCACGCGAGTTCGTCTCGAAGCGGAAAAGGCCGGGGAGGAGGCGCGGCTCGCCGCGGAGCGCACCGCCTCCCTGGAAAAAGAAAAAGCCGCGGCGGCAGCGCTGGCCGCCGCGAAAACGAACCCACCACCCGCAGAATTTGCCCCCGGCGCTTCCTTTCCGAAATCCGTGCTCGAACGCGACGAAATCACGCCGAGCGGCAATCTGCGTATCAAATACTGGATGAGCACCGCGGGCGACGGGCGGCGGCGGATCACGGTCGAAAACCAGAGGAATCCCGCCGAATGGTCCGTGCTCTACGACCACCAGCGGAGCGCTCTGGTCTTCGTCTCGCCGACCGACCAATGGCTCGCCCTCAACGACCACCCGGGCTCGAGTGGCGGTGGGGCGCAGCTTTATCGACAGGTCAGCCTGCGCCCACCGCGGTTTGAGGTGCCGCTGGAGTATCGCGGACGGAATAACGAACTGCAGGATCGGATCTGGAGCTTTTACCTCGGCACGACCAGCCGGAAACCGGACTCGGATCGCGATCATGTGCATATCGACGCGGTCAGGTGGGATCACACCGGCGCCGTGGTCTTTCTGCGGATCAGCAGCATCGGCTCGAACGTCGATCGTAGCGTGCCGACGCCTTGGGAGTGCTCGTTCGATGTCGAGACCCAAAACGCCCGCGCCATTTCGCCGTCGAACAATCTGCCGACACCGGCGCCGCTCGCGGCGAGACCGCTGCCGGGCGAGCGCTACCCGCAGACTCGTTCGCAATTCCTGAAGGTCTCGGACATCCGCCAACTCAGCGATGCCGACCTGCGCTACGCGATCAACGAAATGTTTGCCCGTCACGGCGCGGACTTCCGCGACAAACTCATCAAAAAACAGTTCGCCAAGTTCTTGTGGTATCGACCCGTCACCGGGCGCAGCTATGATGAAGCGGAGCGCGATTTCAACCCGCTCGAAGAACGAAATCTGAAATTGCTCGGGGCCCTGCGCGACCTGCGCAACGGCCAGCCCGCAGAGTTTCCGGTGGGCACCAACGACCTCCCCGTCCCGCCGACGCCGCGCCGGCGCTGATCGCCTAGGCGACCGCAATTTCTTCCTTGGCCCGGACTTGTCGCGGGATTTACCAAGGATACCTCACTCATGTCCCAACCCACCGTCGCCGTCCTCGGGGCTTCCCGCGACCGCCGCAAATTTGGCAACAAAGCTGTGCGCGCGTACATCGAGTGCGGCTTCACTGTCTTCCCCGTCAACCTCACTGAAGCAACCATCGAAGGCCTGCCGGCGTATCGGACGCTGGATATGATCGACGCGCCCATCGACTACGTCAGCCTTTACGTCCCGCCAGCGGTGGGCGTGAAGTTGCTACCGGCCATTGCGGCGAAGCAGCCGAAAGAAGTTTGGGTCAATCCCGGCGCCGAAAGCGATGAGCTGATCGAAGCCGCGGCCGACTTGCATCTGCGGGCGATCGTGGCTTGTTCCATCGTGGCTCTCGGACTCTCCCCCGCATCGTTTTCCGATGCCTGACAGTTCCCCTCGGAAAGAATTTTCATCCCAACAGCCTGCGAAACGGGAAAAAGATTGCGTAGTCCCGCCGCTTTCCTGCTTTGCTGCTGTTCGGAATTTTTTCCGCACTCCTGATCTGTGAATCCCCTTCTCCGCTTCTGTTCTTCCTCCATCGGCCGTAAGTGGATCGTCGCCCTGACGGGCCTCGGCCTCTTCGGTTTCGTCATCGGCCACCTCGTCGGCAACCTGCAAGTTTTCCTCGGATCGCCCGAACCGATCAACCGCTACGGCGCGTTCCTGCAAGGCTTGGGCGAATTGCTCTGGGCCATTCGCTTCGGGCTCCTCGCGATGGTCGTCCTGCACATCATTTTCACGATCAAACTGCGCCTCGAAAGCCGCGCCGCTCGTCCGGAAAAATACGCCGTAACGCAGTATCGCGCTGCTTCCAAACCCGCGCGCTGGATGGCCCTGAGTGGGCTGATGGTGCTCTCCTTCATCATCTTCCACCTGCTGCATTTCACCGCCCAAACGGTCGATCCGAGCTTCCGCGAATTGCACGACGCCCAGGGCCGGCATGACATCTATCGGATGATCATCCTGGGCTTCTCGAACCTCTACGCGTCCGGCTTCTACATCCTCGCCGTCGGACTGCTCGCGCTGCATCTCAATCACGGGATCGCGAGCATGTTCCAGACGCTCGGGCTGAATAGCGCGAAGGTCCGGCCGTTGTGGGAAAAAGGCGGGCCGGCTCTCTCCTGGCTCATCTTCCTCGGCTACGCATCGATCCCCGTCGCCGTCATGACCGGCATCCTGAAATAACATGAGCGCCTCTCCTGTCCTCGAACCTCCCGTAGCTCCCGTCTCCACGCCGCCCACCGCGCGCACCGCCTCGTCGATCGTACTCGACGCCAAGATCCCTTCCGGGCCGCTCGACAAGAAGTGGGAGAAACACAAATTTGAATCGAAGCTCATCAACCCGGCCAACCGCCGGAAATACGAGATCATCGTGGTCGGCAGCGGGCTCGCGGGCGCCAGCGCCGCGGCTTCGCTCGGCGAGATGGGTTACAAGGTGAAGTGCTTTTGCTACCAGGATTCGCCGCGCCGCGCCCACTCCATCGCCGCGCAGGGCGGCATCAATGCCGCGAAAAATTACCAGAACGACGGCGACTCCGTGCAGCGGCTCTTTTACGACACGATCAAGGGCGGCGACTTCCGCTCGCGGGAAGCCAACGTCTATCGGCTCGCCGAAGTCAGCGCAGCGATCATCGACCAATGCGTCGCGCAAGGCGTGCCCTTCGCCCGCGAATATGGTGGCCTGCTCTCGAACCGCAGTTTCGGCGGCGCCCAAGTCTCGCGCACTTTTTACGCCCGCGGCCAGACCGGGCAGCAGCTCCTCCTCGGCGCCTACTCCGCACTCAACCGCCAGATCGCCGAGAAGAGCGTGGAAATGTTTCCGCGCACCGAGATGCTCGATCTCGTGCTCGTCGATGGCCACGCCAAAGGCATCGTCGTGCGCGACATGGTCACCGGCGCGATCACCTCGCACGCCGCGGACGCCGTGATCGTGGCCACCGGCGGCTACGGTAACGTCTTCTACCTCTCGACCAACGCCAAGGGCTGCAACGTGACCGCCTCGTGGCGCGCCCACAAGCGCGGCGCGCTCTTCGCCAATCCCTGCTACACGCAGATTCACCCGACGTGCATCCCGGTCGCCGGCGACTACCAGTCGAAGCTCACGCTCATGTCCGAGTCGCTGCGCAACGACGGTCGCGTCTGGGTGCCGAAGAAGAAGGGCGACAACCGCGCGCCCGCCGAGATTCTGGAAGGCGAACGCGACTATTTCCTCGAGCGGAAATATCCGAGCTTCGGCAACCTCGCCCCGCGCGACATCAGCTCGCGTTCGGCGAAAGAAGCGTGCGACGACGGCCGCGGCGTCGGCCCGGGCGGGCTCGGCGTCTATCTCGACTTCGCGGACGCCATCAAGCGCCTCGGCGAAAACACCATCCGCGAGCGTTACGGCAACCTCTTCGACATGTATCACCAGATCACTGGTGAAAATGCCTACCAGCGCCCGATGCGCATCTACCCGGCGGTGCATTACACGATGGGCGGCCTGTGGGTGGACTACAACCTGCAGTCCAACGTGCCCGGCCTTTTCGTGCTCGGCGAAGCAAACTTCAGCGACCACGGCGCGAACCGCCTCGGGGCCAGTGCGCTCATGCAAGGGCTGGCCGACGGCTACTTCGTGCTCCCCTACACCATCGGCAATTATCTCGCGCCGCAGATTGGCAAACGCCCGACGACCGACCGCGAGGAGTTCCAGAAAGCCGAAACGGAAGTCCGCGAGCGCACCAAGCTGCTACTCGGCATCAAGGGCAAGCGGAGCGTCGATCACTTTCACCGCGAGCTCGGCCGCATCATTTGGGACTACTGTGGCATGGCTCGCAGCGCGAAGAGCCTCGACCGCGCGCTCAAGCAAATCCCGCCGCTGCGCGAGGAGTTCTGGAAAAACGTCAATGTCCCCGGCGAGGGCGAAGCGCTCAATGTGGCGCTGGAGAAGGCTGGGCGCGTCGCCGATTTCCTCGAGTTCGGCGAACTGCTTTGCCGCGACGCCCTGGAGCGCAACGAATCCTGCGGCGGCCATTTCCGCGAGGAGTTTCAATATCCCGACGGCGAGGCGAAACGCGACGACGCCAACTTCCAGCATGTCGCCGCCTGGGAATACACCGGCGACGTTTCCAACCCCACGCGCCACGTCGAACCGCTGGAATTCGAGGAAGTCCACCCGAGCGTCCGCAGCTACAAATAACTTTCCGCATGAACCTCAAACTCAAAGTCTGGCGGCAGAAGAACCCGAAGAGCAAGGGGCAGCTCGTGAACGTCGAAGCGCGCAACATCCCCGAGGACTGTTCCTTTCTCGAGATGCTCGACATCGTCAATGAAGACCTGCTCACGAAAGGCGAGGAGCCGATCGCCTTTGACCACGATTGCCGCGAAGGCATCTGCGGCACCTGCTCGCTGACCATCGACGGCGTGCCTCACGGCCCGAGCGAGACTACGACCTGCCAGCTCTACATGCGCAAGTATAAGGACGGCGACACGATCCACATCGAGCCGTTCCGCGCGCGTCCCTTTCCGATCCTGCGCGACTTGATCGTCGATCGCACGGCCTTCGAGCGCATCCAGCAAGCGGGCGGCTTCATCACCGCGCGCACCGGCTCGGCTGTCGATGGCAATACCCTGCCCATCTCGAAACCAATCGCCGACGCCGCGATGGAAGCGGCGGCCTGCATCGGCTGCGGCGCCTGCGTGGCCGCGTGCCCAAACGCCAGCGCGATGCTCTTCGTCGGCGCGAAAGTTTCGCACCTCGCCCTCCTGCCCCAAGGCCAGGCCGAACGCACCTCGCGCGCGCTCAAGATGGTCCGCACCATGGATGAGGAAGGCTTCGGCAACTGCTCGAACTACCTCGAGTGCGAAGCGGTCTGCCCGGCGGAGATTCCGGCCTCGGTCATCGCACGTTTGAATCGCGAATATGCGATTGCGGCCGTGAAGGACGGCGTGAGCTAAGCCCGTCAGGCGTACAGCCTACAGAGTAGACTCCATTATTTTTATAGCCAGTGTAGTGACTGGCTCGTGTTTTGCTGCTTCCCGAGGGCTATGTGCATCCACGCATCCAGAACGCGAGCCATCCCTCGCTTCCGGCACGCTCGCGGCTTCACCCTGCCCGAAGTCGTCATCGCCGGCGCCATCCTCGCGCTTTTCGTCGCGGGTTCGGTGGCGACGATGGCGCAGATCAATCGCTGGGCCAACGCCGCCCGGTTGCGCACCCTGGCGCTCGCGCTGGCGCAGCAAAAAGCCGACGAAATCCTGACCACCCCGTGGCAGATGCGGAGCACTCGCCCGGCGGTCCTGACGGCAGGCACTGCCACCGAGGCGACGCTCACGCTGAATAACGACCCGCACAACAACGCCGTCGGGTTGAGCACAGCGTTTACGAATCTCGATACGCCGGTCTCGGCGACGCGCACCACCGTCATCACCGATCTCCCGCCGCGCCAGTTGCGCGCCACGGTTTCCGTCAACTTCACCTACCGCGGGCGCCCCTACGCCGTGAATTTCACCACGTTGCGAGCCGCCGACGACATCTGAAATGCGCCCGCTCCTTTCCCGCGCCTTTACACTCGTCGAAATGCTCCTCGCCATGGGCATCTTTAGCATGGTGACGATCGGCTTGGTCGCCTTTGGCTCCACTTCAGTCCGGCTGATCGCCCGCAACCTCGCGACCAATCACAGCCACGAGACGATGCGCATCTCCGATCTCGCGCTGCTCAACGATCTGCACGATGCGGCGTCGCCGTTCCGGCTTGTGGACTTCAACGGCACGACCTACGCCGATGTCGCCGCCACCGCCACCGCGGACCAGGACGCGCTCACGCAGCAGTTCATCAGCACTCGCGCCAATGGCGTTCGCTACCGCGTGCAGGCTGGTGGGCCATATCGGTTCAGCGCGGATGCGAAGTCGAGCGACACGCAGTTGAAGTTCGATTTCGGCGTGGGTGGAAAATTGCCCTATGTCCCGCAGACCGGCGACAAGGTGGTGGTCCCGCTCGTCTCGCGTGAGTTCGACATCACCGCCGTGACGGTGGCTCCGACCGCGGGCAAGACCGTCGGCACCATCACCATCTCAGACGCCGACGGCATCGGTTTCACCATCGACGCCACGACGCCCGGCAACCTCACCACCGCATACTTCTACCGCGAGGTCGCCTACACCGTGGCCGGCGGCCAGCTCCGTTATCACGCCAACTACACCGGCGCCGCGAAGAGCAGCTTCACCGTGGTGCGCGACAAGATCACGTCGCTGAAACCGTTCGCGCTCCTGCATCCCTCGGCAGCCGCGCCGACCGATGGGATGAACGTCCGCGTCTCGCTCGAATTCCACGACAGCTCTTACAGCGCCCGCCGCTTCAACAACGGCACCGTCACCCTGCAATCCACCGTGCCCCCGCGTTGGCGGCCCACCCCAGTCTCCTCGACCAATGCGAGTTAAACATCATCCCGATTGCGCCGGCGCCGGTTTGCTGGCGGTGCTTTTCACGATGGTCATCACGAGTCTGCTCGTCGCGACCATCTTCAGCGTCACGAGCGCGCATGTCGGCATCGCCCGCCGCACCACGGACCGCGCGGTCGCGCTGGCCTACGGCGACGGCGTGATCGAAAGCCTCTACGACCAGTGGCGCCAGGCGATGATCAACGTGACCAACACCACCGATCGCAGCAACGGCCTCTCGAACGCCGCGCTGACGGCAACCTTGAGCGCGCCGACGACCGCCGATTTGCCCCGGCCCGCCGGCGTCACGTTGACGAGTTGGAGCGTGACCGCGACCACGCCACTCCTCGAGCCGACTACCGATCCCGATGGCCGCCCGATCGCGGAAAACGGCACGCGCTCACGGCTCCGGGTGCGGCTGCATTATCTCGCGCGCGCCACCGTGCAATTCCGCGGCCCCTCGGGCAACAATACGGCCACCGTCGAGCGCGTCTTTGTCCGCGCGGGTCGGAACCTCTTCGACAACTTCTTCTTCGGAACGCAGCACAACGTCGAATTTCATCCCGGCCCGCCGATGTACGTGAACGGCACCGTCTTTGTCGCCGGCAATCTTTTCACCGCGCACGACTCGCTCAGCTTCCTCAAGGACGTGGCCTTTACCGGCAGCCACACCAACGATTTTCGGAAGGAGGATTCGCGCTACGGAAAGGAGAATCCCGACATCGACAACGACGGTTTCGCCGACAACTGGGATACGGACAATCCGCCGCGCCTCGGCGACCAGCAGAAGCTTTTCGATACGCCCGTCGCGAATCTCGACGGCAACTTCATCGATGACCCGAACAGCAACAACAGCGACTCGGATGGCAACCTGAACAACGACGGATACCGCGAGATTATCGAGGAACAGGTGGCCGTGACCGACCCGAAAAAACCGGACCCGTTGCAACTCGATGCCTCGACCAGCGAGCGACTGGCCAGCAATGCGGACTATCGGATCTACGTCGATGCCGCGAACAAACTCAGCATCTACAAAGGCCCATCGACCACGCCACTGCCCGCGGCCAGCGGCGAATACACGGCGATCTCGGGCGCGCTCGTCCTCAACACCGCCCTACGCGACGTGCGCGATGGGGACAACGTCCGCGTCGCCACGCTCGATGTCGGCAAAATCACCGCCGCGCACAAAGCGGCCAAGATTGCCGACTCCGTGGGAACGAATGATGGCTACGTCTTCTACGTCGCCGATCGAAGCACCGGAACGAGCGTCTCGACGCAGGTCGTCAATTCCTCGACGGGCGCCAAGACCGCCGTCACCAGTTCGCGCTCGCGGGGCATCAAGCTCGTGAATGGCGGGACGCTGCCGGACAGCGGGATGACGGTGGTCTCGCCCAACGCCATCTACGTCCAGGGCGACTACAACACCGGCAGCAGTTCCGGGAAACAGCCCGCTTCCAACACCGCCTCGTCCTACACCCCGCCGAAAGACACCCCGAGCCCGGTCGTCGGCACCTACAATCGCGCGCCCTCGGCCGTGGTCGGCGACGCCATCAATATCCTCTCCAACGGCTGGAACGACGCCAACTCACTGCTCGGCAAAAGCTCGCGCATCGCCAGCAGCACGACCATCAACGCCGCACTCGTCGCCGGCAATGTCCCGACGACAAAGAGCAGCTACAGCGGCGGCATCGAGAACTTCACCCGCTTCCACGAAGACTGGGGCGGTAGGTACTTCACGATCTACGGCGCGCTTGCGCTGCTCTTCGACTCGGCGCAGGGCACCCGCCCGTGGAGTGCCGCCGACTACACCCCGCCAAACCGCCGCTGGTACTACGACAACCTCCTGCAGGACAATAATCCGCCGGGCTTCCGGGTGGCGCGCGTCTATAGCCGCGGTCGCTGGGCTCAGCGCTGAGCTTTCGACCATGCGCGCCTGCCTACTCAGCCTCCTCCTGCTCCCGTCGCTGGCGGGAGCGCTCGACCTCACGCCCAAGGAAAGTTGGCGACAGCTCGAGGGATTCCGCATCCCGACGCTCATCTTCACCCACGGCGCGAGCAAGATTCACTATCAGCCGCCGGGCGATTGGCAGGTGAACGGCGGCGGGCGCACGCTCTCGCTTTATCCCGGCGAGCAAGGTGCCTTCATGCAACTCCGCTCCGTCGCGCGCCCCGCGGCGGTCGAAGGCACGCCGGAAGATGTCGCCAAATTCAGCCACACTTTCCTGCCGCCGGACGCTACCGAACTGGAACTCACCGAGCAGCGCCCAAGCCCTTTCACGCTCGATGGCGCTCCCAGCGAGGAATTCATTTATTCCTACAACGCGGGTGGGCAGCGCTTCGTCACCGCAGTCGCGCTCTGCGATTTCGATCCGCGCGAACGGCTGGTCGTGGTCATCACCGCGCGGGCCGCCGACTTCAAACTGATCCACGAAGCTGGCATCGCCAGCCTCTTCAGTTGGAACCAGCGGAACTGATCCCGCTCAGTTTGCTTTGGGCGGGACCTCGTCGCCGGGAAGCAATTCCTGCCACGTGCGAATGACCTGAAATGAGCGTTCCGCGGCTTCGGCAAAATTGCGCTCGGACGCCGTGGTCACGAGGATCAGTTGGTCGTCGCTGTTCAGATTGAGGAAAGTCACGCTCATCATCAGGACGGAATCCACCACCTCGCACGAATAGAGAAAGCGGCGCCCAGTCCAGCGATTGATCGGCAATGGATCGGCCGTTTCTTCGAGGACCTTCACGCTCTTCGCCCCCGGAGGGAGGAGCCGTCGTGCTGCCTCGGTGTAACGTTCGAGCGCGATCCCGTCGAACGGCTGATCCGGCGTCATCGGCGACGGCTTCACGAGGAAAGTGATGTCCGTGAATTTACCAAAACGAAAGACGACGCCACCCGCCGCGGCCTCGACCCGAGTTTCGCGATCGAGGCTGACCCCAATCTTCTTTTCGCCATCGGCAAAATAGAGGCGGCGGCTCGCGTGACCGTCGATGAACGTATCGATGTAGCGCGGGGTGAGATCGACCGCCGACACCGGCAGACCGAGCACCCACAACAGACCGAGAGCCGCCCACGCGGCGTGCCTGACGCTAGCTGGCCCTACCACTTGGCCCATGTGCCTCGGCTCCAGGAGACCGCATCCGGGCTACCCGGAGGCGCCACGTTGCGGTAGTTCGGGTCGAAGTTCCAACGGCGGAACGGCGGACGGTAAATCACGCCCGTGTCCCATTTGCCCTTGGCTACCTTGCTCTCGAAAAGTTCGACCATCGATCCAAAGTAAGTGCAGTAGTCGCCGTTCCAATCCTCGAGGAACCGCGCGAAGTTATTCGCCCCGCCGGAGTAACCGTATCGCGCACCACTCGCCGGCTGGTAGCCCGATGGCATGAACCCACCGAGCACCGCCACGTTGTAAGTCGTGTTGCTGGCCGCGCGGTTGGAAAGCGACAGCGAGGAGTTGCCATCCGACCAGTTGTTCGAGAGGAAAGTCACGGCATCGGCGAGCACGGCAGCGGGCTTGCGAGTATAACCAGAAACCGTGGGACTCGCGGTGTTGCTCGGATTCCCGCTGCCATTGGCCGGGACCGAATTGGGGTTCGTCGTTGTGCCAGTGTTGTAGTCGCCCTGAACGTAAACCGGATTTTCGCTTGCGAAGGTCAGCCCATTGCTCGGCAACACTCCCCCATTCTTCAGGCGAATCGCTTTGGGGTTCGGGCTGGAGGTCGTCGTCGCCGTGCTGTCCTTGATGTAGATCACGCCATTAAATCCTGCGATCCCGGCGTCGATCGCCGTTTTCAAGGTGCCGACATTCACCGTGCTCACGTCGAGGTTTTTGCCTTCGCGCTGATCATACACCGCCGTCTTGGCACTCACGGCGCCTTTGATCGTCGTATTCTGCGCCGCGGTCAGAGTGGTCCCGTTTTGACCAGTGACTGTCACCGTGGTGCCGCTGATGCTCACCATGATGCCCGCCTTGCTCGAGAGCCGCCGCTTTGAAAATTCCGCGGGGTCCGTATAGCTCGTATTTGGTGTCTCGATCAGTTCCCGCATGCCGTCGTTGTTAGGGTTGGTATCGGTCGTATTGATCACGGCGCTCGGCTCGGTTCCGAGCGGCTCCATCCGCGGCACCTGATGCAACTGTGCCGCCTCGCCTCCATTTGAGTAGACCGGATTAACCCAGGCATTAGCCACCCAGCCGCTCCACGTATTGGCGTAGGGAGGATCGGTTTGGTCGGAGTAAGCCCCCGCATACGAGACCTGATCCTGAAACGTGAGATTCGCCGACGCCTGGCCACTGAGATAGGCGTTGGAGTTAGTGTGGACCAGCCCGCTCACAGTCATCTCCGCCGCACGATAGATCTCGATGTCGTGTTCGAAAAAGAACATCGCCTGAAATAGGGGCACCTCGGAATACTGGAAGCGCCGCTGGACTCCGGTGCGAAAATTGTAGCCGCCGGTCTGCACCACCTTGGCCTTGGCGAGGTAGCTGAAGGTGCGGCCGCGCCAGCCGGGGTAACTGGCCAGATCGATCGTGACGGGCGTCGGCGTGGCTACCGGAGCACCGAATTCATCGAGAGCATCGATCTGAAGCGGACCTGACTCCACCGCCGCCGCATAGGCGAATCCGGGAAACGCCGGCCCGGTCAGTGAGGCATTGGCCTCGGTCGTCGTAATGGCGCGGTTGTTCGTCGCGATCCGTTTTTTCCAAAGGGCGTAGGCGTATTCGACGGAACCTTCCGCCACGGCACTGGCGGCGGCATAGTCGCGGCTCCGGTCGCTCATGCGGCCCGTGTTGTTCGTCACATTCAAGGCGACAGCGACAAAGCCCGAAACCACGGCCACCACAATCAGGGCCACCAGAAGGAGATTGCCGGCTTCGCTCGTAATTGATCGCCGTTTCATGGATTCACTTTCGGTCGGATTTGCACGTCGACCCGGGCAAAGGTGTTGAATTGATCGCCTTGCTTGCCCTGCAGGCGCTGGTCGAATTTGTTGGCCCTCACCCGGAAGGACACGTTCACGAAGTTCCTCGTTTCCATCATCACGAGCGAGAAGGGGGTCGCATCATCCGTCTGCATTCCGACTTGGTCGGTCAGGACGCTGTATTTGCTTGTGTCGCTCAGGCTCGTGGTCAGGTCAAAGGAATGGTAGTAGCGGAGTTCTCGCTTGCCTCCGTTGGGCATGACGATGAGCGCGACGTTGCGGACGAGCTTGCAACTCACGGTCGTCGATGAAGTGGTCACCGTGTTCCCCAGCGGCGCCGCCAAGGTCGCCGTAAGCGTTTGGCGCAGGAGCGCATCAACCGGCGAAGCGATCACGGAACTCACGCGCGGCCGCAGGAGCGAGGACTCACCATCGATCCGAACGACATCTCCCGCGGTCGGGACGGCTGGTGATGCCAGCGCGTTTGTGGAACGCTGCAGCGAAAGCGACGCGGTGGAGGAAGGCAGCCCACCCGTCGGAACCGTCAAAACATACGGTGCACCGATGTACCGATCGAAGCGAACTCCGGCACTTGGTCCGGCGGCGGCGTTGCCCGCGGTATTGATCAGCACCGGCATCGAATCCGCCTGCTGAATCAGACTTTCCGTTCGATCGAGCGCACCGCGGAGGGAATTGCTGGTCGTATTCAGCGAAAGATTCCGGGCCGAGAGCATCATTCCCGTATTCAGGATCGCAAATACACCGAGCCCGACGACCGCCGCGGCCGCCGCGCCCATCAGCGTCTCGACGATCGAGAATCCTGCCTGCCGGCGATGTGCGGAGAATTTGATCATCAGTCTTGGGTTCGCAGGGTCGTCATCGAGAAGCTGTATGGTCGACCGCGGTAACTGTAGCTCACGCTGAAGGTCACACGGCGAATATCGATGCTCTCGGGGTTGGATTCCGCGGTCACCGTCCGGGTCAGCGTCCCCTTGATCCAGGCAGTCGTCCCGCTGCGCTGGAGAGCGATGTTGACCAAATTGTCTCCCCCTCCGTCATCGTCGTAGACCGATCCCGGAGTCATGGCCAGGATTGCCGGGGTCAGAGTAGCCGTAAACGGCACCGTCAGAGCGGTATCGATATTCCGCTGCACTACGGCGCGCGCATTTGTCATCGTGCGCATGACCGCCGCCTTGCGGTTCATCAGGACGAGCGCCTGAATGCTGGCCAAGCCGACGATGACGATGATCGCGCACGCCACCATGACCTGCACCAGAGTAAAGCCCCGAGGCGACACCCGGCGGCGGTGCATGGCTGGACTCGGGGATATACGCATTCACCGTCGAAGATAGCAGGTGAGGTGCCACGACCCGCCTTCTCCTCGGCGGTGAGTCCTCGGATGCTCCTGGGAAAACTACCTAGATCGCCGCGGCGATGGCTTCGCCCATCTCGCGAGTGCCCACCCGGCGGGAGCCTTCGCTCCAGATGTCGCCCGTGCGCAGACCGTCGTCGATCACCTGGCGGACCGCGGCATCGATGGCAGCGGCAGCTTCCGGCAGTCCGAGGGAATGGCGCAGCATCATGGCCGCGGAGAGGATCTGGGCGATCGGGTTGGCGATCCCCTTCCCCGCGATGTCCGGCGCCGTGCCCCCACTCGGCTCGAAAAGGCCAAACCGCCCGGTCGGCGTCTCCTTCACCCCGAGGCTGGCGCTCGGGAGCATACCGAGGGAGCCGGTGATCATCGCCATCTCGTCGCTCAGGATGTCGCCGAAGAGATTCTCCGCGAGCACCACGTCGAAACCGCGCGGGTTCTTGATGAGCTGCATCGCGGCGTTGTCCACATAGAGGTGGTTCAGCGTCACGTCGGGATATTGTTTGGCGATCTCGTTCACCGTCTGCCGCCAGAGCACGCCATTTTCGAGGACGTTGGCCTTATCGACCGAAGTCAGCCGCTTCTGCCGGCCCTGCGCCGCCTTGAACGCTACATGCGCGATCCGCTCGATCTCGCTCGTCTTGTAAATCATCGTATCGATCGCCACGGTCTCGCCGTTTTCCTCGTGCCGGCCTTTCGGCTGGCCAAAGTAGAGGCCGCCGGTGAGTTCGCGCACGCAGAGGACATCGAAGCCGCCGGCGATCAGTTCCTCCTTCACCGGCGAGGCGTGGGTGAGCTTCGGGAAGCAGACGGCCGGGCGGAGATTGGCGAAGAGGGCGAAGTGCTTGCGCAGCGGGAGCAGCGCAGCCCGCTCCGGCTGCTCGTTGGGCGGGAGCGATTCCCACTTCGGTCCGCCGACCGAGCCGAAAAGGATGGCGTCCGCCTCGCGGCACACGCGCAGGGTTTCCTCGGGCAAAGCGCGGCCATCGACATCGATGGCGATGCCGCCAACTCGCGCCTCGGTGAGCTCCAATTGGAAGCCAAACTTGGTCTGGGCCACGGCGAGCACGCGCCGGGCTTCAGCCATGACTTCGGGACCGATGCCATCGCCTGGGAGGACTGCGATTTTGAAAGATTTCATAGGGCGGCAGAGACTATTTGCCGTCCCGCATTTGCCAATGGCAAACAACGAGCAACTACCAGCGCTCGACGATCGCCTGCAATTCCTCGACGAGGCCCTCGACCTTTTTCAGGTCCCGCCGCCGTCCCTTGGCCGGCTTCACCTCCAGCGAACGCACCATCATCAGGATGTCCCGCAGGTCCGAGCCGCGGCTGGCGGGCAGCTTTTTCTTGGACTCCGCGTTGGCGGTCACCGTCGCCTGAATCTGCGCGATCTCGGCTTCCAAGTGGGCCGAATAAGCGCCGACCAAGTCGCGGAAGGTCTTACGCAGGAAGTTCAGCTCCTCGCTCACCGTCTGGAACGGCAGGGCGGAAGCAGGCTTGGCTTTCGGTTCGTCTTTCACAGGAGCAATGCTCGGAGGCTGGGAGGGAGCACCCGGCCCGTCAAGCCCGCCATTGTGACGATTGGATGAAATCCAGCGCTCAGCGTAGCCAGCGCTTCACGGCCTGGCGAGTATGGGCATCGCGCAAGTGCTTCCGGTAGGCTGCGCGCAGAATCTCCGTCACGCTCTTCCGCTTCCGTCGACGCGGCACCTCGGCAGGCATCGAATAGACAAACTCGGGCTCCCAAACGTGGATCTTCATGGCGGCAGATTCAGCACGATGCATGAAAGAAGCGGATGACGAGATTGTGACGAACAGGTGAAATCTCCTTCAGCATCAGCGTGAAGTTTTGCAATTTCCCCGCTCCGACGCCTTTACTTCCGGCAAATGACGCGTCACCGCACCGGCTGGATTTCCGACATTCACCTCGGCACTCGCGGCAGCAAGGCCGAAGCCCTGCTCCAATTTCTGCGAGAGCACGAGTTCGAGACCCTCTACGTGGTGGGCGATTTCATCGACGTGTGGGCGCTCCGCCGCGGCATCTACTGGCCGCAGTCGCACAACGACGTGATCCAAAAAATCCTCCGCGCCGGGCGCAAAGGCACGCGGGTCATTTACATCCCGGGCAACCACGACGAATTCGTCGCCGGCTTCTTCGGCCACTTCGGTGCGGTCGAGATCATGCAGCGCGACATTCACACCACGGCGGACGGCCGCCGCCTGCTCATCATCCACGGTCACGAGCTCGACACCGTCGTGCAGAATATCAAGTGGCTCGCCTTCGTCGGCGACGTCGGCTACCAGCTCCTCCTGCGCTTGAACCATCCGGTCAATACCATCCGCCGCCGGCTCGGCTTGGATTATTGGTCGCTCAGCGCTTACGTGAAAAAGAGCGTGAAAAACGCCGTGAGTTTCATCGGCGCATTCGAGAAGGCCATCGTCCAATATGCGAGCCGGGACCAGGTGGATGGAGTTGTCTGCGGGCACATCCACACACCCGTCATCCGCGAGATCGAAGGGATCGGCTACTACAACAGCGGCGACTGGGTGGAGAGCCTGTCCGCACTGACCGAGGACTTCAACGGCAAGATCGAACTCATCACCAACTACGCCGCCAACACCGTGGGCGGGCCACCCTTGGCACTCGAAGATGAAGACGAGCCCACCATGCCGCCCGTGAACCGCCTCGCGCCGCCGGTCACCCCCTCGCTCAACTAAAGATTGGCGATGCCCACTTGCTCCTGGAAGACCTCGGCTCTCGCGCTCCTCACCGCATCGCTCTGCTCCACCGCCGCGGCTCGATCGGCGGAGATCGTCGTCAGCGTGAAGGACCAGACGATCACCGTCGTCGATGACGGCAAACGGAAAGCGGAGTTCCCGATCTCCACCTCGAAGTTTGGCCTCGGCGATAGCATCCGCAGTTTCCGCACGCCGACCGGCGCGTTTTCCGTCGAGCGGAAGATTGGTGATCGCCTGCCCGCCGGTGCGGTCTTGAAAGGCCTGCGCTTTACCGGCGAAGTCCTGCGGCCCGACGCTCCCGGGCGCGATACGATCGTCACCCGCGTGCTCTGCCTGCGCGGCTTGGAAAGCAGCAACCGCAACGCCGCGGCGCGCGGCATCTACATCCACGGGACGCCCGAGGAAAGAAGCATCGGCAAACCGGCCAGCTACGGCTGCATTCGGATGCGCTCCCGCGATGTGATCGCGCTCTTCGATTCCGTGCCAGTCGGCACGCGCGTGGTCATCACCGACTTGCCTCCTTCCAAACTGCTCGCCTCCAGCACCACCGCCGCCGCCAAATCCGATCCGCACGGCGACGACTGGTTCCGCTAAGCCGCCATCGGCAACCGCAGAATGATGGCCGTGCCTCGGCCATACTTGCTCTCCGCAGAGACGGTCCCGCCGTGGAGGTGGACGATGTGCTTCACGATGGAAAGACCCAACCCCGTGCCGCCGTGTTCGCGCGTCCGCGCTTTGTCGGCGCGATAGAAGCGCTCGAAGATATGCGGCAGATCGTTTGGCGGAATGCCCGTGCCGGTGTCTTCGACGCGCAACGTCACCGACGAAGCATCCGCCGTAGCCCGGAGCGTGATCGTGCCCGCCGCTTCCGTGTATTTCACGGCATTCTCCAGGAGATTGTGCAGCACCTGCTCGAGCCGCAAGCGATCGGCCAGAACCGTGGGAAGATCCGGCGGCGTGTCGATGGTCAGCACGAGGTTCTTCTGCCGCAATTTCGCCGCCCAATCGCCCGCCACGCCATTCATCACATCCGCGAGATTCAGCTCCCGCAGATCGAGCTTCTCATGGCGCGACTCGAGGCGAGCCAGCGTCAGCAAATCCTCCAACAACGCATTCAGCCGCAGCGAATGTTTGCGCAGCACCTCGAAAACTTCCGCCTGCTCTTTGCGCGGCATCGACGGTGTATCGATGAGATTCTCCAAGTAGCCGTGGAAGATCGAGAGGGGGGTTCGGAGTTCGTGGGAAACATTGGCGACGAACTCCCGGCGCACTTCCTCGAGCTGCCGCAGCCTTGAAAAATCGCGCACGATCATGACCACGCCCGCCTCCTCCGGCCGCTCGTGAATCGGCACCGCATGCACCGCAAAATGCCGCGGATGTTTGCTCGTGGTGGTCGTGATTTCCACCGTCTGCGCCTCCCCGGTCTTCAGCGCCGCCGATACGACCTCGGCAAACGCCGCCTCGCGCAAAGTCCGCAGCACCGTTTGCCCCAGCGGGTCCGTCTTCACGTCGAAAAGTCGGAGGAAGGACGGGTTCACCAACCGCAACGTTTGCTGCGCATCGACCACGATCACGCCCTCCTCCATGCTCGCGAGGATGGTGCGCAGGTTGAAGGAATCGTTGCTCATCTGCTGCCGCAAACGGGCCTGCTCGTTGGCCAGCTTTTCGAGGCCGTGCGTGAGCTGTGCAAAGCGCCCACCATGCCGGAAGACGAACCCGGAACCCGTCCGGCCTTCTGCGAGATCATGGAGCAATTGCGCCAGATGCTGCCAGTTCCGGGCATCGTTGCGCCAGACCCACCACCAGGAGACCAGGATCAAAACTGCGGCCGCCCAACCGAGGTAAGTCGTCATCGATCCTTAGCGAGCATTCTCCGCCACGCGGTAACCAAATCCGCGAACCGTCTCGATGTAGTCCGCCCACTTGCCCAGCTTCTCCCGCAGGCGGCGGACATGGGTGTCCACCGTCCGCGTATCGATCACACTTTCGTAGCCCCACACATCATTGAGCAGCGTATCCCGGCTCTGCACCCGCCCGCGCCGTTCGATGAGCAGCGCGAGCAGCTTAAACTCCGTCGCCGTGAAATCGACGGGGGTGCCGCTGATGGTGATCTCGTAACGCGACCGGTCGATGCGAATTTCGCCGAGAGACAATTGATCGGTTACTTCCGCCGCGGAACCGGCCCGGCGGAGCACGGATTTGACCCGCAGCACCAGCTCCCGTGGGCTGAAAGGCTTCGTCAGATAATCATCCGCGCCGAGTTCGAGCCCGACGATCCGATCCACTTCCTCGGCCTTGGCGGTGAGCATAACGATCGGAATCGCCGCGGTCGTCGGCTCCTTCTTCAAAACCTTGCAGACCTCCAGACCCGACATCTCCGGCAGCATCAGGTCCAGCACGATCAGCGACGGCAGGGTTTCACGCGCCAGATTCAGCGCTGCCAGGCCATCCTCGGCCTTGAGCACGTTGTAGCCTGCGTTTTTGAGGTTGGACGAAACCAACTGGAGGACATCCGGCTCATCGTCGGCGATCAGGATGCGTTTATTCGCGGCTTTGCTGCTCATGTTTGGCGCGGAGTGTAAGAATCACACTCCCCCTCGCAAGGGGCTGCGTGTGACAATCCTGTAACACGCTCCGCGCTCCAGCGCTCACCGAAAAGTCATAAAGTGACGAACCCGTCAGGGCTTCAATTCGGCGCCAGTGTTCGCGTCGGTGATGGTGAACTTCTCGTGATGGAAGGTCGGTTCCGCACGGAAGGTCAGACGACCTGCGTAGCGGCGTTCGATTTCCACGAGCAGTTCCTCGTCCTCGGTGCGCAGGCGTTGCATGACGTGCGGATGCACGATGACTTTGATCTCGTGGATCGTGTCCTGATGCCGCCGCATGATCTGGTGCAAGGCCCGCTGGAGCTCGACGCTCATGGTCATGGCGCTCTTCACCTTACCGCGGCCGTGGCAATATGGGCACGACTCAAAGACCGCGCCGCTGATGCTCTCCGCCGCGCGCTGCCGGGTCATTTCCATGAGTCCGAGGGGCGAAATCGGCAGGACGTGGGTCTTCGACTTGTCACGTTTCAGCCGGTCTTTTACCCGCTGATAGACCATCTGCTGGTCCTTGCGGGACTTCATGTCGATGAAGTCCCCGATGATCAGGCCACCGATGTTGCGCAGGCGCATCTGGCGCGTCATTTCGTCGGCTGCTTCCAGGTTCGTCTGAAGGATCGTTTTGTCGGCATTGGCGCCGCCTTTGTTACGCCCGGTATTCACGTCGATGGCGATCAAGGCTTCCGTTTCATCGATCACGATGTAGCCGCCGCACGGCAGCCACACCTGGCGATGGAAAGCGTCGTCGATCTGCTTCTGCACGTTGTAACGCTCGAAGATCGGCGTGGTGTCCTGATAGTGGCGAATGCGGCTCGCGGAGCGCTTGGAGATCTGGCCGACGAGATCGATCATCCGCTTCACGGAACTCTCGTCATCGCAGATCACTTCGTCGATTTCATCGGTCAAAAAATCGCGCACGGTGCGCTCGATGAGGTCGGGTTCCGCGAAGACACAGGCGGGCGCTCCCTTGGTTTTCATCGCGTCCTCGATCGCCTTCCACTGCTCGAGGAGATAGGCGAGATCGCGCACGAAATAACGCGCCCGCTGGCCTTCACCGACGGTCCGCACGATCACGCCCATGCTCTCCGGGATGTCCAGTTCCTTCAAAATCTTGCGCAGGCGGTCACGCTCCTTGGGGCTCTCGATCTTACGCGAGATACCGCACTGGTCGCTATAGGGCATGAGCACGAGGTAGCGGCCGGCGAGGCTGAGATTGGTGGTGATGCGCGGGCCTTTGGTGCTGATCGGTCCCTTGGTCACCTGCACCAGCACTTCGCTGCCGACGGGATAAATGCTCGGGATGTCTTTCGCCGTGATGCGCTTCTGTTCCTTGCGGCCACCGGCGCGGTCCACCTGCTCGATGCCGCTGTCGAGCGCGGCGGGGAGCGCGTCCCAAAAGTGCAGGAAGGCGTTCTTTTCAAAGCCGATATCCACGAACATCGCCTTGAGCCCGTGCTCGATGTTCTTCACCCGGCCTTTGAAAATGCTGCCGACGATGTTGCGATCGGTCTCTCGCTCGATGGAATATTCCTCGAGCACTCCGTTCTCGAGCAGCGCGACCCGCCGCTCGAGTTTTTCGGAGTTGATGATGAGCTTGTTGCCGGTCTGGCGCGGGGCCAGGCCGATCAGACGTTTCACGCGTTCGGTCATGGAAAGGAGTTTGGGGTAAAGCTTTTCGAGCACCTGGGGGAAAGGGGTCAGCGGGAACGCTGCGGAACCGGGATGGCCCGGGGAGGCTGCGCCTGTGGCTTCGGCGCGAAGAACCGCT
>JBBQYR010000044.1:0-29648 GCA_038208565.1 Chthoniobacterales bacterium
CGAACGGCTGCCGGGCTTTTTGGAAAGCCGGAATGAAGCGGGAGAAACTTGGCGCGTTCGACATTGGAGGGCGTCATCTCTAGCAGCACCGCGGCGCTGCGGTCAAAGCCATGAATGCGCCAAGGATCGCCATTTCCGCGGGAATTCTCCTGCTGGGTTTCGTGTTGCGCGTCGCGCTGCTCGACCTCAAACCCGCGCACTTTGATGAGGGGGTGAACGGCTGGTTCGTCGATCAAATGACGCGCCAGGGTTACTACCACTACGATCCGACGAACTTCCACGGGCCGCTCCATTTCTACGCGCTCTTCGTCTCGCAGACGCTCCTCGGCCGCGGCGAGTGGGCACTGCGCCTACCCGTCGTCCTGCTGAGCACGGCCTGCGTCGGGATGATGCTCGCCTTCCGCCGCTACTTCGATGAACGCGCCTGCCTGCTCGCCGCGTTCGCCATGGCCGTCTCGCCGGGCATGGTCTTCTACGGTCGCTACGCCATTCACGAGACGTGGATGGTTTTCTTCCTCCTGCTCATCGCGTGGGGCCTGCCCGGTCTCTGGCGATTCGGCGAACGCCGCTACCTCTGGGCCGTCGCGCTCGGCGCCACCGGGCTCGTCCTGACCAAGGAAACCTACGTCATCCACATCATCGCCTTTCTCCTCGCGGTGCCGTGCCTGCTCGCGTTTGAAAAGCTCTCGCCCTCCGCGGTGTGGCGTTTTGGCGAATGGAAAATCTCACTCCGGGACACGCTCACCGTCGCTGCGATCTGCCTCGGTCTGATCATCTTTTTCTACTCCGGCACTTTTCTCGATTGGTCGTCGCTGCCGGGGTTGTGGGAAACCTTCGGGACTTGGGTGCATACCGGCACCGCGCAGAAATCCGGCCACGAAAAGGAGTGGTATTACTGGCTGCAACTCCTCGGCCGCTACGAGTGGCCGGCACTCGCCGGGTTCATCGCCAGCTTCTGGCTGCTCGCACCGCGCCAGCCACGCGTCGCGCGTTACCTCGCCATCGCCGGGCTTGGCGCGCTCATCGCCTACAGCATCATTCCGTACAAAACTCCGTGGTGTCTGATCGCGCTGATCTGGCCGTTTTACCTCATCTTCGGACTCGCGATCGTGCGCGCCGTCGACGCGATCGACCGCTGGACCTTCGGCGTCATCGCCGCGCTGCTCGGCGTCAGTTCGCTCGGTCTCACGCTCACGCTGAATTTCCGGAACTACACCGACGACCGCGAGCCCTACGTTTACGTGCAGACCTTCACGGACGTGAACCAGTTCCTCGATCCACTGCGCACCCTCGCCCGGCGCAACCCGCTCCACTACCACCTGCGCGGCCACCTCATCCTGCCCGAGCAATACCCGTGGGTCTGGCTCCTCGCCGATTTCCCGCGCGTGGATTATCCCAGCTTCGATCAACTTCCCGAGCCGCTCGACGCCGACTTTCTCATCGTCGATGACCCGCTCGTCGAGCAGGTCGAGCCGCTCCTCCGCCTCGACTACTACAAGTTTTCCATCCGCCTGCGCGGCAACTCCGACAACCGCGCCACCGTCTATCTCTTCACTGGCACCTTCGCCGGATTGGTCGGGCCGAAGGTGGGCATATTCACGCCGGACGCGATGAGAGCGCCCGCGCCAGCCGAGGAGTCCCGATGAACTTCGTCGCCGCGATCCTTTACGCCGCCAGCACCTCCGCGCTCCTCGCCGTCGTGCTCGGTTTGTTCGGCGGCGGGCTCAATCCCTCCTCCGCCGGCCTCGCACTCAGCGCCGGGCTGGTCGTCGCCTCCGCCACATTTTGGAAAGGACGCACACGCCATGAAAGCGCGGCGCCCCCGAGCGCGTGGGAGTGGGTTGCCATCCTTTCGTTCGTGTTCGTCACCCTGCGCATCTTCCTCTGGGTCGTTTTCGTGCAGGGCGACGAGATCATGGTGCTCTCGCCGAACAACCTCGGCGACCTCTCGCTTCATTTCACCTACATCCAGTTCATCGCGAATGGCGCGCCGTTCTGGCCGGACAACCCGATCTTCGCCGGTCATCCCCTCACCTACCCGCTCGGCGTCGATCTGCTCCACAGCCTCGTCGTCCTGCTCGGCGGAGATCCGCTGCGCGCCTTCGTCTGGTTCGGGTTGATCGGCAGCGCGCTCACCGGCGTCGCCCTCTGGCGCTGGGGCCGCGGTTTTGTCCTCTTCGGCTTCATCGCCAATGGCGGCCTCGCCGCGCTGGAGATCCTCGAAACCGGCGCGCTCACCGACTTCCAGGCGCCGCACGCGTGGAAGAGCTTCGCCCTCGCGCTCCTCGCCACCCAGCGCGGGCTGCTCTTCGCGCTGCCCGCGGGCCTGCTCCTGCTCGGGAGCTGGCGCACCCGCTTCTTCTCCGGCGACGACTCATCCTCCCGCCTGCCCGTCTGGGGCGAAGTCCTGCTCTACGCCTCGCTGCCGCTCTTTCACTTCCACACCTTCCTCTTCCTCTCGGTGCTGCTCGGCTCGTGGTTCCTCCTCCACGCGCCCGCCCGCCGCGGCCTACTCGTCCTCGTTGGCGCGGCGTTCGTCCCCGCGACCGCACTCGTCTGGCTCATCACTGGCGGGTTGAACGGCGGGCGCGTCCTCGGCTGGAAACCCGGCTGGATGATGGACGACCCCGGCTTCCTCGACTGGTGCCAGCGCATCCTCAACGTCTCCGATCCCGCCCTCGCCGCGGTCATTTTTTGGCCGCTCAATTTCGGCATCCTCCCGATCCTCGTCATCGCCCTACTCGTCCACCTTTGGCGCGAGCGCGACGACTGGGCCCGCGCCGTCGTCTTCCCAGCGGTCGGCATCTTTCTCGTCTGCTGCTTCGTGAAATTCGCGCCATGGGAATGGGACAACACCAAACTCATGGTCTGGGCCTACCTCGCCGTGCTCCCATTCATTTGGAGCAAAGGCCTCGCGCACTGGTCCCGCTGGACGCAAGCCGCCGCGGTCTTCGCCCTCTTCGGCTCCGGCATCCTCTCCACGCTGGGCGGCCTCGACGCCACGCACCGCGGCCACGCCATCGCCAGTCGCTACGAACTCGCCGGCACCCGGCAGGCCCTCCGCGCCATCCCACTCGCCGAGCGCTTCGCCGGCGCGCCGACCTACAATCACCCGCTCCTCCTCAGCGGGCGGAAGATGGTCGTCGGATACCTCGGCCACGTGGAAAGCCACGGCCTCGAATGGCAGGACACCGCCGCCCAGCTCGACGGCCTGATGCGCGGCTTCGAGGACTGGCGCTCCCGCGCCGACACCCTCCAGGTGCGTTACCTCTTCTGGGGCAAACCGGAGAACGAAGCCTACGCGGACTCCTCCCAGCCGTGGCGCACCGAAGTGCGCATCGTCGCCGCCGGCGAATGGGGCGCAATCTACGACCTGCAATCACCACCCGACCCCTCGGCAGTGTTCAACATGCAGGAATAATCCCGCGCTGCGGGGAGTAGGAAATTAGCCCTGGATGGACACCGATCAGCACGGATGAAAGACAGAGCCTTTCCCCATCCGTGTCCATCAGTGGCGAATTAAAAAACCTCACACCTCCGAAAGCACCACCACCCCCTCGGCCACGGTCTGCTCAGCCACGCGCGCCGCCACTTCAAACTGCCACAGCCCGCCCACCGCGGCGATCTTCCGCGCGCGCAGCTCGATCACCTCCGCCGGACGCACCGCGCGCAGGAACTTCATCCCACGGATCGCCGTCAGGCGAAAACCCCGCCCCGCCTGTCCGGCAGCCAGCCCCGCGGTCTGCGCCAATGCCTCCGTCAGGATCACCCCCGGCACCAGTGGATCGCCCGGGAAATGCCCACGAAAGAAGGGCTCCTCCGGCGCAAAAGTCTTCCGCGCCAGCGCCGATTCGCCCGGCACAATCTCGTCCACCACATCCACAAAAATGAACGGCGCCCGATGCGGCAGGCCGAGCGCCACAGGATCTGCGCCCATCTACTGCCCCGGCTCGGCCGGCACGAAATACGCAAACCGCCAGTTTCCCTGCACTAGGCGGATGCCCGCGCGGTAGCCATTGTAAGTCGGATCATTGACCACCTCGGGCGGCGCCACCATGTAGAGATCGTTCGGCTCAAAAGACTGCTGCAGCACCCGCGCCACCTCGGGCCAGAGCTTCTGGTGATCCCAGTAATCAAACACCAACTCACCTTGCGGCGCCTCGTCCCAGCGATAGCCGAAATCCGGCGCCATCATCTGCGCGAGAGTCTGCCGATCCTTCTTCCGCACCGCGATGCGCAGCCGGCCCACGAATGCCTGGAACGTCTGATCTTTGGCCTGATGGCGGAAAGGCCGCTTCTCTGCCGCATCGGATTTCTTGTAAGGCGCCTCGCAACCCGCGAGCACGACCACGAGCAACAAACAGAACAGGGAACGGAGGATCATCGCTTTCGGAGATAGAGGCGCCGCCGGGCCAACGCGAGAGGATTTTTCTTCAGATTAAAAGTGCTCGGGGGGGGACTTGAACCCCCACGCCTTGCGGCATACGCCCCTCAAACGTACGTGTCTGCCATTTCACCACCCGAGCTTCTGAAGAGGGCGGAATGTCTATCAGGCAAATTTGCGGGCGCAAGCGTTTCTTGCGGGCTCGCGGAGAAATATTTTCCCGGCTTCCGCAGCGCCGCTTTAGGGTCGGGCCGATGCGTTTTACCGCCCCGCTTCTTGCCCTGCTGATGACCTCTCCGTTACCGGCCGCCGAGTTATTGATTCCGGGGAAATGTCGGCAAGCGGTAGTGGTGATCGCGCCCTCGTGGGACGCGCCGCGGGCCACGTTGCAGCGCTGGGCGCGCGAGTCGGATACGGAGCGCTGGGCGCCGGTGGGCCGGGCGGTACCGGTGATGATCGGCGAGCGTGGCCTTGGCTGGGGGCTGGGATCGCATCGTTTTGCCCCGGATGAAGGGCCGCTGAAAACAGAAGGTGATCGCCGGGCGCCGGCGGGGATTTTTGCGCTGACGGGCGCGTTCGGGAAGGGAGCGCGCGCGGTTGGGAAGCTACCGTGGCAGCCGATCTCCCCCACTCTCGAAGCGATCGATGATCCGAGATCGCGCTGGTATAACCGCATCGTGGATCGAGCGCGGATCAACGCGCCGGACTGGCGATCCTCGGAGCGCATGGCGACGATTCCGGACTACGCGCTCGGGATCATCGTCGCGCACAATCCGCAGCATCGTCCCGGAGCTGGCTCGTGCATTTTCATCCACCTCTGGCTCGGCCAGCGAGCGGGCACCGCGGGCTGCACGGTGCTGGGCGAAGGCGACCTGATCGAGATGCTGCGCTGGCTGGATCCGGCGCGCGAGCCGGTGCTGGTGCAATTACCGCGCGCGGTGGCGGCGCGCGACCTACGGGGCTTCTGAACCGGCGGGCGGCGCGGGCGCGGCCTGACGGTCGCCCTTTTCCACCGCAGCCTTGGCCACGCGGGTGACATAGCGGAGCGCGAAGAACGCGGCGACGAGGCCGACCCCGAGCAGCACGTATTCGCCCGGATGCCGCACGCGCGCGGTGCCCGAGGCGACGGCCAGCCCTTCGTGCGCGGTGACGCCGAACCAGACGAAGAAAAAATTACCGGGGATGATCGCGAAAAAGGTGGCGATGAGGTAGGGCCACAAGCGGACGGCGGTGAGGCCGTAGGCGTAGTTCGCGAGACCAAACGGGATCGGGCAAAGGCGCAGCAGCGCGACGATCTTCCCACCCTCGCGCCCGATCGCGGCATCGATGAGGCGGAACTTTTCGTGATGCGCGAGGTAACGGGTGACCGCGCGGCGGGCGAGGTAGCGGGCGATGAGGAAGTTCACCGCTGCGCCGAGATTCGTACCGACGGTGATGGCGAGCAGGCCGCCGCGGAAGCCGAAAATCGCGCCCGCGGCGATGGCCGCGGGAGAAAGCGGGACAAGGAACATCTGCAGGACGACGATGCAGCCCACGAACGCCAGCCACCCGACCCAGCCGAGCTGCTGAAAGGAATCGTGCAGGGAATTGAACTTCTCCAGGAGGGCGGACATGAGGCGCGCGTTATCCTCCAGAACGCAGCCATAATGCAACCTCCGGCCCGCCACCGAAAATCCTTCGCCAGCCGCACAGCCCACATTTAACGTCGCCGCCATGTTCGTGCCCCCCTTTCTCCGCATTGCCTTGCTCGTCGCGCTGACCGTGACGCATTCGGCGTTCGCGGCGCCGAAGAGCAAAGCCAAGCCCGCCCCAAAGAGCGCACCGGAATCACCGACGATCGGTTTCTGGCGCCTGGAGCGGGATGTAAAATCGGACGCGAAGAACGGCGTGACCGGAGACGCGAAGCGCCTGGATGGCGCGGAGTTTTTCTTCGTCGAGGAGGTGCCGGGCGAGTTCATCTACGACCCGCTTCTGAAGGTCTCCTACCCAAACAACTTCAGCCTCAATTTCCAATCCGAGGAAGGGCACAACGACGCGCTGGAAATCCCGTTCGACGCGCTCAAGGCCGGGCTCGCCGGGCAGAGCGTGACGCTGGAGATGTTTCTCAAGCCCGACGGCGAGTGGGACACGCCGGTCGCGATGAAAGCGCGGCTGGATGAAAAGGCTTGCGAGATGGGGCTCGAGGCGCGCCGCTTCGAGCAGCATCGGCAGACCTACCTGCACGCTTTTTTCACCGCACCCGGCGCCTCGACCGAGCACTTTCGCGGCGGCCACTACGGCAGCAGCGCGCAGGTGAATGCGAGCCTGCTCGACTGGCGGCACATGGCGATCGTCTGCGACGCCACCGCGAAGACGCTGACCTGCTACATCGACTACTATCAGGTGAAGACGATCCCGCTTTCCGGGGAGATGAATTGGGATGACGGAGCGTTTTATATCGGCGGCGGGCCGAAGAGTTCGGCGTTCAAGGGGCGCATCGACGAGGTGCGCCTGACGCGTGCCGCGCTCGCGCCCACGCAGATGCTCCGCGCCCGGCACGCGCCGCTGGCGGGGGTGAGTTTCGCCAGCACCGAGACGGTGCTGCCGCGCGGCACGGGCTACATCGATCTGAAGGAAAGTTTCGGCGCCGTGGGCGATGGCAAGACCGACGACACCGGGGCGCTGCAGGAGGCGTTTCGCGTGCTGTCGAATCGCGTCCCGCTCGCGCATCACACGCTCTACATCCCGCCGGGCACCTACCTCGTGAGCGACACGCTGCAGAGCAGCCGCTTCCTCACTGTACAAGGCGCGGGCGCCGACAAGACGGTGATCAAGCTCGATAACAAGTGCCTCAACTTCACCAACAGCGAGGAGCCCCGCCCGGTCTGGCGGGCCAGCAGCACCCAAGGCCCACCGGGTTCGACTCCGGCGGTCAACGGCAGCTCGATCCAGGTTTCGATCCACGATCTGACGATCGACACGGGAAAGAAAAACGCCGGCGCGAAGGCGCTGGAATATCACAGCAACAATCTCGGCCGACTGGAAAACGTGCATCTCCTCAGTGGCGATGGCGCGGGCGTGGTCGGGCTCGATCTCACCCACAAAACGAGCGGACCCGCGCTGATCAAAAACGTGCGCGTGACCGGCTTCGATCTCGGCGTGACCACGGCGTATCAAGAATACTCGATGACCTTCGAAGGCCTGACGCTCGAAGGCCAGCGCGTCGCGGGGATCAAGAACAACGGTAACATCCTCGCGATCCGCAAACTCACGAGCGTGAACAAAGTCCCGGCGATCCTCAGCGAGGGCGGCAACTCGATGGTCACGCTGCTCGACTCCACGCTCAACGGCGGCGCGAAGGGTGTGGCCGCGATCCAGAGCGACGGCGGACTTTACGCCCTGCGCGTAGACACGACCGGCTACCCCGAGGCGATCCGGAAACGCATCCTCGTCGATGCCAAGACGAGCGACTGGAAAAGCGAAGTCGTGAAAGGGCCGAAGATCGACGAATACATCGGCGACCAAATGGTGACCGGCCATGGCGCCCCGAAGGGCGCGCTCAAACTGCCGATCGAGGACACGCCGGAAGTGCCGTGGGGCGACATCCACAAGGACTGGGCCAACGTCCAGTCATTCGAAAGCGCGAAGGCTGGCGACGACTGGGCGCCGGCGATTCAAGCGGCGATCGATTCCGGCGCCCGCACGGTCTATTTCCCGCAGGGCCGGTACGAAGTCACCACGCCGATCCATCTGCGCGGCACGGTCGAACGGCTCTTTGGCATGCACTCGAAGATCGCGCGGGCGAAATCCGACAACGGGGAGCAGCCGATCGTCATCTTCGACGAACCCGAGGCCGCGCGTGTCGTTTCCATCGAGCGTCTGGAGATCGACAGCGTGCTTCACGCTTCCCCCGCCACGCTCGTGCTCAAGAGTTCCACGCCTGCGCGTTACGTGAACACTGAAGGCTGCGGCAAACTTTTCATGGAGGACATCGGAGGGACTGACTTTCACTTCGACCATCCGCAGCACGTCTGGGTGCGGCAGTGGAATCCCGAGAGTCACGCTGAAGGCCCGTGCATTTCGAGCAAGGGGGCGACCATCTGGTGCCTCGGCTTCAAGACCGAGTACGAGAGCAGCAAACTGTGGGCGGAAGCCGGGGCGCAGACGGAGATCCTCGGCGCATTCATCTACCCCATCGGAACGATCCCGGAGGACCGCCCGATCTTTCAGAATACCAACTCCAAAATGTCGGTGATCTACGGGACGAGCGTCTACCAGTCGAACCACCAGCTCCACATCCTCGACACGCAAGGCGAGAACGTAAAACGGATCGGCAACGAATCGCTCAAGTGGGCGGGCAGCCGGGCGCGCATGGATCTTTACTCCAGCGACGCGACGGTTCCGCCGACAGCGGCGAATTAGTTCCGCGCGAGCACGAGACGCAGGATGAGCAGCCAATCCGCGACACGGGTCTGGATGGCGCGATAGCTGACGCGATGTGCACGGATTGTGCGGGGGGCGAATTCCACAATCCCGTGCACATAAACCATGAGCGCGCCGCAAAGCAGCGGGAAACTCAGGGTCATGAATAAGGGTGAGATAGGCCAGTCGGTTAGCATGCCCGCGTAGTTAGCAAGGGCGATGCCCGCTTCGATAAGTGCCTCTGATTCAACGACGGCCACGTCGTTCCCGGCTATTTCTGGCGGTTAACTGGCCGATAATCGGCAAAATCGAACCGTTTATTGGCGCAATATGGCCACTTTCAGCGGCGGCGGCAAAGATCCGCCGCGCGCCGATACTGCGCCCGGAAGTGGTCCGCCAGTTCCTTGGCCAACTGCACCTCCCGGATCTTGTCGCCCGCCAGCGCCTCGCGGATCGGCCCGCTGGCTTTCGCGTAATCCACCGCGCGCACATCCTCGAAAACCGCCATCGCCTCGGGCGGAAAACCCGCCTCCGCGAGCGTCGTCCAAGCGTCCTTCAGCTCCTCGTGCGCATCGATGCACATCACGCGGAAGATGAAGGCGATCGGGCGGAATAACGGGCTGGTCCAGCTTTCGCGATACTGGAAGGAGCGGGCGACTTCGTAGGGTGCCACCTCGGGGTCGGAGCGCTGCGGGAAAAATTCCGGCGCGTAAAGCGCGGGGAGAATCGGCAATCGGCGCAGCGCATACCGCCGTGGCCCACCGGGCACGCCGACTTTCCAGTTCCAGAGCTTCTGCCCATCGGGCGAAAAGACGAAGGCGATGAACTCCTTCGCCAGTTCCTCATTCGGCGCGCCGCGGAAAAGCCCGATCGGATCGACGCTTACCGAAGTCCCACCCGCCGCGTTCACGTACTGCAGCCGCGAACTGCCATCCGGCTTGCGCACCGCTTCGCTCTGGAAGCGCCCGTAAAAGTCGATCGTCATCCCGGCCGCCGCCTCGCCGGCTTCGACATCGAGCGCGATCTTGGTCGAGGAATCCGTGAAGTAGCGGGCGTTCGCGCTGATCTTCATGAGCAGCCGCATCGCGCGCTGCCAGCCTTCGGCCACCGCGGCGCTGGTCTCTTCGGGCGAGCTTTTCGTCAGCGCGCCGGCTTCCTGCATCTGCTGTTGGATGAGCATCTCGAAGGAGCGATTCACCGAGGAACTCTGCGTCGGGTTCGCGAGCGCGATGCCGCCGCGATACCGCGGATCGCCGAGATCGGCCCACCGCGTCGGCGATGGCGTGATGCCGAGGCGGGCCAGCGCGTCGGGATTGTAGCAGATGCCGAAGGACGAGATGACGCTGCCGATCCAGCGGCCCTTCGGATCCCAGAACGGCTCACCGCCCAGCGTCTGCGGGATCACGCGATCATTGAACAGCTCCGGATGCGCCCGCACGAAGCCGCTATCGACCAGCCGCCCCGCCCTCGCCTGCTGCTCGAAGTCGTAGGCGCCACCGCCGAAAAACAGGTCGATCTTGCAGCCCACCTTGGAGTCGAGAAAGGCCCGCCGCGCCTGCTGCGGCGGCGTGTCCGCGGCGGGCGGCGCCCCGAGCGTTACCCGCGAGCTGTCGAAACTCGTCGCGACCACCTTGCTCCACGGGCGCCCGAGTTGACCCGTCCAGTGGTTCTGAAAACTCGCGAGATACTCCGAGGCCACGTAACGCCCGATCTCGCTCGTCCCGCCCGGCGTCCGCCAGTCCACGCGCACGCGCCGACCGGTGCGCGCGAGGTAGTGCTCTTCAAAAGCGCGCCCAAACTCCGAGCGGATCGCCTCGTTGTGCGGCGTGATGATGACCAGCGCCTGCTCACCCGCCCGTGGCGCGCTGGATTTCTTCGGCCGCAACACGATCGGCCCCACGAGCACCGCCACCAGCGCGAGAATGAGCGGCCATTGGCGACCCATGATCAGCGGGGCAAAACGACGACGTCCTCGGGCACGACGCTGGCGAAGACTTCGCGCTCCGAACTCAGTTCCACGAAGCGCGGATTGAGTTCGTAAATTTTCAGCTCACCGCCCGGCGCGGCGAACTCGTATTGCGCCATCTCGCCGAGATACACGCGGTCGCGAATCCGCCCCGCGATCCCATTGCGCGCCGCGGGTTGCGTGGCCAGCGTCCAGCTCTCGGGTCGGATGGAAAGCGTACACGCGTCCCCGGATTGCAGCGCACCGCCCGGCGCCGCGAGTTCGCCCTCGAAGACACCGAGCGGCGTTTCGACAGCAGCATTTTTTCCGTTCACCGAGCGCACGGTGCCTTCGAGGAAGTTCGTCTCGCCCATGAAATCCGCGATGAACCGCGACACCGGCCGTCGATACACTTCGGCGGGTGGCCCCACCTGCCGGACGTGACCTCCATCAAGGATCGCCATCCGATCCGCGATCGAGAGCGCCTCCTTTTGGTCGTGCGTCACATAGATTGCCGTGAGGCCGAAGTCCTTGCAGATACGGCGAATCTCCGAGCGCATTTCGAGGCGCAGCCGCGCATCGAGATTGGAAAGCGGCTCATCGAGCAGCAGGCAGCGCGGCCTGATGACGAGCGCCCGGGCCAGCGCCACGCGCTGCTGCTGCCCGCCGGAAAGCTGGTGAATCTTCCGCGCGCCATACGCTTCCATCTTCACCGAAGCCAGCGCCTCCGCGACACGTCGCGCGATCTCCGGCGCCGCCACCCGCCGCTCCTCGAGGCCAAAGGCCACATTCTGCGCCACCGTCATGTGCGGCCACAGTGCGTAGCTCTGGAACATCATGCCGGTATTGCGCTGATACGGCGGCTGGCGGGTCACGTCTTCGTCGCCAAACAAAATGCGCCCCTCCTCAGGAACGTAGAACCCCGCGATGCTCCGCAGCAGCGTGGTCTTGCCGCAGCCGCTGGGGCCGAGGAGAAAAAAAATCTCGCCCGCTTCGATGCGGAGGTCGACGCGGTTGAGCGCGACGCTTTCGCCGAAACGCTTGGTCACGTGGTCGATAGTCAGCGAAATCATGCGGGGCGAATCGGCGGGCAGTAGGCGTCGTGCCGTGAGATTTGTCGAACGCAAATCCGCACGTGACCCGAGTGACGATTTTTCCCGGGAAGGATTCCGTCTTTCCAACACGGCCCATTCGATCCATCCATTAAACATGCGCACGCTTTTCCCCCAGCTCGCGGCGTTCGCCCTCTGGCTCACAGGCTTGGCGCCGGTCGTCGCGGCCGATCCGCCGCCCCCGCCTTTCACGGGCAAACTCACGCTCGTCCGCTACGACCAACCGATCGCGTTTTCCGACGGCTATGCGCCGACGCGACAAACCGCGAAGATCAAAGACGGCCCCGACGCGGTCGCGTGGCCGGACTTCACGCTGAACAACCAGCCGATCTTCCGCGGAGGCAAAAGCGAGGAAGACGTGCCGTTCAAGCTGCGCTCGGACAGCGAAGCCGCCTCGCCTTTCCAGCTCCCGACAGACGAACTGATCCAACCGGGCAATCACTGGCTGCGCGCGATGGATTGGCGCCGTGGCCTGCGGCATCTTTACACCGCCGACGCCACCGCACGCACCTCGAACACCGCGAGCGCCATGGCCGGACGTTATGAACTGTGGCTCTTCCCGGTGCTGCTCCAGGGCGAAGGCGGGCCGGTGGTGAAAAACGTGGAGGTGAAGGTCGCCGGGCGGTCGATCTTCAAGCAGCCGGGGCCGTGGCGTTCGCTCACGCTGCTCCTTCCGCAGAACGAAAAGAATCAGCCCTACGTGCTCAGCGTCGATGGACGTCCGCCAGTGACTTTCTCCGCCGGACTGCTGCCGGTGAAGCTCGGCAACCCACACGAAAACGTGCTGCCGATCAGCGCCACAATCCCCGGTGACGGACCGAAGATTTCGCTACGCCATCTCGCGCGCTCCGCCGAGTTTCCCCACGCCAAGGAGTGGGCCGCCGACGAAGCTGGCCTGAAGAATCCCCTGCCCCCCGCGCCGGCGTTAGTGCGCGGGCACGGGCTGGCGCGTTATCTCGGCGCCGAGGTCAGCGTTTCGCCTCTCACCATTTACGCCGCCGCGCTGCCGCTCGGGATGAGCGGCGGTTTTTTCAAAAAGGGCACCGATCCCGAAGCCTACGCAAAGCTGCTCGCGGGCATGAGCTTCGACACGGTGTTTGATCCCGCGAACTCACTGCCCGCGCCGGGCGACCCGGAGAGTTTTGAAAAACGCGCCGCCGCGCTCGCCCGCAATCAGGTGCGGCTCGGCCTGCAGTATGACCAAAACTGGACGCGCCCCGCGCTCCAACATCCGAACGTCACCTTCTTCGCGCACACGCTTTCCGACTGGCACGCGCCACTTTACCGCAGCCTCTCGCTCGCCGCCCAGCGGTTCGTGCGCCTGCCCAATTTCGCCGGCCTGCAAGTCGGCGCCGACAACGCCGGCTACGCCTCGCACTGGTCGTGGGCGCGCCCCGTGCCCGATCGCCCGTGGGGACCGGCCATGATCGCCTTCGCCGGTTCGCCGCAGCCGCGCATCCCGCGCGCGCCGAGCCTCGGGCCCGCTGAGTTTCCGTTTGAGGAGCCGGTGAAAACCCAGGCCGAATTCGCGAAATACGTCGAGCGTTACGACGCCTCGTTTCAACAAAACGGTTACTTCGCCGAAGCCGTGCGCGAGGTCAGCCCGCGGCTTGCGTTCACGACCGGGACGTTCGGCAGCGCGCCGGGTTCGGGAGCGCGCGGTGGCTGGCCATGGGCGAGCATCCCGGGGCGCGTGCTCGCCGAGGGATTGCCCGTTCAGCAGGCTTACGACTGGAACGTCCTGCACGCTTCCAAACCGCTGCACTGCGTATCGCTCGCCGATCGCCTCCACAGCTATTTCCCGAAAAAGCCCACGTGGGGCCTGCTCGACAATCACCACTTCCTTTATGGCCGCGAGGCGTGGCAACGCGCGTGTGCGCTGCTCCTCACACGCGGCGTGCAAGGCGTCGGCATCAACTTTCTCCCGCGCCCGGACGGTGATGGCGCCCGGCCCGATGTCGTCGCCGCACAGTCGGAGATGAATGCGTGGATGAGGAAATACGGCGGCGTCTATGCGCGCTCCGAACCCGAGGCCACGATCGGCATTTTCTTCGGCCAGCTTCAGGCGACGCAGCGCCGAGTCCTCACCGCGGAGAATGCGCGACCCGAGGACCTGCTCCGCGGCTCGCACGAGGGCAAGGTCGCTGAGGCGCTCTTTTTCTGCCACGCCGCCGGCTGGCCGGCGCGGGTCATCACGTATCAGGAGCTGCTGCGCGGACCCCTGCCCGCGTCGATGAAGGCCATCCTGCTGGTCGGCCTCGACCAACCGGATGATTCCTGGAACTGGGGTGCGGGACTGGAGCCAACCTTGCAAAAATTTCTCGATCGCGGCGGGCGCATCCTCACCGATCACGAATCCGTCTGCCCCGTTCCGAGCACGAACACCGGCCTGAAAGTCGCGGCCTACGTCACGCAATCGGAGATCGACCCGACGCCGCTGCTCTTCGCGCGCAACGCCGAGAACATCACCCGGCTGCGCGCCGCGATGCTGGGCGTCGCCGCTCCGATCGCCGTCTCATCCGGCGAAAAAATCTGGGCGATTCCGACAAATTGCGCGGACACGCAATACGTGACCGTCGTTAACCAGGCCTTCGCCGAGGGCGACGAAGCCAAAGAACGCATCCTGCCCGCCGATCCGAAAGCGACCACTTCCGAGCCGTGGAAATTCAAGGGCAACGCCAGCCTCTTCGTGAAACCGCAGACCGGCACGCTGCAATGGAACACCGAGCGGCCGATCTACGATTTGCGCCTCGGGCGCAAGTTGACCGCAGAAGAAGCCGCGGAGGTCGATCTCACGAAAGATGCCTTCCGCTGGTATGCGCTGCCGCCGCGCGAGATCGCCGCGCCGCTGCTCACCGTGGAGAAAGGCGTATCGGGCTTTTACGAGGCGCGGGTGAAAATCGCGGGCGGCCCACGGCTTGGCGGCGTGCCCGTGCAACTGACCGTCACCGGCCCGAATGACACCGCGACCGTCTATTCTTCGACTGAAATTCCTACCCGCCTGCCAATGCGCGAGAGCGACGGCGGCGAGTTCACCGTGACCGCCACCGAACTACTCAGCGGGCAGACGGTCTCGACCAAAGTGAGCGTGATCGCAGCCGCCGACCTGCGCGCCCGCGTGCAGGTGCAGGTGCGTGAGGCTGCCGCGGTCACGAAGTTCGCCACCCGCAAAAAATTCCCGCTGACCATCGCGCTCACGCCGGAGCAGGAGAAGGATCCGCTTTTCCTCGGCCATGCCAATGCCCTCAAAACCTTCTACGCCAAACAGGGGCGTTCCGTCGCGCTCGGCACGGTGAAACCGGGCGGCGTGGTCGAGAGCCTGCAGCCGCTCAAGTCGCCACATCGCTTCCCGCAGTGGAAAACGATCACGAGCGACCTGATTCTCTTCGGCACTCCCGCCAACAATGTGCTCCTCCGCGACCAGGCCCGCGGCGAGATTTTACCGCGCGATTTTGTGCCGACGCTCGAGGGCGAAGCGGTGCTGCTCTACACGCGGTCGCCGTTTGTCGGTGAATGCGATGTGCTCAACATCGTGGCCAGGGATGGCGCGGGTTTTACCGCCGCTGTGGCTAAACTGACGACTCCAGCCAAATAAAACTCGCGGATACGACGGAGCGGGTCCCTCCAAACCAGCGGCCTACCGCGTGACTGCTTTCGCTTTCTCGATCAACGCGAGGAACTCTGCGCGATAGCCGTTCGCATCCGCACCGAGTCCTTCCTGCGCCCACTCCGCGACCGCACTCCAGGTCGCTTGTCCCTTGTGCGGCGAATCGCGCAAGAGCATCCCGTAACCGGCGACCGACGCAGCGAAACGCAGGTCACGCGAACTCCGCTCCCAACCAGCACCGCTGTCCGTGAGCGGAAACTCCAGGAGCTTGCTGGTGTCGCCTTCCGGTTCCTTGTAGCGCAATTTGAGCGTGAGCATTTCGCGAGCGACGTGCTCCGAAGCGGGAGCAACCTTCGCCTTCTCCTTGCGCGCCGGAGTCGCTGCGGCCATGAGGGGCCGATCGTCGAGCTTCTTCGCAATCTCCGCTCCCGCGGGAGCCGCGTCACTTCGTTCGGCGATCACCGACTCGCGGAGGGCGGGTGCGTCCGGGGCCGCGGGCTCGGATTGATACTTGAGCGCAGCGACGCGCTTGTTGCTTGCCAGCAACTCCCGGCCCGCCGGAACGACTTCATACAACGCCGTCACCGTGTGCCCAGCGCCGATCTCGCCCGCGTCCTTTTTGTCGTCGTTGAAGTCCTCCTTCGCGAGCATGCGCTTTTCGTAGCCGATGAGCCGGTAGGCGCCGACTTGCGCGGGGTTGAACTCGACCTGGATCTTCACGTCCTTGGCGATCGTGACCAGCGTGCCGCTGAGCTGCTCGACGAGCACCTTCTTCGCTTCGAGCAGCGTGTCGAGATAGGCGTAATTGCCGTTCCCGCGATCCGCGAGCTTCACCATCATCGAGTCCTTCAGATTATCCATGCCGAAGCCGAGCACGGTCAGGAAGACGCCGCTCTTCGCCTTCTGCGCGATGAGATCGAGCAGGTCGCTTTGATTCGTGACGCCGACATTCCAGTCACCGTCCGTCGCGAGGATCACGCGATTCGTTCCGCCTTTGACGAAGCTCTTCTCCGCGAGTTGATACGCGAGGAGCAGCCCGCTCGCGCCATTGGTCGAGCCGCCGGCTTGCAGCTTCCCGAGGGCCGCGCGCATCTGCGCCTTGTCGTTCGTCGGGTCGAGCACGCATCCGCTGCTCCCGGCATACACGACCATCGAAACGCGATCCTCCGCGCCGAGTTGGTCGATGAGCAAGCCGAGGCTCTGCTTCAAAAGCGGGAGCTTGTTCCCCGGTTGCATCGAACCCGACACGTCGATCAGGAAGACAAGATTGCTCGCCGGGCGTTTATCCTTCGCAATTTCCCGCCCCTTCAGCCCGATGCGGACGAGCCGATGCTCCGGATTCCACGGGCAGGCCGTCGCCTCCATCGTCGCGGAAAACGGCGCGTCGCCCTGCGGCTGCGGGTAGTCGTAGGTGAAGTAGTTGAGCATTTCCTCGATCCGCACCGCACCCTTTGGCGGGCGCTGATTCTGCGAGAGGAAACGCCGGACGATGGCGTAGCTCGCCGTGTCCACATCGATGCTGAAGGTGGAAAGCGGATTGTCGCGTGCCGTGAGGAAGGCGTTGTCCGCGATCGCATCGAAGGCTTCGGTATTCGCAGGTTCGTTTCCTTGCCGCAGCAGAGTTTCACGCTTCAAGCCAGCGGCTTCCTCTTC
Organism: Chthoniobacterales bacterium; assembly: GCA_038208565.1. GTDB lineage: Bacteria > Verrucomicrobiota > Verrucomicrobiia > Chthoniobacterales > Chthoniobacteraceae > Chthoniobacter. The sequence goes on from JBBQYR010000044.1 coordinate 17,103, forward strand.
TCGCAAACCGCGAGCCTGAAGGTCGGCCAAGTCTCCCGCCCCCTTCTTCACGAAGCCATTGTCCGCATATCGGTCACTTGTCAGAGACTTGGTCGTCATCGCCGCCGACAGCCTGTCCTGCGGCATCTTGGCCGAAGCGGACGGCATCGTGGTTGCAGGGTTCATCGTCGTCAGTGCTGAAACCGTCGGCACGGTTTGCGCAAGTGTCGGCGATGCGGAAGCGTTCGCCGGCAAAGGCACGGCGCCCAAGGTCGGGGATGCCGTGGAAAACGACGGATCCAGCGTAATGCGCGGCGCCGTTATCGAGCTGTCTGCCACGAAACCATCCGCATCTGTTCCAAGTGATAACGACCCATGCGCCAGCGATCGCCGCGCTGCTTCTTTTTCGGCCTGCAGCGCCGGGTAAAGCAAGGCCATGACCGCGCTGACCACCACACACGCCGCGACCGCCGACCACCACAGCGCCCGCCGCGGGAAACGGACCACCTTTGCTGCGGGCGCCTGGGACGCGGTGGCGCTCAGGATCGTGGCCCGCTGATCTTCGAGCAACGCACTGGCTTCTTCGCCTGGCAATTCCGCACGCAGCCGCCCCGCCAAGGCACATACTTCCAGCGCCTCGGCGGAGGCGACGGGATTGTTCGCCAGGAGCGCTTCGATCTCGGCGCATTCCGCCGGCGTCAGGTCCTCTTTCTCGCCCAAAGCGTAGGCTGTAAATTTGGGATCGTCGGTATTCATAGGACAGAGCGGGAAAGGCCGAAGTCCTCCGGCGCCTGCTCGCGGAGCAGGGTGCGGAGTTTTTTCAGGCCGGTGTGAAGGAGAAAGCCGACATTGGTCACGCTGAGTTGCGTGATGTCGGCAATCTCCCGGTAGGAAAGATCGTTCTGAAATTTGAGGCGGATGACTTCGCGCTGGTTTTCGCTCAGCGCGTCGAGCAGGCGGAAGAGCGACGTGGCGGATTCCTGCCGCTCGAGCACGGCGGCGGGTCCGGGCGCGCCGCAGGGGCGGTCTTCGGAGAGTGGCATGGGAATGATGCGACTGAACTTGCGTTGGTGATCGAGCGCGCGATTGCGCGCCACGGTGAAAAGCCAGGCCTCCGTATGCCGCGCGTGTTCCTCGGGTGCCGCGCCGTCTTTCATCTCGCCGCGCGCCAGCTTGATGAACGTCTCCTGCACGACATCGCGCGCCGCTTCGAGATCGCCGGTAATGCTCTGGGCATACCTCACGAGCGGTCGCTCGTAGCGAGCCAGCAGGGCGGAAAGTTCGGGTGCGTCCGGGGCGGGCATAGGTGTTCTATGCCTTACACGGATGAGCCGCGCGATTTATTAGAACGCGGACGAGTTGCTCAGTCCTGGAGTTCCGCCGGGATGACTTCGCGGCTCTTTTTCCGGCGGTCGATCAGCCAGACGATCCAGATACAAATCTCGTAAAGAATGATGATCGGGGCACCGAGGCTGAGGAAGGTGATGGGGTCCGGAGTCGGCGCGACCACGGCGGCGAGCAGCAGGATGATCGTGACCGCATACGGGCGCGTGGTGGAGAGGAACTTGAAATTCACGATCCCGAGGAAGGCCAGCGTGATCATGACCACCGGCACCTGGCAGAGCAGGCCGAAGCCGATCGTCAGCCACGCACAAAACGAGATGTAGTCCTTCCACTCCCAGAGGATGTTCACCTGCATCTTCATCGAGTACTGGTAGAAGAAGCGCAGCGTCTCCGGCAGGATGTAGTAGTAGCTGATCAGCGAGCCGGTGAGGAACAGCGTGAAACTCGCCGCGATGCCAGGGAACAGGAATTTTTTCTCCTGCCGGGAAAGCGCCGGGAGCACAAAGGAAAGGCCGAAATAGCTGAGCAGTGGCAGCGCCAGCGTGATCCCGGCAAAGAAAGACAGCATCAGCGAAACCGTGAACGGCTCCACGATCGTGCGGGTCACGATCTTGTCCTTCAGCTCCGGCGCGGCCTTCAGCATGGGCTGCTGGATGATGTGCATCAACTCGTCCACGAAGAAGAAGGAGATGATCATGGCGATGACCAGCGTGATGCCCATCTTGATCAGCGTCCACCGCATGTCCTCCATGTGATCGAGGAACGGTTTGACGATATCGCCGTCGGACTTTTCGCGGAATTGGAAGAACTTGGACAGCCAGGACATAAAGGGGGCGTTACTGAGAGCTAAAACCCCGCAGCACGCAATTCCTTCTTGGGAAAGCGTGCGACTTCACACCAGGCCCAGGGCGACCAATCGGGCAAAGGCGCACAGCGTATTGGCATCCCGGACTTCGCCGCGGGCGATCATCGCGCGAAATTCCACCGCCGGAAACGCCCGGCACTCGGTGATCGCCTCGCTTTCATCGTGCTCGTGACCAAGCAGGCTCGGCACCACGGGACGCGCCAGCAGCAGGTGGCTGACTTCATCGGTGAATCCGGAACTCGGAAAGAAATGCCCCAACGAGACCACCTCGCCGCCCGGCGCCAACTCGTGACCGCTCTCCTCGCGCAGCTCGCGCAAGCCGGTCGCGCGGATCGCATCCGCCTCGGCCTGATCGTCGATCTGCCCGGCAGGAAACTCCCAAATCGTCGCCCGGATCGGCACCCGCTCCTGTCGGACGAGCAGAAACTCTCCCGCCGCCGTAACCGGCGCCACGACCACGGCCGCTTTGCGATGCGTCACCGTCCAGATGAACGGCACCGGGCGTGTCGGCGAGGTCACAGTCACGCGATGCACCGAGAGATACGGATTCGCAAAGAGCGTCTCGTCGCTCTGGGTCTGCCAACCGTCTTCGTCGCGGATGAAATTGTGGAAAGCCATGCGCGCGGAAATCGCGCACGCAGCGGGCAATGGCAAGGCAAACCATGCCGCGGAAAAAATCGATGGACAAAGCGCGCGCGGGAACGCAAATAACCAGCCCGCACAGAAAGTGCGGATTAGCCGATGGGGGTATAGCTCAGTTGGTAGAGCGCTTCGTTCGCAATGAAGAGGTCAGGGGTTCGACTCCCCTTACCTCCACATCGGCTCACTGGGGAAAAGGAGGTGTTGGCCGGGCCGACTCCCTCACTGCGGCCGACGCGAGTTCTCGATCTTCCGCCAGAACTCATCGGCGCTTTCCGCCGGTTCGCTGTCCTCGCGCCAGTTGTAGGAAATACGCTGGAGATTGGGCAGAGCCTTGAGCTGGGTCACATCGCGGGCGCTTTTCGGCGGGACGATCCAGCGCAGTGAAGGGCACTCGAGAAGGGGCCGGAGATCGGTGACCTCGACGGAATCGAAATGAATTTTTTCCAGCGGTTGTCCCGCGAGCGGGGTGAGGTCGGTAACCTTGGTATTGCCGATCCGCAAAAGCCGCAGCCGCCGGCTGGCGATGAGCCGCAGATCGGCGAACGCCGTCTCGGAGGCATCGAGAATTTCGAGTTCAGGCAAGGTGCTGAGCACCGAAAAATCCGTCACGCGATTCTGCCAAAGCAACAGCGAATGCAGCGGCAGACCGCGCAGCGGAGACAGGTCGGTGACCGGCGCGAGGCGCAGATCGAGAAAGCGCAACGGCATCCCGATGAGCGGGCGCAGATCGCTGACGGGGACATTAAAAAGGTCGAGTTTGCTAAGGCGTGCGCCACGCAGGCACTCGAGATCGCGCAGCGGCTGGTCGCGGAGATCCGCTTCCCAAGTCCCGTCCGGCAGCCGCAAAAGTCCGGCGGTCACACCCGTCTTGCTCAAGCGCTCCAGCCATCGGAAATCGGCTTCCCATTCGCCCCAAAACGCATCCTTGGACTCCGCGGTGCCGGGCTTCATCCCAGCCATCGGGGAGGCGGTGATCTGGCGGAGCGCGGGGTGCTGCCGGAGGGCGGCGATGCCCGCGAGATCGTCGGCGGGAAACTCGTAAAAATTTTGCGGGAGAATAAGCACTTCCAAACTCGCCAAACTCGGCAGCACGCCGAGGCGGCGGACTTCGCGGCAGCCATCGAGATCGAGCACTTTCAGCGGCATGCTGCGGACGAAGGACAGGTCGCGAACGCGGGTGCCAGCGAGGAGGAGCGTCTCGAGCGGCAGACCGGATAACGTGCTGTAGTCGGTGACCGGGAGTTGGCTGCAATCGAGCGATGTGAGCGGCAGACCGGCGAGCGGCGCGAGGTCCGTCACCCGCGTGCCTTTTAGAATCAAGGACTCCAGCTTCATCCCGCGCAAGGGCGTGAGATCCGAGACCGCGGTGGCTTCGAGTTGGAGGCTGCGCAGTGGCAGTTCGCGCAGGGCGGCGAGCGACTGGATGTCCGAGCAGGCGTTGAGTCGCAAATCGGCCAGCGGCATGCCGGCGAGCGGGCTGAGATCGGCGATACTCGTGCCGCTGAGATCGAGCGCGAGAAAACCGTCGCTCCTCGCGGTGAGGCGACTCTCGATCGGGCGATCGGGAGGAATCGGGAGATCGCGCAGGCGTTCGCGCCAATAAGTCAGCGCCAGCCGGCCCTCCTGCCCGAGCAGGCGAGCCACCGGCATCAACTCCGTAGCCGGGCGCTCCTCGCGCTGCATGGCCGTCAGCAATTCAGCCAGCGCCTCGCGGGTCAGCCGCCCATCGGTGCCGGTCATCGCGGCCAGGCGCTCGCACAGCCGGGCATTGCGCTCGGCACGCCCGCGCGAATCTCCGGCCTGCTCCGCGGCACGATACGCCGCCGCGGCTTCCGGCAGGCGAGTCTGGCAGGCGAGGAGGTCCGCCTTGGCGAGCAAGTATTCCACCGTCTGCGGGCTGAGCTGGAGCGCGTAGTCGAGCTTTTGCAAAGCCTCGTCGAACCGCTCCTGCGCCGCGAGCGCGCGAGCCTGCGCGACAAAGGCCGGCGCGGTGCTGCGTAAATCGGTGAGCGCGTTTTCCGTCCGGCCGCGCTCGCGAGTGGCGACGTTGCGCTCCTGCGCCACGCGGAGAAAGGCCACCACTCCGATGCCGAGCAGGAGCAGCAGGCTGGCCGCGAGGACCATCGCTTCGTTCCGATAGCGCCCGATCGCGAGGGTGAGTTGTTTGAAGGGCGTGGCGTGTTCGGCCACGGTGGCAAAGCCGCCTTGAAACGCAGTGATCTCCGCCTGCAATTCCTCGACGCGCTGGTAGCGCGCCGCAGGTTCGAGCGCGAGCGCCTTGCGGCACACCGCGAGGAGCGAATCCGGCACCCGGCCATCCCGCAGATGGGGATGCTTCTTCCCTTCTGCCGGCTCGCTCCAGTCGAGCTGCCCGCGGATGACCCGGTCCATCACTTCATCGGCGGCACGACCTTCCACGGTGTGGCGGAGGTGGAGCAGTTCGAAGAGGATCACGCCCAGCGAATAGACATCGCTGCGCCCATCGATCGCACCGACGAGGCCACGCGCCTGCTCCGGCGCCATGTAGTGCGGCGTGCCGAGGACGCTGCCATCCAGCGTGCTGCTGGAATCGCTATTCGCGGCGCGTGCGGAGCGGACTTCACTGCGCGAAAGATCGTCCGCCGGGACCATCTCTTTTGGAACGACCTTGGCGAGTCCCCAATCCATGACCAGCACTTCACCGAAGCGGCCCAGCATGATATTCGCGGGTTTCAAATCGCGATGGATCACCCGGCGCGCGTGGGCGAAGGCCACGGCATCGCAGATTTTCTGAAAGACCGTGAGCAGCACCGCCAGTGGATACTGGCGCGCCATTTCCACATCGCCCCGTCCCAGCCCGGTGATCACCTCTTTCAGCGTGATCCCGCGGACATACTTCATCGTGTAGAAAAGCTGCCCCTGCTCATCCATGCCCATTTCGTGGACCGGGACGATATTCGGATGCTCGAGTTGACCGGTGAGTTGGGCCTCTTCCACGAACCGCGCGAGCTGCGTGTCGGAGGGAGCCGAAAGCATCACCTTCATCGCGACCGTCCTCCCCACGGCGCGCTGGCGAGCCTCGATAATCGCTCCCATGCCGCCCCGGGCGATCTGGCGACCCACTTCATATTTTTGATCGCGCAACCAGGATTCCGGGAGCAATTGCGGCAAAGTTGCCGTCCCAGTATTCCCGCCCCCCACCACCGGCCGGAGCGGGCGCGATTCCATGATCAGGCCTTCGGCGATGAGCACTTGCTGATTTTGGAGCAGCGGCTGGCGGCCCGTGATTTTTTGCCCGCCGATAAACGTCCCCAACGTGCTCCCGAGATCCTCAACGAAAACGGCGTCCTCCTGAACGACTACGCGGACATTCGGCAATTCGGCCGCGGCGCCCGGCACGACGATGTCCGCGCCTGCGGGGCCGATGATGTATTCCCCCGGCGGCACGACTCGCTGGTCGAGGATCGTGTCGCCTCGTCGGATGGTGAGTTCCGCGCCGGTCTTCACCGGCGGTGGAATCCTCGATATTCGGTAATCCGCGAGCGACGACGGGGATGATTCATAAGCCGCAAATGGCTCCGCTATTTCCCCAACCGGACCGCAAGGTGATCGGCCAATCGCAACGCCAGCGCGGCCAACGTGAGTGAAGGATTGGCCGCGGGAATGTGGGGAAACACCGAAAGATCCGCGGCGTAGAGGTTGTCGTAGGACTCGAATTTAAGGTCCACGTTCACGACCCCCTGCCGGTTCGCATCGAGGCGCAAAGACCCACCAGAATGATGCACCGTGCCGTTGTTGCCCCACCCCATCTGCGATGGCCTGGAATCCTGGATGCGGAAGAAATCTAGCAACTGCTGGCAGACAGCCTCCACTTCCGCCTTCAACTGTGTGTCCTGAGGAAGGGGTGGATGGTTTGCCAGCAATTTCCCGCCGTTGTCGCCCGGTCTGAGCCAGTTGCTGTCCACCAATGACTGCGCTAGCGGAAACTTCATTTTGATGGTCGTGCGTGGGCCTGCCTGTTCGTCGATTTTCACCTGCCGCACCTCGTCATCGGCATGGCGCAGCCGCCAGAATTCTGTATTGATGAGGATCTCGACGTTGAAGCGCCGTCCCGCAGCGGCTGTCGGACTTTTTGGGTAAAGGTAAACACGAGCGTGGCGCTGCAATCCACCCCATGGACTGTCGGCCGGCAGGTAGGGTTTGTGGTCATCCTTCCCAAAAAAATACGCGGGATGATCGGTGAACCCCACGCCGATCCTGCCCTGCGGATCCTGCAAGTCGCTTTGCCAGGCGATCTTCGGGCTCTCCGTTGAACCGGCCGCGAGCACCACGTAGCGAGCCTGATAGCGCCGCTCGCGATTGCCGATCAAGTCTTGGCACACGACCCCGGTAACCCGCCCATTCTGGTGCTCGAGGCGGGTCACCAGATGATTCAGATTCACATAAAGGTGGTCGCGCCCGACACGCCCATACGTGGTGAGCGAATCCATGAGCAATTCTGCTGTGGAAAAGGTCCCCGTCGAGTGGTCGATGAAACTCTCCGGTAGGTGACCAGTCGCGGGCGCAGTTTCCGGCTGGTGCTGAGCCATGGGAGTGCTCTCGACTTTCCAGCCCGGAAACGCCGTGCTCAGCTCCGCAATCAACCGTTGCTCCAATGAACCGAACGTGACGTGCTTGCGCATGAGTTTTTCCGCCGCGGGATAGCCCGTTCCGTTTTCACCCAGATAGTCGCGCAACGGCTGGGGCCATGATTGGAGTTCCCACTCCTGCATGCGCGGAATCACCCCGGACCAGAAGACGGACCGGCCCCCAAAATTCATCCGGATTCCATTCCCGAAATTTTCCATGTGGTCCTGCTTGATCAGGTTCTCGACGGCTTTCGTCCCGGTCGTGTTCGGAAGGTTGTAAATATGGGTCGGCACCTTCAAGCCGCCCGCATCCAGCACCAGGGTGCGGACTCCTCGATCGCTCAGCGTATCGGCCAGCACGCCCCCGCCCATCCCCGAGCCAATCACGATCACATCCCACATCTCGGACTCCGAATAATTCGCGTGGGCGATCGTTTGCTGAACGTCGTCCTCGCGGACTTCGAGGTTGTCGTAGTCGTGCTGGAATCGAGGCGTGTGGCCTTCAAACCTCACTTGGGACTCGTTGTATTCCCATTTCTGCGGGTCCTGTTCGAGATTCCCGCCGGCCATCCAGTGCATGCCATCGAGGATAAACTTGAACTGAAACCGCGCGCCGTAGCGTTCCCGCGGGAGGCAAAATTTCCACCGCCCACCCTCGAATGTGCCGTAAACATCCCGCGACCAGCCATCCACATCGCCGCGCAGTGTGACGATGTGACTGGGGGCATAGAGCCGGGTAAGAAGCGAAACCTCGAACCAGGAACCGAGTGGCTCGGCGGGGGCCAGGGCGAGGATTTGCGTGGCCAAACCAAAATCGCTTTCCTGGGGCGCCTCGCCCTTCAAGCCACTGTGATAGGACCAGAAATCTTCAGACATATTTTTTCCTCACATTGCGGGCGTCGCAGATCGGCGACCTGACACCACGTCCGCATTACTGGATGGCGTAGCAAACACCCCGAAGGGGCGCAACCGCATTCTCCCGGCGGGTCAGCTCAGGATGCCTTTCAGCACATGGCCGTGGACATCTGTCAGGCGGAAGTCGCGGCCCTGGAAGCGGTAGGTCAGCTTCTCGTGATCGAAGCCCAGCAGGTGCAGCACCGTGGCCTGCAAGTCATGAACGTGCGCCTTGTTCTCGATCACCCCGAAGCCGAGTTCGTCCGTCTGGCCGAAGAGCAGCCCCGGCTTCACGCCGGCACCCGCCATCCACATCGTGAAGGCATCCACGTGATGATCGCGCCCGACCGTCCCGCGCACTTCGCCCATCGGCGTGCGGCCAAACTCGCCGCCCCAGATGACCAGCGTGTCGTCGAGCAACCCGCGCTGCTTCAGATCGAGCACGAGCGCCGCGCTGGCTTGATCGACATCGCGGCAGACCTTCTCGAAATCCGCATTCAGGTTTTCTCCGGGACCGCCGTGACTGTCCCAATTTGTGTGATAGAGCTGCACGAAGCGCACGCCGCGCTCGGCGAGCCGACGCGCGAGCAGGCAGTTCGCGGCGAAGGAAGACTCGCCCGGCTTCACCCCGTAAAGCGCCAGTGTCTCGGGCGTTTCCTGCGAGAGATCCATGAGATCCGGCGCGCTCGTCTGCATGCGAAACGCCATCTCATACGAATTGATGCGCGTCATGATTTCCGGGTCGCCCACTTCGTCGAGCCGCGCGCGATTGAGCGCGCCGACGGTGTCGTAGAAAGCGCGCTCCTTCTCCCGCGTCTGTCCTTCCGGGCTGTTTAGATAAAGGATCGGATCGCCTTTGCCGCGAAACGGCACGCCTTGATACGAAGTGGGCAGGAACCCGCTGCTCCACAGGGTCGCGCCGCCCCGCGGACCACGCGGCCCGCTTTGCAGCACCACAAATCCCGGCAGGTTCTTCGACTCGCTGCCCAGCCCATACGTCGCCCACGCACCCATGCCCGGACGGCCCGGCGCCTGGAATCCCGTGTTCATGAAAAGCTTCGCCGGTGCGTGATTGAAGACGTCGGTCGTCATGCCGCGCAGCCAGCAGACTTCATCGGCGATCTTGCGATGATGCGGGAACATCTCGCTCAGCGTCATCCCGCACTGCCCGGCGGGTTCAAATTTCCGCTGCGAGCCGAGCAGCGTCTCGTTACCTTTGAGGAAGGCGAAGCGCTTGCCCGCCATGAGGCTCGGCGGCGGCGGCTGGCCCTGCAGTTCGCGGAGCTTCGGCTTGTCATCGAACAGTTCGAGCTGCGACGGCCCTCCCGCCATGAAGAGATAGATGACGCGTTTCGCCTTCGCCGGGAAGTGCCCCGCGCGCGGCGCCATCGGATTGCCCGGATCGATCTTCGGCGCGGCCCAGCCGTTTTCCGCGAGGAGCTGCTGCAAGGCGAACGCGCCGACGCCGACGCCGCATCGTCCGAAGAAATGCCGGCGGGTGATGTCGCGGAGGTGGAGATCGTGCGCGTTCATTCGCGGGTGATGAAGTTGTCGGTGTTAAAAAGCACGCGCGCCACGGCGGCGAGATCGTTGCCCTGCGCGGCGTAGTCACGCAGCGACGCGAGTTCCCTGGCCGACGGCTCCCGGCTCACGCAAAGCGCGAACACGCGCCGCAGCCGCGCCTCAGGCTCGTTCCCCGGCACCTCCCGCTCGACGCGCTTCGCCAAGCCCTGCGCGATTTCCAGAAAGGCCGGATCGTTGGCCACATTGAGCGCCTGGAGCGGGGTGTTCGAGCGCGCGCGTCGCGTGCAGACATTCGAGAAATCCGGAGCGTCGAAGGTGGTGAGCAATGGATACGGCGCGCTGCGATAGAACATCGTGTAGAGCGCGCGCCGGAAGCGGTTACCTCCCGTGTCCGCCTGCCACTTCTTACTCGTCTGGGTGAAGGCATACACGCCTTCCGGCTGCGGAGGATGCACGCTCGGGCCACCGATCGTCCCATCCAGCAGACCGCTCGCCGAGAGCGCCGCGTCGCGGATGATCTCCCCTTCCACGCGCACCCGCTCCTGCCGCGCGAGCAGCAGATTACGCGGGTCTTTTTCCGCCAGATCGGGACGCGCCTTCGAGCTCTGGCGATACGTCGCGCTTGTGACGATGATCCGGTGCATGGCCTTGAGCGACCAGCCGCGCTGCACGAATTCACGCCCGAGCCAGTCGAGCAATTCCGGATGGGTCGGCGGCGTGCCTTGGGTGCCGAAGTCTTCCTCCGTCTCGACCAGCCCGCGGGCAAAGTAACGCATCCACACCCGATTCATCGTCACCCGCGGGGTGAGCGGATTATCCGGGCTGACCAGCCACCGCGCGAGGTCCAGGCGGTTTTGGAAATTGTCCTGCGGCTTCTCAAACGCCGCGTTCAGCGCGTCGATCACGCCAGGCGCCAGCTCGCCGCCCTTTTCGTCGGGGCGCGTGTAATCACCGCGCAGCAGCAGGAAGGTCGGACGCGGTTTCGCGAGGTCCTGCATGATCATCACGTCCGCGAGATCCGGGTCGGCCACCTTGCTTTTTGCGTTCTTCGCCGCCGGCACCGCCTTGTCGTAGGCCGTTCGGGCGACCTTCTTCTCCTCGTCCGTGCGCGCTGCGGGCGTGATCTTGAGCGCGAGCAGTAGCGCATCGCTGCCTTCCGCCGGGGCCTTTTCCAATCGCGCAAGTTCACCGCGCTCCCATTGCTCGGGCGTCAGGCGGGTCTTCGGGTTCTTCGCCGACTGGATCTCCGCGCTCGATGGCTTCACTCCTTTGCCAAACATCTCTCCGCGCGCCACCTCGATCATCGCGCCCTTCGAGTTCACGTCCTCGCCGTGATTGAAAAACGCGAACATCTGGTAAAATTCGCGATGCGTGATCGGGTCAAACTTGTGCGTGTGGCACTGCGCGCAGCCGACGGTCAGACCGAGCCACACGGCGCCGGTCGTGTTCACGCGATCGATCACACCCTCCACGCGGAACTGCTCCGGCTTCGTCCCGCCTTCCTCGTTGATCATCGTGTTGCGATGAAAAGCGGTGGCGACGAGCTGACTCTTCGTCGGCTTGGGCAAAAGATCGCCAGCCAGTTGCTCGATCGTGAAGCGGTCAAACGGAAGGTCGTCGTTGAGCGACTTGATCACCCAATCGCGATAGGGCCACATCGCGCGGGCGCTATCGATCGAGTAGCCATTCGAGTCGGCGTAACGCGCCTGATCGAGCCAGTGCCGCCCCCAGCGCTCGCCGTAGTGCGGATTCTTCAGCAGGCGCTCGACGAGCTTTTCGTAAGCATCGGGCGCGGAGTCGGCGACAAAGGCCGCGACTTCTTCCGGCGTCGGCAGTAGGCCGAGCAGGTCGAGCGACACGCGGCGAATCAAGGTGGCCCGGTCGGCCTCGGGTGAAGGTTTCATCCCTTCGCTCTCCAGCCGCGTGAGGATGAATTGATCGATCTGGTTCTTCGGCCAGCGCTTCTCCTGCACCACCGGTGGCGGTGCCGTCTTCAGCGGCAGAAAAGCCCAGTGACCTTCATACTCCGCGCCCTGCTCGATCCAGCGCCGCAGCGTCGCCACCTGCTCCTCGGTGACGCGTGGCTTCTTGCTCTTCGGCGGCGGCATCAGCTCGTCCTTGTCATGCGTGCCGATCCGCTTCAGCAGTTCACTCTCGTCCGGCTGGCCGGGCACGATCGCGCGCACGCCTTCGGTTTCCTTGATCGCACCCTCTCGCGTATCGAGCCGCAGTTCCGCCTCGCGCTTCTTGTCGTCGGGACCGTGGCAGTAAAAGCAGTTATTGGAAAGGATCGGGCGGATGTCGCGGTTGAAGCGCGGCTTGTCCGGCACCGCAGCTTCACCGGGCCAGGCAAAAGCCAACCCGGAAACGAGCACGAGCAAACGAAATGAGGGAGAAACAGCGGAGGGCCGCGACATGTGGCAGCGAAGGTGCCCGAGCCATCTCCCACCGTCTATTCCGCGATTGCGTAAAGTCGCGCGCGACCCGCTCATACCAACTTCAGGAAACAATCAGACGCTCCCGCAGCCCGGAGGGCTGAAAGGAAATTATCCCCGGGTGAAACCCGGGGATATTGAGAGAAACCGGAGGCACCCCGGAGGCGGTGCGGGAAGGTGCATGGCTGGCTGCTTCCGGCACACCCTCCGGGGTGCATCGGATGGTGGTCCGAAACTCCGGGTTTCACCCGGAGCT
>JBBQYR010000045.1:0-29438 GCA_038208565.1 Chthoniobacterales bacterium
GGCAAGCGGGCTGGAAGTAAGTCCGAGCCGGACTGGCTTTTGCCCGCGCTCCCAGCGGGATAGAGCAGCGGCAGTTCGCCAGCCTCATGCGCTGAGGTCGTCGGTTTGAACCGCGGGGAGCGAGATAGCCTGCGCGAAGCGCAGCCCGCAAGGATGTCGCCGGCAGGCGATAGCAATCGCAATCGCGCCCCTCCAATCTGCTGCACCTCACTTTCCCCGCCACATCCGCTCTCCGATGCTTATGATGAGAGCGGATGGCCGCCACTGATCCGCCAAAAACTTTCCTTACTCACCACGCCGCGTTCCACACGACGCGGTGGTCGATCGTGCTCGCGGCGCAGGGGAAGGCATCGGGTGATGCGGTTCGTTCGCTGGAAGCGCTCTGCCGGCAGTATTGGCCGCCATTGTATGCCTACGTGCGGCATCGCGGTTTCGCGCCGCATGATGCCGAAGATCTCACGCAGGAATTTTTCGCGCGGCTGCTGGAGAAGGAATGGCTGGCCGCAGTGGAGCGCGAACGCGGTCATTTCCGCTCGTTCCTGCTCATGGCCTTGAAACGCTTCATGGCGAACGAATGGGACCGGTCGCAAACGCGCAAGCGGGGTGGCGGCTGCGCCGTGATCAGCCTGGATGCTGAGACAGCGGAGAGCCTCTATGCCGTCAATACCGCGTCGCTGCCCGCCGAACTTTTGTATGAAAAGCGATGGGCGCTCACACTTTTAGAAACGGTGATGCATCGTTTGAAAGCGGAGCACGAGACCGCAGGAAAACTGGCGGAGTATGAGCTGCTCAAGCCCTGCCTCACGGCGGATCGTGGGGACGTTCGCTACGATGCACTCGCGGCAGCGCTGGGCATGGAACCCGCCTCGGCGCGGAGCGCGGTCCATCGCTTGCGAAAACGCTTCCGTGAAGTCTTTCGTGACGAGGTCGCCGGAACGGTGGCCGATGCGGGGGAAGTGGACGCCGAGATGCGCGCCGTGATCGCAGCACTGGGAAGCGATTGATTTTTTTCCGCAGATTTCCAGCCACAAGCTTTCGCTCGTCCTTATTTCACTAGCATGGACAACACATCTTCACCTCATTGCCCGCGATGCGGGGCGTCTCTCGATGAGGGAAGCGTTGATGGTCTGTGCGCGAAATGCCTCGGCGCGCTGAATTTTGCGACTGATACCGCTCTGCCGGGTGACGATGCTGCGGCGGTCCCACCCCCAACGCCTGATGAAATTGCGACGCACTTCCCGCAGCTTGAGGTCATCGAATTTCTCGGTCGGGGCGGGATGGGTGTGGTCTATAAGGCGCGGCAAAAGGCGCTGGGGCGACTCGTCGCTCTGAAACTGTTGGCCCCGGAGCGGGTGGGCGATCCTAAGTTTGCCGAGCGCTTTACTCACGAAGCCAAGGCGCTCGCGGCGCTCAGTCATCCGAGCATCGTGACGATCCACGATTTCGGGCAGGCAGGCGGCTTCTACTATCTGCTCATGGAATTCGTGGACGGCGTGAATTTGCGCCAGGCGATGAAGGCGGGTCGCTTCACACCGGAGCAGGCGCTGGCCATCGTGCCGCCGGTCTGCGAGGCGCTACAATACGCGCACGAGCACGGCATCGTGCATCGCGACATCAAGCCGGAGAATCTCCTTCTCGACAAAGAAGGTCGCGTGAAGATCGCGGACTTCGGCATTGCGAAAATTCTCGGCGCGGAATCGTCGGGCGTCGGAATGTCGGAATCGCAGCCTGCGGGCACTCCGCAATACATGGCTCCAGAACAGAAGGAGCATCGAACCACCGATCATCGCGCGGACATCTATTCGCTCGGCGTCGTGCTTTACGAAATGCTCACGGGGGAGTTGCCGGCGGACAAACTCCAACCGCCCTCGAAGCGTGTGCAGGTGGATGTTCGGATCGACGAGATCGTGCTGCGGGCGCTGGAAAAGACACCGGATCTGCGTTACCAAACCGCCGTCGAATTTCGCACGCAAGTGGAGGCTGCGGTGGGTCAGGAAGCGTCGGCGTCGCCTTCTTCAAAGCCGGATGACGCCATCGTCCCGCCCCGTTTCTCTCTCGCAGCCGTCGTGGGCGCGTGGTGGGTGCCGGTTACTATCTTCTCATTCGTTGCTCTGAACACTATCATGGCCGCGGCTGGCGCGGTGTGGGCAAAGATGTTTGTGGCCTTTTACGCGCATCCTTCGGTCATCGGCGATCCTCATATTCAGGTGCCGCTCATGACGCGGCTAGCGAACTGGCTATTGCTGCACAACGAACTGGGGCGTCTCGCCATCGTGGGTGCTGCCATCGTGTTAAGTGCGCTCATCGTCTTCGCGGTGATGAAGGCGGTGCGCGGAGGAATATTCTCTCCGCCGACGGGAAGCTGCGCGGCGGTCCGTGAGACCAAGACTGCCTCAAGCACATCCTTGACCACCCGCCTCAAGCTGCTGATCTCCCTCGCGATCACGGTGCCGCTTGTTGTGATGTCCCTGATCAAGGTGGCGAACGGACTGCCTGCCAAGCTCGGCTGGTTTCCCGTTTGGGTGCTGCTCACTGCCTATGCGCTCATTTGGTTGCTGCCGTGGATCGCAGGAATGGCCAGCGGGCGTGACTCCGCTCGCTGGTATGACACTCTGGCGCTGGCCGCAGTCTGGTGGTTTGCCTCCATGCCGGTCATTTTCTGGCTGGCTGACATCCCGAGGATTCAAAACACCCAATGGCTCGCGCTCATGCTGCTCGTGGTGGCATCGCCGATTTTCGTCGGGCTCGCGGCGCGTTTCATGCGCCGCTGTCAGGCAGCCCCCAACGGCCTGCGTTGGATCAAGGCGTGGGCGTGGGCTGGATGGTGTCTCGCGGTGCCGGCGGTGGGTTTCGCGGCGTTTTTCATTCATGCTGCCGCCACGGAGAGCGGCGGCTGGAATCCTTCTCCAAACGAGATGTGGGCCGTGCCGCTCATCATGCTCGCTGCACTGTCACTGCCGCCGTTTTCCGCAGGGCTGTGGCATGCGGCGGGCGGTGGAAAGAAGACCTTCACGGGCATGGCGATGTCTGCCATCGCGGCGATTACCGTGGTCGTGCTCAGCATGTCTGGCGGCATGGCTGCGCGACCCTGGCTCCTGCGCAGCTTCAGCGCGCAGCAGGCTTTCAAAGTGAACGTCTCCCCCGAGGGTGTCATAGGCCGCGTGGTGCATGTGCGCGTCTCCACGCCCGATCCCCAGCTGAGCCAGGAGATGCGCATGGTTCTGGAGGGGCCGGACGGGGACAAAGAATCGCGACTCATCCCGCGTGGTTACGCCCAACAGCCGCGTCCAAGTCATTTTGTCTTTCCGCGTCCATCGCCCGCCAATCAGCCTTGGACGGACTTCGGATCGGCAAAAGACACGCTCGTCGCCTTTGTTCTGCCCACCGAGGAATTGGCGGCGGAAGCGTATCGCCGCCTCGGATCCGGGCATTTGAACCTCGACCGCCCCAAGCCACAGGGTGTGATTCATTTTTATCCCGATCCCCGGAAGCCTGAGACGATGATCTGCACGCTGTTTGAAGTCGCCGATAGCAAAGGCCGGCACTTCACCGGCTCGCTCCGATTCTCCGCCGAACTCATTCGGGAAGGCCATCCGCGCTGGGCGGAAGTGAGGAGCCTGCCCACGGCGGATTCCTTGAACACGCTGGAGCTGTCGTGGGAGGTCCGCAGCGCGCCTCCGGCGGCGATGACGTTGAAGCATCGCTGGAAAGACGGCGGCAGCGAATCCATGGGCGTCATCGACTCCAAGGGCGTCATGAGCGTGGGCGACCATCCTCCAGGCAATACGAAGTTCTATCAGCAGAGGATTAGCGTGCTGCTCTACAAAATCAGCGATACTCGCGTGGGCCTGAGGCTCATGCATGGCACGCAACCGAACACGAAGGAGTTCGACGGCGACTTCGCCACGCTCGCCGAAGAAATGCGCACCGCTCCCTTGAGCGGCTTGTGCAAGACCGAGCGCGACTGGGACATCGAGCTGTGCCGTGTCGCAGGCAGCGCGGTGACGCTCCGGGTCGCCGATCCGCCGCCACCCACCCCGGTGGAGCCTGTTGAAGTGCCTGCCACCGGAATGATCACACCCCCTCCTGTATCGCCGGACACCGCGAATCCCACAACCACGCCGATTCCAGAAGCACGTCTGTGGCAATTGCTTCCCGGCGACGCTCAAAACATGGCCGAGGTCGCCAACGGTATCTTTGGAAAACTCACCGATCAGGCAGGCAAGCCGATTCCGAACCGGGCGATTCTTCTGGCCGCCAAACCCATTCCCAAAGGTGAGGCCGGACTCAGACAAGTCCTGACCAAGGCCGACGGCACGTTCACGGCGGACCTTTCGCCGAGTGAAATGTATCAAGTTTACATCCTGAAAGGCGACGGCAGCGACCAGAACGAGGTTCCCAACCGTTCGCATTCCGCCTTCGTCGGCATCCCGCGTGGCGACCGCGATAAAGGCGCACTCAATCTCCGGTTCGACGGACAGAAAGTGGAAGCCCACTTTGAAATGCTGCTGTGGGGCGAATCCGGGCAAGGGCCGCGCAGGCCAGCGACGGCGCGCTTGGAAAGAGATGGCAGCGCTTCGCCGCAAAGGACAGGCGCTGCGAACGCAGCCCCCGCATTCGGGCCGGTCGTCGAACGCACGCTCAACGATCCAAGCGAATCGCTAAAGGACTGCTTGATCTCGCTCGACTCCGGCGCGTTGCAAACACTGCCGGAGGTGTTCAAAGGCGCGCTTGAAGTGGGCGATCCAACTGACAAAATACTCTTGGACTGGGCGTCGCAACCGGGCCTGTTCGTGGACGCCGCCGCGCGCGTGACGATGGCGGATGGGAGTATCACGCAGTTCGGACTGCGGACGTTTCACCTGCTCGCCATCCCCATCGAAGCCGACCTCGCGGACAAGCTCACGGCCGACCAGGTGCTGGGAAAAATTCAGGAGAAATTGCTGGCATGGAGCTTCATTCGCCAGATCAACGACCTCATGACCGACGGGAAAAAGCCTGCGGCGTTTGTCTTCCAAACGCGTTCGGGCCTGAACGGCATCCTCCAAATCATTGGTCCGAGCGACAATCCGCGCGGCGTGAAGATTCGATTCAAACTGGTGCAGAAGGCCGGTGCTGCAAACGGCCAATCCGCCAGCATCCCGCAAAAAATCGATTTCAAATTTCCGCCCGCCTCGATCAATGGTCGCCTGCTCGACGCGCAGGGCAAACCGGTCGCCCAGCGCCGTATTTTGATCCTCAACCCGATCATGCAAGCAACCCATCAGCAGCCTCAAATCTTCGCCGAGATTCGCACGGGCGACGACGGCGGGTTCAGCGCCGGGTTGCCGGTGGGCAAGCCCTTTGTTGTCGTGATGCCTCGCAACAGCGCGAACAACGGGCCTCGGATCAAGGAGAATGAAGCGAATGACGGGCTGGGGAGCCTACAGCAGATGATCGGGGAGCTGGGCGGGCCAATTGGCCAACCCCCAATGGCGCTTGTCGGCGACATGGAAGTCCGGATCGATGCAGACGAGCTGAAAGTTCATTTCGAGCTGCAAGAGGTTTCGCTTGCGACAATCCAGCCAGCACCCGCGAACGCGCCAGGCGCCGGGGGGCAAGCCGTGCACATCGAGCGGCTGCCGCTGATGAACCTCGAAGCGGTGGGGGCTCAATGGTATATTTCCGCAGCCAAGCCAGGCTGGATTTGGCTCAAGGTTAACGGCGAGAGAATCGGCCAGGAAATGACCAATCTCGAGACAGGAGTATATCGCGGCGGAGTCATCCTACGTCTGGAAAAGCACGGCGAAGCCCAGGCCCGGCTCGGTTACGGCTTTACCGGCATGTCCACTCCCTGGGGAACTGTGGATCTCGCTGGCACCTTCGAGGAAAACGCCGCGGCCTTTCGCAAACTGGTCTCCGATCCGAAAGGAGCTTCCGGGAAGATTGCGCGAAACCGGGAAGCCGAACTGCTGCGCATCCAAGGCACCACCGCCACCATTGCGGTGGCCAACAAAAGTGAATCCGTGAACGTCGAGGACGCGCATCGCCCCGGAGCGCAGGCTTCGGACGATGCCCAGCAACGCCTCCGCGCCTTGGCCCTCGAAAGCGTCCGCCAAGGCCGCCCGCACCGGCGACCTCTACATCCTGCACGAGCCCGGCAAGACGCCGCCCGCACGCACTCACGACCCCGAGACTGGCTATCCCATCCTCGTGCTGCCCGTCAGCGATCCTGTAGCCAATGCCCTCTTCAATGAAGCCATGCGTGCCTACTTCCGCGATCAAAAATCCGCCAAACAGGAAGCGAAGTAATCCGAAAACGAACTCGATCATGCGCTACGAACTCTGGCACTCCGAATCCGAAGGCTGCCACACTCTCTTCCCTGCAAATCAGCATCCGGGCGACCTGCCAGCGGACGCACGCCTCGTCTGGAGCGTCGAGGCATCGTCCTGGGATTCCGCACGGGCCGCCCAACACGAATTTCTCGGCTGGGAACCCTATTGCCCAATTCCAGACACCGAATCCACCTCATGAAAACCCTACTCATCCTCAATCTCGCGCTGGCGAGCGCCATGTAAGCGATCCGAACCGGCGAACTCAATATTCTCCACGAGCCCGGCAAGACTCCGCGCCAACTCACGCACGACCCCGAAACCGGCTACCCGATCATCGTCCTACCGGTCAGGGAACCCTACGCGACGACTGTCTTCAACGACGCCATCCGCGCCCATTACCGGGAGAAAAAGGCCGCCGCAGACGAGGGAAAATAACTCCACTCGCTTCACCAAATCCCCATCACCATGAATACCACCATCAAATTCTTCATCGCCTTCGCTTGGCTGCTCGTCTCCGCATTCGCGCAGGAACTCGCGCCGCTCGCGCAGTCGCATCGAACTGCGTCGGAGACACTGGCTGGCCAGCACGCGGCGGAGCTTGCGCGGCTGCGCCAGCCGTATCTCTCCGCCCTCGCCGCAGCCGATCTAGCGGCGACAAAAGCCGGAAACGCTCCGGCGCTGCGCGCGATCGAGCAGGAACGCGAGGCAGTCAATGGCGGCAAGCTGCGAATGGAAATTCCCCAAGCATTGCCAAGGACGCTTTCGCCGAGCCGCCGCGCACTAATTTCCGCCGAGCTGCGTGCGGCTGCCGATGCCGACAAAAGGCAAAAAGCCGTTACCTCAGATTACCTCCAAAAACTCGGCGTGCTTCAGCTCAAAGCCGCGCGCGATCCGGCGCTCGCCGCACAAATCGCAGACGAAAAGTCCCGCGTCCTTTCAGGCATCAGCGGCGCGATCACCGACCTCAAATCGGGGCTCTCCGGAACCAAATGGCGACTTTTCAAGGGCGAAGGCTACGACGAGCTGAGCTTCGGCGAGGACGGAAAAGTGAACGGTAACTGGAAGTATGAAGTCACCGCCCGTGACAAAGTAAAAGTGATCTGGGACAAAAGCTCCGCCATGACCCTCACGCTCGAAAAAAATGGCTCATCCCTCTCCGCCGGTGACAAGACTTGGAGTCTGGAACGCAATTGACTCTCCGTCGTCCACGATCTCGGCTCGACGTTCGCGCTGGCCTCGGTCACGGCGGACGGCGTGATCGTGACGGCGCCGGTGCCGAGTTCGATGGTGACATCGAGCGCATCGACCGGTTGCGAATAGCTGCTCGCTTCGATGCCGATGGTGAAGGTTTCGATCGCGCTCAACCCGTCCGCATTGCCGGCCACGATGCCGCAGACCCATACGCCCGGCCTCGCCACTGCGCCCGACAGGATGAGATCGAGGGTGAAGCGATGGGCCGTGCGGACGGCCTTGGGTCGGTGCGCGGAGTCCGAAGACTTCCAAGCTCCTATGCGAGCAGCAGGGCGGCCGCCCGAGCCTGTGCCTGGGAGCGCGGGGAGCGGGCTTGCTTTCTCCCCGCGCCCTGCCTAGCACAGGCGCATGGACGAATCCCCGCCCTCGCCTCCAGCGGCCCACCCTCCCGGGACGGCGGCGGAGTCTCTGCTCTTTGGGCGGTATCGGGTGGTGCGCGAGCTGGCCTGCGGGAGCCTGGGGAGGACGGTGCTGGCCGAAGACACGACGATGGCGATGCGCGTGGCGATCCGCCTTTTCCCCAAGGAAGCGGCCAGCGGCCCGATCTTCCCGGTGCTGCCCTGCGGCGATGTGGGCTACCTGTTCGGGTTGCGGCATCCGGGGATCGTGGCCACCTATGCCGTGCATCGCGATGCGCAGGGGGGCGGCATGGTGCTGGAGTATGTGGATGGGCCCACGCTGGAGGCGCTGGCCGCGGAGCGCCCCGACCGATGTTTCGAGGTGGAGGAGGTGCTGCCGTGGCTCACCCAGGTGGCCGCGGCGCTCGACTATCTGCATGAGAAGGCCCGGCTGGTGCATCGCGATCTGCAGCCCTCCCACCTGCTCCTCGCTCCCGGTGGGCAGGTGAAGGTGAGCGACTGCGACCTGGTGCTGCCGCTCTCCGCGATCGGCGAGTGTTTGCCGGGGCCGCAGTGGATCGCCGGGACGCCGCCTTACACGAGCCCGCAGCAGCTCATCGGCGAGGCGCCCGTGGTGGCGGACGATATCTATGCCTTGGGCGCGACGGCTTACACGCTGCTCACCGGCCGCCCGCCCTTCTCCGGGGGCGACCTCGCCGAGCAGATCAGGTATCGTGTGCCGCCCCGCATGACCGCGCGGCGGGCCGAGTTGGGCGTGACCGGTCGGGCGCCCATCCCGCAGAAGTGGGAAGAGGTGATCGCGAGCTGCCTGGCCAAGGAGCCGCAGCACCGCCCCCGGAGCGCGGGCGCCGTGGTGGCCGGGCTCACCTCATCGCTGCCGGGTCACGCAGCGCCCCCGCCGGTGGCCCGCGTGGAGCCTCTGCCCGAGCTCGCCCCACCGCCGCGGCATCTCGATGAGAACGTCCAGTTCACCGTCTTCCGCCCGCCCGTCATCGAGCCGCTGCGGTGGTATCCGCTGCCCGCTTTCGCCCATCTCTCGGAGCGCGCGCTCGACGCGCCGGAGGACGAGCCCGATCCCGTGGAAGAGGTGCAGCGGCAGGCCCGGGCGGTGTTAGGCAAGGCCTTTGAGGACGCCGTGGAGCTGATGCAGGACAGTCGCCTGGCGGTGCCGCGGGAGGGTGAGCTGACCTTTGTCCCCGAAGTGGCGGAGGTGACCTTCAACCCACCGCGCGCCACCTTCCTCTGGATCGAATCGGTGCATCGGGTGGACTTCCGCCTGCGCGCGGCGGCGGGCACGGCAGGGCGGACGCTGCGCGGGCGGCTCACGATCTTCCTCGGGCAGATCCTGCTCGCGGATATCCCGCTGGCCTTGCGCGTGGAGGCGCAGGTGCCGCTCAGCCCGGCGCCTCCCGTGGCCGAGAGCGCGCGGCCTTACCGGAAGATCTTCGCCAGCTACTCGCATCGCGATGGGCCGGTGGTGGCGCAGTTCGAGCGCTATGTGGGCGCGCTGGGCGATGAGTATCTGCGCGATGCGGTGCATCTGCGCGCGGGCGAGGTGTGGTCGGCGAAGCTGCGGGAGATGATCGAGGAGGCGGATGTGTTCCAGCTCTTCTGGTCGTGGAATTCCATGCGCTCGCGCTACTGCCGGGAGGAATGGGAGTATGCCCTGTCCTTGAAGAAGGAGAACTTCGTGCGCCCGACCTACTGGGAGTCGCCCATCCCGTCGGCGCCGGAGGAAGGGCTGCCGGGTGACGAGCTGCGCCGGCTGCACTTCCAGCGCATCGCCTTCGAGGTGGAAGCCGCGGGGGCGAGTAGCCCGCATGGCGCGCCAGCGTCGCGGGCGGAGGCGGACATCGGCACCAAGAGCGATCTGCAGCCGATCGCGAGCCGCCCCATCGCCCCACCCGCACCGCTCCCTCCCCCACGGGCGTCCGATACTTGCGCGATGGCGCCGGCTGCATCCCCGGCGCACGGTGCGTCCTCGCCGATGATGGCGAGCGGGTCCGGCCCCGGCGGCGGGGGACTGCTCCTCGTGCTGCTGATCGCCGCCGCTGTGCTCGGGGCGCTCGCGTGGCTGATCTTCGGCCGCTAGCGGGCTGGCGCCGGAGGGATGTTAGGGGCGCGGGGTGGCCGGGGTGATGAGGACCGGGGGTGGGGCGAAGTCGCCGGGGCCGAGCTGGATGGTGATGGGCGGGGCTGGGGTCGGTGGCGGGGTGGTGCGGAGCGGGCGGGGGGTCAAGACGGGGCGCGGGGTTGCCACGGGTTGGGTGTTTCGCGAGGGATTGATCGTGCGCGCCACGCCGGAGAGGGCGACGACCACCCCGACGATAATCCATGGGGAAAAGGAACCCGAACTCTTGCTTGCTCCGCTCCCCGCGAAGGTCGGCAGCCCGGCCCGGAGCCAGGCCAGGCGCTGCCCGCCGAGTTTCCCGATGAAACGAAGGACACGGCGCCGGGTGCGTTCGAGCACGGGATCGCGATAGGCTCCGTCACGAGTCCGGAGGGCGATAGTCTCGCGGTGATGCTGGAAGACCGCTCGCCGATCCTGCGGGGCCGCCGCCTGCACATCGCGCACCGCTTTCACGAGCACGAGCAGGGCCTGATCGTAGGCTTCCAGCTCCGGCTCACGGATCTCGGCGAGGTGTTGGGCGACGAGTGTTAGGCGATCGGTGAAGGCAAAATCCAGGGCGACCCACAGGTGGTGGAAGGCGACGCCGTGGCCCTCGGCGAGCTGGAGCGCGCGGGCATTGGCCTGGAGCGCTTCGTGGTCGCGCCCGGTCTGGCGCAGGGCGACGGAGACGTTGACGAGCATCCAGGGTTTCAGGTCGGGCCGCTGCTCCCAGCCCCGGAGCCAGTGGTAGGCTTTGCTCCATTGCTGGAGGTGGACGTAGGCGTAGCCGATGGTGCCCCAGGCGATGCAGTTTCCGCGCAGCCACGCGCGCTCGCGGCTGATGAACCAGCGCAGCAGCCAGGTCTTACGATGTTCGGCCAGTTCCTCGATGTAGGTGACGCGAGCCTGGCGGCCGACCTCGCAGCCGGTGTCGATCTTGTAGAGCCGGCTGCGATTGTGCCATGCAGCGCGGGCGGCGAAGCGCCGCACCCAGAGCGCGCCCACGGCGGGATTGGTATCCGGGAGCTGGAGCGCGCCGGCGAGGGCGTCCTCCACGGCCCGCCCCCAGCCGGCCTCGACCAGCGCGGTGGTGGCGGTGTGAAGTGCGGGAGTGTGAGCCTCGGGGACGGAGAGGAGCTGGCGGAGGTCGGCAAAGGCGGCCTCCTCGCGGTTGAGTCGCGCATTCAGCCGGGCGCTCG
The DNA here is from genome assembly GCA_038208565.1 of Chthoniobacterales bacterium. GTDB lineage: Bacteria > Verrucomicrobiota > Verrucomicrobiia > Chthoniobacterales > Chthoniobacteraceae > Chthoniobacter. The sequence continues at coordinate 11,235 of JBBQYR010000045.1, forward strand.
CGGCTACGGCGCGGGGGCCGGGCAGGTGCATCGTGATGAGCGCGAGGAGCTGCTCGGCGTCCTGCAGTTTGTGAGTCTGGAGGTGCCGGTCGAAGAGGGTGTAGCCGGCGAAGCCGTAGGTGGGGTCGAGGTCGTAGGCGCGCTGGAGCGTGGCGTAGGCCTCGTCTTCCTTCCCTTTGCGAATCTGGATGTCGGCAAGGTAACCGAGCGGGATGGCGCTGCGCGGGGCGAGCCGGGCCATGCGTTTGGCGGCCTCCTCGGCGCCGGCGAAGTCGCCATCGTCGCAGCACCAGTCGGCGATCATGTTCCAACCCCAATAGTAGTCGGGCGCACTGGCGACGACGGCGCGCATCTGGGCGATGGCGGCGCGCGGGTGGCCGCGCTGGGCCTCGATCCAGGCGGCCCGTCCGCGGAGGAAGACGGGGAGTTCTTCTCCATAAGCCGCGGGGGCGCAGGCGGCGACGGCTTCCTCGAAGCACTGCTCGGCCACGAGCGTGGTGGCGCGGAGATCGTGGGCGTCGGTGAAGCGGGGATTGAGCGTGGTGGCGCGGTCGAGGGCGGCGAGGCGCTCGGCGGTGGGTGTGGCCGGGAGGCTCTGCGCGAGGATGTACCACGAGCACGCTTCGCCGGGGCGCAGGGCGGTGAGTTCGCGGGCGAGGAGGGTGGCGCGGTTCTGCGCGCCCTGTTCGGGCGACCACGCGCGCAGGGCATCCCACGCCCATTCGTAACCGGGCTCGAGCTTCAACGCGTGCTCCAGCCGCGCCGCGGCGTCGGCATCGCGCCCGAGGTGGTGGAGGACATCGGCGAGGCAGCCGTGGTTGTAAGGATCGAGCGGGGCGGCGGCGATGGCGCGCTCGAGGACGCGGGCGGCTTCGGCATAGTCGCCCATGCGCTGATGCACATCGGCGAGGCCCTGCGCGGCCTTGCTCCAGCCAGGGGAGAGCTGCAGGGCGCGGCGCAGTGGGGGAATCTCCAGCTCGCGCTCGCGGCGGAGGCGGTGGACTTGCGCGAGATCGAGCCAGAGGCGCGGGAGCAGCGGGAAGCGCTCGGTGGCCTGCTGCGCAAGCTGGAGCGCTTCATCGAGCTGCTGCATGTCGATGAGCTGGAGGACGACGGCGGACCACGCGTGCCAGAGGTCGGGCCGCGCGGTGAGCGCCTGGCGCAGCGCGGTGAGGAGCTCGGGTGGCTCGATGATCTCGAAGGCGACGGTGCGGAAGGCGAGCAGGCCATCGCCGAAGACGACCTGCCAGATGAGTTCGCTGCGCAGGAACTCGATGGCCGACCGCTTCTCCTCATGCGTGGGGCTGGCCGCGAGGAGGTCGTGGATGGCGGCCTCGTAATCGATGGAGAGCCGGAGCGCGGCGCGGGCGTGTTCGCGGGCTTCGTCCAGGTGATGCGCGCGCAGGGCGACCCGGGCGCGGAGGCCGGCGGTGACGGCGAGATGGGGCTCGAGCGCGGCGGCGGTGTCGAGTGCGGCAGTGGCTTCGTCGAAGCGGTTGGCGGCGCTGAGGACGAGGGCGAGTTCGCGATGGGCCCAGGCGTGTTCGGGGTGGAGCGCGAGCAGGCGGCGGAGCACGCGCTCGACTTCCGCCAAGCCTTCGCCGTGCGCCCACTCGACCCACAGCTCGTGGAGCCCGAGGTGGTGGGCGAAGCGTTCGCAGACCGCGCGGAGATGCGCGAGCGCGGCGGGTCGGCCTTCGAGTTCGCCGAGCAGCCGGGTGACGGCGCGTTGCGCGCCGAGGTCGAGCGGCTCGGCATCGGCGATCTCGCGCCAGTGGAGCATCGCGGCGGGGAGGTCGCAGCGGTAATCGGCGATGAGCGCTGCGGTGTGCAGCCAGGCGGTGCGCGCGACTTTCTTCTCCGCCGCCGCGAGCAGGGCCTCGCCGCGCTCGGCCTGGGCATGGCGGGCGAAGGCGTCCGCGGCAAAGAGGAGCAGCTCGCCATCGTCGGGTCGGAGCGCGAGGGCGGCCTCCAGTTTCTCGAAAGCGACGGGCTGGCGATCGAGCGTGGTCAGCGCCCAGAAGAGGAGCTTGGCGGGTTGCGCGGAGAGGGCGCCGTAGGCCGCGAAGCGGCGCTCCAGCAGGGCCAGCGCGGTATCGGTCTGCCGCAGATGACGCGCGGCGAGGAAGTAGGAGCGCGAGTAGAAATCCACTTTGTCGCGCAGCGAAGCGGCGTGGCGGTAGAACTCGGTGGCCTCGGCAAACTGGCGGCGATCCCAGTGGAGATTGGCGAGGGAGTGGAGATGGTCGGGATCGAGCGGGCGGAAGTGGAGGCCGCGCAGGAGCAGGCGATGCAGGTCGTTCTGCCGGCGCGCGTCCTGGCGGAGTTCCTCGGCGAGCTCGCGCCAGAAGAGCGGCTCGGAGTCCTTTTCGCCGGCGATGGCGTGGAGGAAGGCGAGGTAATCCTCGCGGCGCGCAAGCTCGCGGAGGGCGACGAGCTTGGCCCACAGGAGGTTGCCGTTCTTCGGGTAGCGCGTGAGCAATTCCTCCACCGCGGCGAGCTGGCGCGGGAGGCTGCCATCGTAGGAAGCAAGGCTGCGCCTTGCTTGCAGGGTGAGGCGGTGCGCGGCGTCGAGGCGTTCCAGATCCTCGAAGTGCTGCTGCGCGGCGGGGCGATCGTGCGCGGTGAGCGCGCGCTGGAGCTGATAGTGGTGATCGTAGAACTCGGCGTCGGGGAGTTCGATCCCATCGAGCCGCGACAGCTCGGCGAGCGGGACGAGAAGCATGCCGCGCGGCCCGCTGGCGGCGTAGCGCTCGAGGAATTCCTCGGCCGGCCACTCGCCGTGGGTGCGCTCGTAGGGATCGCGGATGAGCACGGTGCGGCGGAAGCTGTCGTAGCCGATGACCGCCTGGAGATGCGCGCTCTGCGTTTCCACCGTGGTGAGGGTGAAGGGCACGCCGCGGTCGATGAGCGCGGTGAGCGTGGGCCAGGTGACGCGGAATTCGCGGACGTGGTAGCCATTTTCGCCCGCCCAATGCCGCTCGATGTGATCGGGCGTACCGTCGTAGCAAATCTGTGCGGCGAGCGCGAGGTGATCGACCGGCATCTGCCAGAACCGGCTGAGCGCGCTGAGCGTGGCGGGCGCGCAAGTGAAGTGATGCTGGCGCACGTAGCCGACGGGCAGGATCACGCGCCGGGCCTCGGGGGGCGGGGATTGCAGGCGCTCGACGAGTTTCTCGTGCCAGGGATTCTTCGAGCGCGTGGCGGCTTCGGCGGCGCCCGCGAGATCGCCGGTGAAGTAGCGCGCATCGGACACGCGCGCCTCCCACCAGGCGACGATCTTTTCCTCCATCCACGGCGCGAGCGCGCGGACCCGCTCCCACGATTCCAGCGCCTCGCGATAAAGGCCGAGCTCGGTCTGGAGCTGCGCGAGCTGCACCACGGTGGAGCTGCTCTCGATGATGCGCGACTCCTCGCCGAGGAAGGCCAGCGTTTCATCGTCGCGCCCGAGGAGCTGGAGCTGGTGGGCGGCGGATTGCACCGCGGGGCGGAAGTGGGGCTGCAGGCTGAGCGCGTGCCGGGAGCTGGCGAGCGCGTCTTCGTAGGCGTCCTGCTGCTCGTGGAACCAGCCCTTTTCGACGAAGAGCCACGCGCGGTCGGACTGGAGCGCCTCGGCCTCGGCGAGGAGTTGCGCAGCGGTGTCGAAGTCGCGGAACTGTGCGGCGATGCGGGCGCGGAGGGTGAGGAAGTTCGTGCGCTCGGCGGGCGTGGCGTCGGGGAAGGGCGGGAGCTTGCGGAGGAACTTCCACGCGGCGAGCGGGCCGCGCTGGCCGCTGACGGTGAGGGCGAAGTAGTAGGCGGCCTCGGCGCTGCGGCGATCATCGCGCCAGGCGCGGTCGTGGAGCCAGCGGCTGAGGCGCGGGGCGTGGACGTTGTTGGCGAGGCGTCCGGCGATCAGGCGCGCCGCCGTGCCGCGCCAGTCCTTGATCGGCGGGAGGGCCGCGGTGCGCGCGGCTGCTTGCACGTACAGCCCGCGCTCATAAAGCCGGGTGAGTTCCGCGATCTCATCGAGCGGGATGTCGTGACCTTGATTCCGGGTGTTGGCGACCATGCTGTGGGGGCACAGCCGGGTGCCGTGCGGGCGGGAGCTTGCTACAAGGTGAGGAAGTTCTTCAACAGCTTCTTGCCCTCGAGCGTGAGGATGGACTCGGGATGGAATTGCACGCCGTGGCTCGGGAACTCGCGGTGGCGCAGGCCCATGATCTCGCCCTCCGCGGTCTCGGCGCTGATCTCGAGTTGCGCGGGGAAGGTTTCGCGCTTCACGAGGAGCGAGTGGTAGCGCGTGGCTTCGAAGGGATTCGGGAGGTCTTGGAAGACGCCCTTGCCGTCGTGCTGGATGGGCGAGGTCTTGCCGTGCATGAGGCGACCGGCGCGGACGACATCGCCGCCCCAGACCTGGCCCATGCATTGGTGCCCGAGGCAGACGCCGAGGATCGGGGTGCTCGCGGCGAAGGTGCGGACGACATCGCAGGAGATGCCGGCTTCATTCGGCGTGCACGGGCCGGGCGAGATGACGATGCGCTCGGGATGAAGCGCGCGGATTTCGTCGAGGGTGATCTCGTCGTTGCGCTTGATGATCATCTCGGCGCCCAGCTCGCCGAAGTACTGGACGAGGTTGTAGGTGAACGAGTCGTAGTTATCGAGGACCAGTAACATTTAGGATTTAGGATTTAAGCTTTAGCATTTGGGGAACGGGCGCTCCGCGCGTTGGTCAGGAGGTCACTCGCGGGCGGAGCGGATGGCGGAGTAAAGGATCGCACAGAGTTCGTCGGCTTCTTTCCAGAGGGGTTCGACGCGGGTTTGGGGGAGCATGCCGTCTCCATGATGAGTTCGAGCCAGTGGGCGCTTTCATCACATTCTTCAAGCACCACGCCGAGTTTCGCAATCCACTCGGCCTTGGAGCGACCGCGGCACGCCGAGCGGTAGTTGGCTCCCACCGAGGTGCCGGAGCGGATCAAATTGATTGGCGAGCGCGCGCCCGACCACATCTTTCGGCATGGCCCGCACGAGCTTCATCACGCGCAGGCCGAAGGTCTTCGTTCGCAGTTTGAGTTCTTCCTTATCCATGGCGCGAAGCGCGAAGCATCAAATGCTAAATACCAATTCCTAAATGCTAAATGCCCTTGGCTCGGGCGATGGCGGCCATCATGCCCATGGCTTTGTTCACGCATTCCTGGTGTTCGCCTTCGGGCGTGCTGTCGGCGACGACGCCGGCGCCGGCCTGCACATAGGCTTTGCCGTCCTTGAGGACGACGGTGCGCAGGGCGATGCAGGAGTCGCTATTGCCATCGAAGCCGAAGTAACCGACGGCACCCGCGTAGACGCCACGTTTGCTTTTCTCGAACTGGTTGATGATCTGCATGGCGCGGACTTTCGGCGAGCCGCTGACGGTGCCGGCGGGGAAGGTCGCGCGCATGACGTCATAGGCGGTACGGCCTGCGCGCAAGGTGCCGTGGACGTTCGAGACGATGTGCATGACGTGGCTGTATTTCTCGATGGTCATGAAGTCGCTGACCTTGACGCTTCCATATTCGGCGGCGCGGCCGACGTCGTTGCGCGCGAGGTCGACGAGCATGAGGTGCTCGGCGCGTTCCTTCGGATCGGCGAGGAGGTCGGCGGCGTTGGCGTCGTCCTCGGCTTCGTCTTTGCCGCGGCGACGGGTGCCGGCGATGGGGCGAATGTCGATGCGGCCATTGATCGCGCGGACGTGGACTTCCGGCGAGCTGCCGACGAGCGAGAAGGCGCCCGCGAATTTCAGGCAGAACATGTAGGGCGACGGATTCACGTAACGCAGGGCGCGGTAGAGCGTGAGCGGGTCGCCGGTGTAGTCGGTCTCGAAGCGCTGCGACGGGACGAATTGGAAGACGTCGCCGGCGCGGATGTATTCCTGACCTTCGCGCACGATCTGCTCGTATTCTTCGCGAGTGGTGTTCGCGCGAGGCGCGATCGTTTCAGGTTCGCGGTCGACGAAGATCGGCGGGAGCTGCGTGGGTTGCGCGAGCTTGACGAGGAGCGCCTGGATTTTCGCGGCGGCGGCCATGTAAGCGGCATCGACATGGTCTTCGACGAAGGCGTTGGCGACGATCCGCAGGCGGCGCGTGCGGTGATCGAAGATGAGCAGCGTCTCGGCGAGGAAGAAGAAGCTCTCGGGGACATCGAGATCGTCTTGCGGCGCGGCGGGGATGCTTGGCTCGAAAAAGCGGACGACATCGTAGCCAAGGTAACCGACCGCGCCGCCGGCAAAGCGGGCTTCGGCGAGAGCGGGCGAGGGGACGACGGTGTAGCGCTTCATCACGTTCTCGAGCTCGTGGAGCGGATCGCGATCGGTCTCGAATTCGATCACCTGGCCGTTGTCGGAAATGCGAATCGTCCGCCCACGGCTCTCAAAGGTGAGGCGCGGTTGGCCGCCCACGAACGAGTAGCGGCCGGCTTGGTCGCTCTTCTCGACGGACTCAAAAAGAAACGAGTAGCCGCCGTCGTCGATCTTTTGAAAAGCGGAGACGGGCGACTCGGCGTCGGCGATGAGTTCGGTGTAGACGGGAATGGTATTGCCCCGGCGCGCGAGTTCATGGAACTCGGCAAGCGTGGGGTGGAGGGGGACGTTCATTTAAGATTTAGGATTAGGATTTAGCATGTGGGGAGATGGCGGCTGCGCCGGACTCGGGGAAGCGGACATCCGGCGCGCAGCGGGCGCCTTCAAATGCTCAATGCTCATTGTTAAATCGCTAACTGCGGTAGGTTTTCTCCGGATCGAAAAGTGGGTCTTCGGTGATTTCCAGCGGCGTTCCGTCCGGGGTGAACGTCTGGAAGAAGCAGCTCTCGTAGCCGGTGTGGCAGGCGCCACCGATTTGCTCGACTTCAAAGAGCAGCGTGTCGGCATCGCAGTCGGCGGCCCAGCGGACGACCTTTTGGGTGTGCCCGCTGGTCTCGCCTTTGAGCCAAAACTTCTGCCGGGAGCGGCTCCAGTAGTTCATGAAGCCGGTGGTGAGCGTGGCTTCGAGCGAGGTCGCGTTCATCCACGCCATCATCAGGACGCGGTGAGTTTTAGCGTCCTGGACGATCGCGGGGATCAGGCCGTCGGCGTTGAATTTGAGTGGCGGGAGAGTCATGGCGGTGAGAGCGGAGAGGAGTGGGTGAAAATAAAAAGCCCGACGATTCGGAGTGAATCATCGGGCGAAAGTTCGGCGCGCAGATGGCGACGACCCGGCTACGCGCGAGGCGTAGGCCGAAGCCCGTCTAGAGTTGCCACCAATGCTGGGTAAATTTCACGCGGCTCGTATAAGCGGGCGCCCAAAGCCGTGCAACGAATTTTTCCGCGCTTTCCTATTCTCAAATTTGGCCAGCTCCTCCAGAGCGGCACGGTATTAGCTTAACCAATGTGAGCCTATGTCGATCGCCGCCGCCCATCCGCCCACGCTTTCCTCCGAAGAGCAGGAGCAGATTCTCCAGACCATCGAGATGTTCGAGGTCATCACGCAGGCCAATCCCCAGGATTGCCAGTCGTTGGACATTCTCAAGGACGCCTATCAGCGCGTGGGCAAGCAAGCCGAAGCGCTGACCGTGGCGCGCCGGTTGGGTGATACCTACGTGGAACTCGGGCAGTATTCCGCGGCGATGCTGGAGTATGAGGGCATCCTGCAGAAGGACTCGAATAACGCCGAAGTGATGGCGGCGCTCGGCGAGGTGGAGGAGAAGCTGATGAAGAGCGGGCAATTGAAGCCGCCATCGGCGACGCCGACGGCTTCATCGGTGGCAGCTCCAAGCGGTTCGCTGGGGGGGGGGATCGATCTCGATTTTCGTGCGGTGCTTTCCGATGGCGGCACGTTGATGACGACTGCTGCGACGTTGCGGCCAGATGGCGGCAGCGGGATGCGGCTCGCGAGTGCGGACCAGATCAATCTTTCCCTGACCGACGACGGCAACGAGCCTCTGGCCAAGTTCCTGATTCAGCATCGGCTCGTGACCGAGGAAGTGGCGAGTTCGGCCCTGGAGCGCGTGACGAAGAAGAACAAAAACCTCGCGCCCAACGTGCTCGGAGCTTCGCTGATCGACGAGATCTGCCGCCGCGGGGCGATCGAGCTCGATGTCCTGCTTGCCGGCATTCTCGACCGCTCGAAGTTTGCTTACATCCCGCTCGAATACTACGACGTGGATCGCTCGATCGTGAAGATGCTGCCGGAAAGCCTGACCATCGGGCGGCTCATGGTGCCGTTCGATATCCTCAGCCGCACGGTCATGATCGCAACGGTCAATCCCTTTGATTCGCTGGGCAAGGAAGCCGTCCAGCAACTCCTCGATTACAACGTGCAATGGCACCTCGTCTCCCCGCAGGCGATGTTCAAGGTGCTCGGCGAAACTTACCGGTTGGAAAAATGAGCATTAAATCCTTCGGCGAACGCATCGCGGATGTCCTCATCGAGGACGGCCTCCTTCTCCCCAGCCAGCTCGCGGAAGCGATGGACCTGCAGAAAAAGCAGGGTGGCCGTCTGCTCAAGCTGCTGACTGACAAACAGTACGTCACCGAGCAGGACATGGTCATCTCCATGGGGCGCTGCCTCGACGTGCCGCCGATCAATCTTTCCAAGGTCCGCGTCCCGGAGGACATCGCCGACCTCGTGCCGAAGGACATGGCGCGGCAGTACAAGCTCGCGCCAGTCTGCAAGCTCGGGAACAAGCTCTTTGTGGCGATGGCGGACCCGCTGAATGTGCTCGCGCTCGACGATCTGCGGCAGTGCACGAAGCTCGAGATCATACCGATGATCACGACCGAGCGCTCGGTCACCGAAGCGCTGAGCGGCGTGGGCAGCGCCAGTTCGCAGATGGATCAGGTGCTGAAGGACGCGGCCAACGACGCGGCCAACGTCGAGGAAGTGAAGGTGAATCGCGAGGAGATCGATCTCGATCGTCTCGCGGTGGAGAGCGAGGACGCGCCGGTGGTCAAGATCGTGAACCTGATCCTCGTGCAGGCGCTCAAGGAGAAGGCCTCGGATATTCACCTCGAGCCGTTCGAGAAGCAGTTCAAGCTCCGCTACCGCGTGGACGGTTCACTCATCGAAGCCAGTTCGCCACCCAAGGCTCTGCAGCTCCCGATCGCCTCGCGCATCAAGATCCTCGCCGGCCTCGACATCGCCGAGCGCCGCCTCCCGCAGGATGGCCGTTTCCGCATCCGCGTCTCGGGCAAGGAAGTCGATCTGCGTATCTCCATTCTCCCGACGGTTTACGGCGAGAAGATCGTGATCCGTCTGCTCGACAAGGGCGCTCTCTCCGGCTCGATCGACCAGCTCGGCATGGACGACTACACGCTCGGCGTCTTCAAAAAGGCCGTCGATGCGCCGCACGGGATGATCCTCGTCACCGGCCCGACTGGTTCCGGTAAAACGACCACGCTGTATTCCGTGCTGAGCGAACTCAACAGCCCCGAATACAACATTGTCACCGTCGAGGACCCGATCGAATACCAGCTCCAAGGCATTAACCAAGTCGCGGTGAAAGCGGACATCGGCCTGAGCTTTGCCGACGCCCTGCGCTCTATTCTCCGTCAAGATCCGGACATCGTCATGATCGGTGAAATTCGTGACAACGAAACCGCGGACATCGCCGTGAAAGCGGCGCTCACCGGTCACCAGGTGCTCTCCACGCTTCACACCAACGACGCCGCCGGCGCCATCACGCGTCTCGACGACATGGGCATCGAGCCCTTCCTGATTTCGTCATCGCTCCTGCTCACCTGCGCGCAACGTCTCGTCCGCCGCGTCTGCCCAAACTGCCGCGAGGAGTTCGCCCCCGAGCCCGAACTGCTCGCCAAGCTCGATATCCAGGACGACGGCACCACCTTCTACCAAGGCGTCGGCTGCGACCGCTGTAAGCGCCGCGGTTACATGGGCCGGGCGGCCATCATCGAAGTGCTCCCGGTTTCGGAAACGATCCGTCGTTTGATCGTCAAACGCGCCTCCGCGGCGGTGATCAAGAACCAGGCGGTGAGCGAAGGAATGAAGACCTTGCGCATGGTCGGGATTGACAAAGCCCGCGAGGGTATTACGACGTTGGAGGAGATTCTGCGGACCACCGCAGAAGATCACTAACGCCTTCATGGGATTATTCGATCATCTATTCAAATCGAAATCCCCGCCCGCAGAGGACCAGACCGACGAAACCGGACCACGGACCGATGACCCGGTAAAGCGCTCTGATACGGCGGGGCGTAGTGGTCCGCCGACAAAAGCCGACCCCTCGGCATTCCTGCACCCCAAGAGTTTCGTGCCGCGTGGGGTCACGCCGCTCACGCCGCCGGCCAAGTCCGTGGCCCATTCCGGCGTGCGTAAACCAGGTGCGATGGCGAGCCCGCCGCCGCCCGAGGTGATCACCCTCACGCTGGGCGACGTGCTTTCCCGCATCCCGACCCCGTATCTCAAGTCCGGGACGCACGATCCGAAGCGCGAGCTGCGCTTCAGCATCAACGACCTTTCTTCCGACATCGCCCGCGGCCGGGCGGCCGTCCCGCTTTCCCGCATCGCGCAGCTCATCCCGGATATCTTCGTCAAGGACGTCACGCCCGACGAGGACACCGAGATTCGTCTGCCGCTGCAGAAGCTCGTGGAGCAAATCGGCCTGCTGCGTTCGCGTCCGCAGGGTGGGGGAATTGAGCGTGCGCCTCGTCCGGTGGGGCCGGCGACTGCCGAGGCGATGACTTTGCCCGCTCCGCCATCCGAGCTCGCGGAGCAAGCGGCGCCGGTTTCCCCGGAGACTCTCCAGCCAGCCGCCGAGGCTCCGCAGATTTTGCGCTTTGAGCCGGACTCCTTGGTCGAACTCAAGCCTGAGACGACCAACATCCAGCCCGTCACGGTCGATGCGGAGCCGCACATCGAACTGAAGCCAGCGGCTGCCGAGCCCGCCCCGCAGCCTGCCGCCACGGCGGAAGCTCCCGCGGCGGAAGTTCCCCCAATTCTCCCTCCGCCCCCGGCATCCGTGGCCGAAGTCGCGCCTGACCCTGCTCCTCAGCCCGCGCCGACCCCTGTGGATTCCGCGCCGACGCCAATCGAGACCGTTCAGGCTACCGCCGAAATCAAAGCCGAAGAGCCCGCGGTGACTCCTGTGGACCCCGTGCCGGCCCCGGTCGAAGTCGTCCAAGCGTCGCCTGAAATCGAAGCCGAAGAACCCGCGCCGAGTCTCGTGAGCAACGCCGGGCCGCCCTCGACGCTCATCCCGTTGGAGATTCCGGCCAGCCCCACTCCGGCGCCCATCGCCGTGCCTGCGCCCGCACCTGCGGCCGAGACGGTCCCGGCCTTGGACTTCGATGCGCCGCCTCTGGAGGTCGAAGAACCGGCCGAACTCGGCGGAGAGCGCATCCAGCTCAGCCTCGCCGCCCTCTTGCGCCAGTGCCCCCGGGAAATCATCATCGGCGACATGCCCATGGTGCCCGACAGCGTGCGGATCACCCTGCCTTTCGCGCCGATCGATCGGCAGTTGGTCAAGGGGCACGTCGAGATCAGCGCCGTCCGCTTCGTCGCGGCGCTGCCCATCTACTACCAGAAGTATTTCTTCGCCCGCATGGGGGTAAAGGTCCCGATCCCTCTGGAGGAAGTCTTCCAGAACCTGCCCAATCAATCGCCCGATCCGGCTCCCAAGGACGGTCCGCCTGCCCAAGTCCTCGCCCCGGCCGAACCCGGCGTCCGGCTCACGCCTCCCATGGAGCCCGCGGCCATTCACCCGTCCGCGGCCACGATCCCGCCCCTCCCTCAGATTCCCGAAGAACCGGTCGCCCCGGCCGCCGAACTATCCCCGGTCGAGCCCGAGCCCGTCGAACCGCCTGCCACTCCCGTGCCCCTCGATCTCCCTGCCTTCCAGCAATTCGCCCCGCCGCCCCCGGTTGTCGCGCCCGATCCCGAAACCCCGCCGATGCCTCCTTCGGAGGCTGCCGAGGACAAAGGGATCGATCTCGCCTCGGCCCTCACTTCGATTCCTCCCGCCCCACTGCAGGCGGAAAAGCCGGCTGGTCTGGCGGCTGCGCCCGCTGCGATCCCGACGGCCACGGTGGCGGCGGAGGAAATGCCTGACGCCCCGACTGCGGTGCCCGTCACCATTCCGGCGAACGGCCTTGCTGGAGAGACGCCAGAGGGTCTGGTCGCGGCTCCGACGGCCATCCCGGCGGCCGAGGTGGTGGGGGAGAAGGTTGTCGATTTCGGCGGACCGCTCGCCTTTGTCCCGCTGGCCGAGGCTCCGGCCTCGAATGGTCCAGTAGCCGAAACGCCGCTCGTTTCTTCCCTCGACGAAGACGTCGTGGCGGACGCCCAGAAGGCGGAAGTCGTGGCTGAAACCGAGTCCAAGGAAGAGCCTGTGGAACAGTCCGAGCTCGAGCCGCCTGCGGCCCCGGCCACGGATGCCCTGTCGGCCGCCCCGACCGTGACCATTCAGCCGCCGATGATTCGGCCCTTCATGGTCCTGCCGCCGCCGATCTTCGCCTTCAAGCCGAGCCCGGAAGAGATTGGATCGTCTTCAGCATCGAATCTGCAAGCTGCTGGTAGCGAGGCTTCTGAGAATGATATTACGCAGCGTGAGGGGAGTGGGTTCATCTCGCCCCCTTCAGAGAATGCCGGGCTGCAGGTGGTCGATACGACGGTGAATAACGGCCCAATGGAGTCCTCGGCACCGCCCATGACTCCGCCCTCCGAACCCTCCCTCGAAGCCGCAGCTCCGACCGAGTCGACGCCCGCTGATGCTGTGGAACGGCCCCGGATTATCAGCATCGATTTCTCCCGGGCGCTGGTTCCCGAGGACGAGAAAGACGAAGCCGATCGGGCGCCGGCGACGGCCGTTGCCGGGGAGCCGATCGAGTCGGCGGCGCCGAGCCTCGAGGCCTCCAAAACGCCGTTCGAGCTGCCGCCACCGCCGCCGTCGTTTGTCGATGTGGTGCTGGACACCGCCCCGCCGGTCGCGGCCGAGCTGGCGCCTTTGGAAGTCCCTGCCGAACCGGAGGCCAGCCTGCCGGGCGCCGTCGAGCCCATCCCGTTTGAGCCGATGCCGGCGAGCCCCGCCGAAACCGATCTCCCGCCCCCCATCTTCCCGCCAGCGGCCTTGCGGTCCATCACTCTCGTCGCGGACCTCGCTCCCGGCGGCCCCTCGGATTCCGGCATCCCGGCGCTCGTTCCGACGCCCGAGGTGCCCAGCGAAGAGGCCACCGAGCAGCCGTTCGCTCCCGACGAAGCGCTCCCCGCCGCCACGCCGCAGAGCGCCCCCGCCGCCGAGTCCACCCCCGAGGTTCCGATCTCCATCGCCCCGCTTCTCAGCATCCCCAAGTTCGGCGAAGTCGTCGAGACCGAGGTGCTCCCGCCTCCGGGTCTGCCGCTGCGCCGGTTCGATCAGGACGCCCTGCAGGCCATCTTCATGACCGAGGAAGCGCTCGATCTCACCAAGATCAGCCGCCTCGCCGCCCAACTCCCCGGCGTCCACGCCTGCGTCATCGCCACCCGCGACCAGGCTTGCACCGGTGGACAGCTCCCCGAGGGCTTCGACCTCGCCGCCCTCCTCGGCCTCGCCCCGCGCGTCGGGGAAGCCGCGGGCCGTCTCCCGATCGGCGAGCTCAAGCACTTCACCCTCTACGGCGAGCGCTACTCCGTCAGCTTCTTCGAGCGCAATGGCCTCAGCCTCTGCGCCGTCCACCGCCCTCGCTCCTTCGTCCCCGGCGTCCGCGAAAAGCTCGTCGCCATCGCCGACGAACTCTCCAAGTCCTAGCCCAGCCCACGATTCGCCGCGAAGGCGCGGAGGGGGAGAAAAGCCACGCTTCCTCCTCCGCGTCCTGCGCCTCTGCGGAAAAACCCCATCTCCCATGAAACTCCTCGCCCTCCTCCCGTTCCTCGCCACCTCCATCGCGGCCCTCGCTGCCGAGCCGCCCGTGCCCCAGTTCCGCGGCGTCACCCTCGACGCCAAGGTCCAGATCGGCTACGGCCTCGCCCTCGCCGACGTGGATGGCGACAAGGCCACCGACGTCCTCCTCGCCGACAAGCGGCAGATCCTCTGGTATCGCAACCCCGGCAAGGACAAGGCCACCGACCCCGCGGCGTGGACCCGCCACGTCATCGCCGAAAACCTCACCGAGAAGGACAACGTCTGCATCGCCGCGCAGGACATCGATGGCGATGGCAAGGCCGAGATCGCTGTCGGCGCCGAGTGGAATCCCGGCGACACCGAGAAGAGCGGGGCCGTCTTCTACCTCGTGGCCCCTGCCGACCGCACCCAGCCGTGGAAAGCCATCAAGTTCCCCGAAGTCGAGCCCACCACCCACCGTATGCGCTGGGTGAAAGTGGACACCGGTGCCCCGGCGGCCAAGGGCGGCAAGCCCGTCGCCCAGTGGGGCCTCCTCGTCCAGCCCCTCCACGGCCGCGGCAACAAGGCCGGCGAAGGCGCCCCCGTCAAAGTCCTCCTCTACCACCCGCCCGCCGGAGGCGCTTACGAGAGCGTCCCATGGAAGAGCGAAGTCGTGGACGAATCCCTCCACGCCAGCCACAACTTCGTCCGCCTCAGCCTCGCCGGGCCCAGCCTCGCCGGCGTCTCCGATAGCCTCCTGCTCGGTGGGAAGGAGGGCCTCGTCTCCCTGCGCCGCACCGGCGGCAAGTGGGAGCGCACCGTCCCGCCCATCGCCGGCGAGAAGCCCCCCGGCGTCGGCGAAGTCCGCGTCGGCTCCCTCCTCACCGGCGCCCAATTCATCACCACCGTCGAGCCCATGCACGGCAACGCCCTCGTCGTTTACGTCCCCGGCAAGACCAAGGCCCAGCCCACGCCCCTCGTCCGCCGCGTCCTCACCGACCGGCTCGTGGAAGGCCACGCCCTCGCCTGCGGCAACCTCCTCGGCGGGCTCCCCGGCGTCAGCGCCAGCGACCAGATCGTCGTCGGCTGGCGGGGCAAGATCGGGACCGTGGGCAGCCCCACCGGCGTCGCCGTCTGGACACCCCTCGACGCTCAGGGGGAAAAGTGGCGCGAGACCGTCATCGACCCCGACGGTATGGCCTGCGAGGACCTCCAGCTCACCGACCTCGATGGCGATGGGAAGCTCGACATCATCGCCGCCGGCCGCGCGACCAAGAACCTGAAGATCTACTTCAACACCACCCCGCGGTAGGCAGCGGGCGGGTCATCGCAGCGATCGGGGCAAGGTCGGGCACGAACCCATCGATCAGGTCCGCGAGCCACCGGTTTGGGTGGGAGTGAACCCACACTCTTGGAGCGCGGGCCGGGCAAAGAGAGGTGCGAGCCACCGGTTTGGGTGGGAATGAAACCAATGTCATCCTGAGCGAAGCCGAAGGACCTCTGGCCTCTGACTATCCTCACCAGGACGGCTCTCAGATGCCGCGCGGCGGGAGATGCCGAGGCTGGAGATCAGAGGTCCTTCGGCTTCGCTCAGGATGACCGTGTGGGAGGGGCTCCGCCCCGCACTCCATCATCACCCGCGTGCCCCGCCGGGTCAGCGAGCGGCTGATGCCGGGTCAGTGAGCGACTGATGCCGGGGTCGGCTCAGTGTCTCCCCAGGGTGCCGAGGAGCGTCTCGACATCATACACGCACCCGCCCCAGGTCCCTCCGCTGGCGTTCTGCATCGCGGCCCACAGCCGGGTGTCGTCGGGGAGGTCGGGGTGCGGGGCGAGGTCGGGATTTGGCTCCCGCTCGTGGAGCAAGTGGTCGGCTTCCTCCGGCCCGACGGTGTGCCCGTGCGGCCCGAGGAAATCCACCCGCCCGGTCATCTTCAGGCAATCCACTTCCACGAGGATGAGATCGTCCTCCTGCACCCGGCCGATGGGGCCGCCGGCGAGGGCTTCCGGGCCGATGTGCCCCACGCACGCCCCGGTGCTCACGCCGGAAAAGCGCGCATCGGTGAGCAGGGCCACCCGCGAGCCAAAGGGGAGCGCCTTGAGCGCACTGGTGATCTGGTAGGTTTCCTCCATGCCCGTGCCCATGGGGCCGATGCCGCAGAGGACCATGACATCGCCCTGCCGGATGAGACCCGCGCGAATGGCAGCGATGGCGGCGCGCTCGCTGGTGAAGACGCGCGCCGGGCCGACGTGCCGGAAGACGCCATCGGCATCGACCACGCTCGGGTCGATGGAGGTGGCTTTGATGACGGAGCCCTCGGGCGCGAGATTGCCCACGGGGAAGGCGAGCGTGCCGGTGAGTCCACGCCGCCGGGCAAGGGCGGGTGCCATGATCACGTCCTCGCTCTTCACCGCATCGCTGGAGAAGAGCAGGTCGCGGAACTTGTGCCGCCGCTCGCTGGCCAGCCAGTAGGCGAGGTTCTCGCGGAGGGTGAAGCCGGTCGCGGTGAGCACGCTGGTATCGAGCAGCCCGAGGGAGTCGAGGTGGACCATGACCTCCGGGACGCCGCCCGCGAGGTAGGCGCGGATGGTGGGGTGGCCGATGGGGCCGTTGGGGAGGACATCCACGAGGCGCGGGGTGGCGCGGTTGATGGCGGTCCAATCGGCGACCGTGGGGCGCGGGAGCCCGGCGGCGTGGGCGATGGCGGGGATGTGGAGCAGGAGATTGGTGCTGCCGCCGAAGGCCGCGTGGACGGTCATGGCATTGCGGATCGCGCCGGGGGTGAGGATCTGGCGCAGGGGAATCTCTTGCGCGGCCAGCCGGGCGACGGCCTGCGCACTGCGGGTCGCGACTTCCCGCCACACCGCACTGCCGCTCGGGGCTAGGGCGCTGTGGGGAAGCGCCATGCCGAGGGCTTCGGCGACGACCTGGCTGGTGGCCGCGGTGCCGAGGAATTGGCACCCGCCCCCGGGCGAAGCGCACGCGCGGCACCCGAGTTCGGCGGCCTCTTTCAAGGTGAGCATACCGCGCGAGTAGCGGGCGCCGATGGTCTGGACCTTGCCGGCGTCTTCGCCATTGGTCGGCGGGAGCGTGACGCCGCCGGGCACGATGACGCTCGGCAAGTGCGCGGTGCCGGCGAGGGCCATCATCATCGCGGGCAGGCCCTTGTCGCACGTGGCGATGCCGAGCACGCCGTGGCGTTTCGGCAGGGACCGGATGAGGCGGCGGAGGACGATCGCGGCGTCGTTGCGGTAGGGCAGGGAATCGAACATGCCCGTGGTGCCCTGCGTGCGGCCATCGCACGGGTCGCTCACCGCCCCGGCAAAAGGCACCGCACCGAGCGCCCGAAAGGCCCGCGCCGCGGCCTCGACTTGCACGGTGATTTCCCAATGCCCCGTGTGGTAGCCGAGGGCGATCGGCTTGCCATCGGGCGCGCGGAGTCCGCCCGCGGTGCTGAGGATGAGGAACGCGCGATCATTGCTGCGCGCGGGTTCCCAGCCCATGCCGACATTCTGCGTGAGGCCGAAGAGATCGCCGCTGGGGCTGGTGCGGAGGAGTTCGTCGGTGAGGGGTAGCGCGCCCGCAGGACCCTTCGCGCGGGTCTGGAGTTCGTAGATCGCGGGGTCGTCGGGGAAGAGGGGGTCGCCTGCCATGCCGGTGATTGTGGCAGAGAGGCGCCGGCTTTTCTAGTGGCGTGTGGCGCTGGATTCCGGGGACGGGTCGCGGCGAGTTCCGGGGAGCGCACCCGTCCCGGGCGCCGGTTTCGGCGTCTCGCCGAAACGAACTTCAGCGGAGGTCAGCCCGCGCGGAGCTCTTGCCTGATGGCACGTCGAGGAAAGTTCGTCGTGGTGGGACGCCACGACCCGCACCCGGGAAGGGTGCGCTCCCTGGACTACCGGCAGAACCAGCCGAACTCCATCCAGCGCGCGAACCACTCCTGGAGCCGCGCTGCACTCTGCTCGGGCCGCTCTTTCGACTCCGCGAAGGCCAGCCCGCAGGCGTCCTCCAACGTCGCCCCATCGCGCAGGGCGAGCAGGAGGCGATAGGCCTCGGGGTCGAGGCGCTTGTAGTAGACGGAGAAGTTCACGCGATGCACGGCGAGGTAGATCGGCGTGCGGCTCCGGCGGACGGTCACGATCTTGCGCGAGCGGGTGTGGGTGGCGGCGACGGCGTTGCTCACCGCGGCGATCGCGGTGCGCTTGAGCGTGCGCATGAAGTCATCCACCGGATGCGCGAGCTCGAGCAGGACGAGGTACGGCTGCAGACCGAGGCGGAGCCGATCCGCAGGGGTGCGGGCGATCTGCTTCGCCGTGAGCACGGGCTTCTCCGCCGCATCGAAAGCGATCACGCGTGCCCATTCCACCCGCGCGACATCGAGCGCCAGTGCGCTGCGCGGACGGGTAAAT
>JBBQYR010000046.1:0-29242 GCA_038208565.1 Chthoniobacterales bacterium
CTCAATTCCGCCCGTCGCTACGTCGATGCGGGTGGCCACTCCGCTTTCACCCAAGCCAGCGCTTCCTCGCGGTTGGCGAGGGTGCCTTCGAGCTGGCGGTTCTCCACGGCTTCGAGGATTTCGGCAAAGCGCGGGCTGGGCTCGAGGCCGAGCTGGATGAGGTCGCGGCCAGTGATGAGCGGGGGCGGGATGAGCGGTTCGTTGGCGAATTCACCGCGCTTGGCGTTGAGGAAGACGTAGTTGTCGAGCATCCCGTGGCTGCTCGTGCAATCGACGCGGTGCAGTTCCAGTTCGTCGTCCATGTGCGGGCGGGCGAGGAAGCGCTTGAGCTTGGCGACGCGCATCTGCTGGACGTCCTTGAAGACCATGTGATTGGAGACCTGCGCGACCGTGGCGTCGATCTCGGCGCGCGAAAAGCGCAGGCGCGTCATGATCACCTCGGTCATCTCGGCGCTGATCTTTTCGTGGCCGTTGAAGCGGATGCGGCCGTCGGCATCGACGGCGAAGGTGGGCGGTTTGCCGAGGTCGTGGAAGAGCACGGCGAGCACAAGCGGCCCGGAGACTTCGGCGGGAAGAAGCTGCAGCATGAGCCGCGTGTGCACGAAGACGTCGCCCTCGGGATGAAACTGCGGCGGCTGTTCGCAGCCCTTGAGCGTCTCGATCTCGGGCAGGATTTCGCGGAGCAGTCCGCTTTCATCGAGCAGATCGAAGCCGCGCACGCGCCGCGGTGAGAGCAGGATTTTCATGAGTTCCTCGCGGATGCGCTCGGCGCTGACTTCGTGGATGTGCGGCGCGTTTTCACACACCGCTCGCCACGTCTGCGGATCGAGATCAAAGCCGAGTGTGGTGGCGAAACGCGCGGCGCGCATCATGCGCAGCCGGTCTTCGCGGAAGCGGTCGTAGGGATTACCGATGGCGCGGAGGAGCTTGGCCGCGAGGTCGCGCTGGCCGCCGACGTAATCGATGAGCCGCTCGACGATGGGGTCGTAGAAGAGGCCATTCACCGTGAAGTCGCGCCGCGCGGCGTCCTCCTCCGGCGAGGCAAAGCGGACCGTCTCCGGGTGGCGCCCGTCGATGTACTGGCCGTCGTTGCGGAAGGTGGCGACCTGGAATTCGAAGCCATCCCACAGGACGACGATGACGCCGAAGTGTGCGCCGACGGCGACGGTGCGCGGAAAGAGTTTCTGCACCTGCTCGGGCCGCGCGCTGGTGGCGATGTCGTAGTCGTGCGGCTCCACGCCCATGAGCCGGTCGCGCACGCAGCCACCGGCAAAGAGCGCGGTGTGCCCGGCGTCCTGCAAGCGCTGGACGATGTGGCGGGCGGAGCCTGGAAGCGTGGACGGCACGAGCGGAGTATAGCCTTTCGCCGTCGCGGAAAAAGAAAAGCCCGGCCTCGCGGCCGGGCTTTTGATTCATCCGCTGGGACGAAAGGTGGTTGTTAAATCAAGGCGCAGGAGCCGGGGCCGGAACCTCGCCGCCCGCAGGGGGCAGGTTCTGCTGGATGTTGTATTTGCCGATGATGGCCTTGGCCTCTTCGTCAGTCTTGGCCAGCAGGAGGAGATCGAGAACGAGATCCTGGAGCTTCTTCTGCAAATCGGCGGATTGCTTTACAAGCGGTTCACGATTCTTGAAAGCGTCGATAAGCTGGGCCTTGCCTTCGCGAAGCGCGGTGCGCTGCTTGAAGGTGTTGACGGTCTGGTTGACCAGCACCACGGCCAGCGCCGCAGAGAGGAGCGCGAAGGGGAGGTGCAAGGAGAATCCGGAAGCCGCGGGTGCGGCGGTCTCGTCGAAATTGTAATCGGGTTGTGAGCTCATGGGGTAGATTTAGCGAAGGCCGGGAGCGTCAGCGGATGGAGCGGCAGGAACGCCGGGAGCGGGAGCCGGGGCGGCGGCGCCACCGGGAACAGTCGGGCCCCCCGGGGCGGGCGTGGCCTGCTGGACGTTGTAGCCATGTTTGCCGAGCAGGGCCTTCATCTTGTCGTTCTTCAAGGAAACGACGGCCATGTCGCGCAGGAGGTTCGGGCCGACCTGCTGACTGATCTGGTTGCCCGTGCTGATCTGCTCCTGCTGCTTCTGCAGTTCGAGCTGCTGCTTTTGAATCTCGGCCTGGAGACTTTGATTGGAGTTACCGACCGCGAAGATGATGATGCTCAGCAGAAGGCTGAGCCCGGCTGCGGCCACAGAGATATAAAAACTAATTTTCATGAGGGGGCGAATTTCTCGGTGATCTGCCCCCATAGCGTCAAGGGGCAAATCCGGTCTGATTAAACTTTTTGCACAAGGCAGGCGCCGGTCGAATCCCGCCGGACGAGACGGACGGGCAGCGAGGTTTTCCGTGGGGCATCCGCCGCACCTTCCCGCACGAGGCGATCGATCTCCTTGATGCCCGCTTGGGCCATTTCCTCCGCCGGAAGATGCACGGTGGTGAGGCGCGGGTAGCTGGAGGACGCGCCGGCGTCGTCCGAGCAGCCGACGATGCTCAATTCGCCGGGAACCTTGATGCCACGGGCCTGGGCGCGGTTCAGGGCGCCGATGGCCGCGCTGTCGCTCATGGCGAAAATGGCCGTGGGCGCGGGTTGGTGGGAGAAGATTTCGTCGAGCGCCGTCTGCCCGGCGGATTCGGACAAATCGCCATACGCGATGTGCTGGGCTTCGATGGGCAGGTGAAACCTTTCGCACGCCTGACTGACCCCGTGATTCAGCTCGAGAACCTTCGGGTGGGTGGAGCCAAAGGAGCCCGAAATAATCCCGAAATGCTGGTGCCCCAGTTCCACCAGATGCTCGATCGCGGCGAGCGAAGCGGAGGCGTAATCGGCGAGGAAACTGGTCACACCGGGATGGGCCGCATCGTAACCGAGGCTGACCAAGGGAAGCCCCCGGCGGGCCAGGATGTCGATCAGCGAAGGGTTCGGATGGCCGTGGAAAAGGAACTTCGAAAAGGTGCCGGCGCTGATCGGGTGGGGGAGTTCCTGTTGCGCGGAGTAGTCGCGGCTTTCGTCGTAAAGCGCGAGACTCAGTGGGTGTGACGGATCGGGGATCGCCTCCATGGCCGCGACCGCGAGTCGGTGGGCAAAAGGATCGCGCAATCCGCCAGTCGCGCCGTTGCCGAGCAGGAGGCAAAAATCGCCCAGCTCCGGATACATGCGGACGACGGCGCGCAAATCGTTGGGGATGTAACCCATCTCGCGGCAGACCTTGAAGACCCGCTCGCGCGTCCGCTCGCTCACGCGGATGCCGTAGTCGCGGTCATTGAGCAGCGAAGAGATGGCACCCTGTGATACACCCGCGGCTTTGGCGATCTGCGCCATGGTGATGGTTTTCTGCAGATCGGAAAGCTGCTTGGGGACTCGGCTGGCACTGCTGCTGGTTCCATCCCGAAGCGGCGACTCTCCCTCGGTGGGCGCATTCATTGGCAGGAAGAAATAATGACCGGGTCGGATTTCACAAGAGCAAATACCCGCCCGCGCGATTCTGCGTAGGGACGAACCGCCGCCGCCGATAAAATTCCTAGCTGTCCGGCAGGATCTTTTTCACCAAACGATCCACGCCATCACCGGCAAACTCGCTGCCGGGATAAAGTTTCCGAGCCTTCAGATACCACGCGAGGCTGGAGCCGACCTGCTCCTTCTTCTCGAGATCCTGCGCGCTGCGCAAGGTGCGCACGAAATCTGCGGCCTGCGTTGTCAGATTGGCGCGGGTCTGGCTCAGCTTGTTGTCGTCCGGATATTGCGCCGAAATCTTTTCCACGCTCTCCCACGCTCCCGCGAAATTACTCTGCTGGGCCATCGCATTGGCCTGCATGATCGCGATCTCGATCGCCTGGATGCTGTCAAGCACGCCGTTGAGCTGCTTTTGCCGGTCGGGATATTGCGCCGTAGCGGCGATGAAGCGCGCCTTGTCGTCGAAAATCTGCCGGTGGTTTTTCTGGCTCAGGAGCTGGTCGAAATCGAGGAGCGCCTTTTGGAGGACATCGCCTTGCGAGAAAATCATGCCGGAGATTTCCTTGAGCGCGGGATTGCGCGGCCAGAGTTCGGTGGCGGCGGTGAGTTCGGTTTCGAGCGTCGCCTTGTCCCCGCTCAGCGCGGCGTTGCGGGCCTTGGCGAGGTGCATCTGGGCCACCGTCTTCGAGGTCTCGATCATGGCCATCGGCTTCGAGTTGTCGAAATCCTTGGCGATCTTGCCGAGGTCACCGACGACCTGCTCGGCGAGCGCGAAGTCCTTCACCTCGATCGCGGAGATGAGCTGGTTGGTCTTCTGCGTGAACTCCAGGGCCTGCCGCTTTTTGTCGCGCGGCAGCGTGCGGATTTCCGGCACGTATTCGCCGACGGTGAAGGCCTCGGCGAGCCGCTTCGTGGCGCTCTCGAGTTCGTTTTTCTGGAGCAGAAAAGTGTAAGCCTGCACGCCTTCGCGCACGTCGCGCAGCGCTTCATTGGCCATGGAATCGAGCGTGCCGACGGTCGGCGGCATGCCGGCGGTTTTTTCAAAGAGATCCTTGGTGTCTTTGCCGACGTTCAGCTTGGTGTCGCCATCGGTGAAGACCGAGCGATAGAAGCGCGTGGCCATGAGCACGTGCTGGAAACGGCGCTGCATGAAGAGCTGCAGGATGAGCGCCTGGAACTCAACCTTGGCCTGGATCGACGAGAGCTCGCGCTTCACCTGGTTGGCTTTGATCTGGGCTTCGATCTCGGCGATGCGCTTGGTGTGCTTCGCCTGCTTCATGTTGTCCTCGAAGCTTTGATTGGCCGTGGGCTGTGAGCCGCTGTTTTGACCACCACGCCCCTGCGTCGGAGCGGGTGCCGCGGCGCGGGCCATGTCGCCGGCGGAGGCGTGCTCGGCGTTCCAGTATTGCTGGTTGCGCTCGGTATCGAGCGCGGTATTGGCGGCCACGAGACGATCCTGCGAACGCTGCGCCTTCCACGCGCTGTAGACGGCGTCGGCCAGCGAGTCGCAGAGCCGCGCATCGATTTCGTAACTCGATCCGCGTGGGAGCAGGCGGAAAGCGGCGTCGATGTTCTGCCCGGAGGCGTTGGCCGGCGCGAGCAGGTTGAGAATCTGCGCGATGACCGCCTGATATTGCCGGTCAGTCGTCGCCGTCTCCTCGGGCGCGTTGAGATACTTCTCAAACCGAGCTTGAAAAATCCGGTTGTTGTTCACGTTCCAGCTCTTGCCGTCCCACGTCAGCGTCTCCGAACCGGGATCGAACGCGGGCACGTCCTTGCCGAGGAAGCCGCCTTTCTGCCCGCCGCTCGCCGGCTTGGCCTGGGGCGCCGTGGTCGTCGTCGCCGCGGGTGCCGGGCTCGGCGCGTCGGGGACTTGGGCGAGGCTGAGACTTCCGCCGCAGAGAATTCCGCAGGCCGTGAAAAGAAGGGGGGACGTTTTCATAGGAAACTAGGACTTCTTTACATCCAAAGCCTTGAGAATGCCACGATCACCCACCTCGATCTTGAAACTAAATCGCTGGCCGCGCTCGATGTTCACGGCATTGAAATCCGGAGGCACCAGCACTGGCAGCACCTCGCTGCCGACTTCCACCGAGAAGAGCCGCCCGCCCGTCGCCGACCACTGCAGCGATTGCGAGACCGTGCCCTCGATCTTGTAAACGTTGCCGCGGAGGCTGTTCGAGTTTTGCAAATAGTCCGGCACCGGCAGCGGCGAGAGCGTGCGGTAGGGATCGCTCGCCTTCCCGAAAAGCAAATAGCCACCGGCGATCGCCGCGATCACGAGCGCCGCGGTCAGGAGCATCCACATGGGATGCGCGGAAGAGCTGGCGCGACGAGCCATGGTTAGGAGCAGCGAAAGGACACGCGAACAGTAGTAGGAGCGGTGCTGGGCACTGTCATGTCTCTTTACAAGGGCGTTACAAAATTTTCCCCGCGCCAGCTCCCAAGCCTAGCGAATCACACCCCAGTGCCCGCCGAAGGGCCAGTAGACGAATACGCCGCGGCCCATCAAATTCTGCTGCGGCACCGGACCCCAGTCGCGGCTGTCCGAGCTGTGATAGCTATTGTCGCCCAGCGCGAAGTAATACTTCGGCGGCACCGTGTAGGCATCGTCCGGCGCGCGCAGGATCGGCATGAGGAAGTTCGGGAACCCAAACGCGTAACCGCGATAACCATCCTGCGCCGACATCACGCGCTGGATGCTCTTCTCCTGCGCGAGTTGGCCGTTCACGAAGATGTTCGGGCGATCGATTCGCAGCTCATCGTTGGGCAGGCCGACCAGTCGCTTGATGTAAAATTGCGACGGCCCTTCCGGACGCACGCGGTTCTCGCCGGTCGGCACTTTCTGCGTGTTGAAGACGAAGACCTCGCCGCGGATCGGCTTGCGAAAATGGAAGCTGAACTTGTCCACGAACACGTGATCGCCGGTGTCCACGTAGCCCCGCGCGATCGGCTGCCCCTTTTCAAATCGCGCCCCGCGGAAGACGAAAAAGAAATCCTCCAGCGTCCGCTGCGGCGCGTGGATCAGGTAGCTGTTCTTGTCCGTCGTCACCAGCGTGTATTCGAAAAGCACCCAGCGTTTCACCGTCTGGACTGTCTGCACTTCCTCGGCCTCGCGCGCCACCGTATTCACCCAAGTGCGCCCGAGCAGCCCCGTGTGGGCGAGGCGGATCAGCGGATTCGGCGGCTCCTCTTTCGTCGGGAAACCGAGGATGCCATTCAGCGTCGGCTGCATCGAGCCCGTGGGGATCGTGAAGGGCTGGAGAAAGTAGGTGCGCACCCCGAGCGCGATGACGATAGCCACGAGGAAGACCTCCACGTTTTCCCGCCAACCCGCGTCCTGCACCTTCGGCAGATATTGATGGCAAATCTGATCGAGCGCCCGCGCCGCCACCTCGATCTGCCCCGCGTCGCGGGAGCCGTTCGCCTTTTCCAGCTCCGCAATCCCGCCCTCGAATTCCGCCAGCGTCGCCGCGTCCCACAGGTCACGCTTGTAAGCCACCATCTTCCGCGCGTCCTGCGCAAATTGGCGGCCTTGCTTTACGGCTTTGGGCAGGAGGAATGAGAACATCGTTCGTGGCTGGGAAGCGGGCGGGGGCTCGCGAGGGCGGAATCCAATCCGAAAGCCGCGCCAAGGGAAGCGAAATCTTGGGAACCGCGGTCCGGGACGACGACCGTGAAAACCCTCACCCGTTTTAGCGGACATACGCGCACCGCCTCGTCGCCTCCACGGAAGTTCTCTAAGGGCGGCGCAAAACTGCGGTTGTGTCAGCGGCGCAGCTTCTGACAGGCTGCGCCTTCCACCCCCTACACCCCATGAAACTACTCCCCTACGTCCTCACCCTCCTCGTCGCCTCCTCCTCCGTGCTCCGCGCGCAAGCCCCCGCCGCCCCGGCGAAGCCCGCCCCGGCGGTCGCCCCGGCCTCGCCCGCCGCCACCCCATTCCCGCTCCCGATCCAGCCGCCCGATGTCGCCGCGCCCAAGATGGATGCCAAGACCGGGAAAGAGCAGGCCGGCTTCATGGCCTCGCATGAAAAATTCGTCGCCACCGCCAAGGAAGGCAAAGCGCAGGTCGTCTTCCTCGGCGACTCCATCACCGCCGGATGGGGCGGCGCCGGCAAGGAAGTCTGGGCCAAAGCCTTCGGCCAATACGCGCCCGCCAACTTCGGCATCGGTGGCGACCGCACCCAGCACGTCCTCTGGCGCATCCAGAACGGCGAACTCGACGGCCTCAAGCCCAAGGCCGCCGTCATCATGATCGGCACGAACAACGCCGGAAACGACACCGCCGCAGGCATCGCCAAAGGCGTGACCAAGATCGTCGAAACCGTCCGCACCAAACTGCCGAACACCAAGATCCTGCTCCTCGCCGTCTTCCCGCGCGGCAGCAAGCCCGACGGCAAGATTGCCAATCCGGGCTACGAGAAGATCAAACAGGTCAACGCCATCATCGCGAAACTCGACGACAAGAAGAACGTCCACTACCTCGACATCGCCGATAAATTCCTCCAGGGCAAAGACGCGCTCGACCCCGCGATCATGCCCGACTTCCTGCATCTTTCGCCCGCTGGCTACCAGATCTGGGCCGACGCCATCACGCCCAAGCTCACCGAGCTGACGAAGTAGGGTGGTCGGGTGTTCGCAGGTGAAGATGACCGCCTCGCCTCCCCGACGGCTTGGAAGGTACTGTGTTGTTATGCTGCCGCCCGAGAAACATATCCCTAAATCTCCCTCGGATAACTTTGGCTCCAATTCCGAAACACGTGACGTCCCTTGGTCGGTGCGGCTTCAGCTTTCGCCGAACGAGATCTATGCCCTGAATGCCGAGATGCAGGCGACGCAGGTGTTCGACGATGCCTACTGGGCGCGGAGCCTCGCAGGGAAGAACCCCGAGCCGTTCGTGATGTAGGGGGCGTCGGGCGGACCTCAGCGCCCACTTCGGGGAAAACCCGTCTCGGGCTACGAAGCCCGCTTGGACGCGCGAGGCGCGTTGACGGGCGAAGCCACTTTGCGCACGTCCTCGCGGGTCGCCTTTCCGCGGGTATCGCGGGCCAGCGGATCTTCGCGGGGACTGAGCGGTTTCTTGTCACCGTCGTTGTTGAGCGTCTTCGTCGCTTCTGGGTTGGGGTTTTTGCGTTGTTTCATAATGGAGACCTTTAGTGTGCTTGCGTAGTTTAACAGCTATGGTGCGCGGCCCGTCGGGCCACTGGCCGTGTCGGATGTGATCTTCCTTGGCCTTCTTCGCGCTCAAAGTGAGCTTGGGGACGAGGAAAATCATGCGGTGACGCTCTGTGCGAAGGCTTCTTGCGGGGGGCACTCGGCCCATGCTGCGGTCGGAAGCGGGCTTGCGAGGGAGCAGCGTCGCTCCTATTCTCCCGCCATGAGCATTGAGCAACTCAAGGCTGAACTGCGCGCCGCCTCGCCCGAGACGCAGACGGAGCTTTTCCTCCTGTTGGGGATGCTACGTCGATCAAACGATCCCGAGCGGCGGCGGCTGCTGGCGGAGAAGTTGGATGATCCCACACGCTGGGTAGTGGAGGAAGACGCCGCGCAACGCCTCGGTTTGAACGACTAAATCGGTGAAGCGGCGGCTGTTGCTGGATAGCGAAGTGGTGGCTTTTCTCGAACAGATGCCTGCGGGGGCACGACGCGCGATTTGGCGCCGACTCCGCGAAATTGCCGAAACGCCGGATCGCTTCGAGGATTTCCAGGAACAGGACTCTCGGGGTCGCAAACTGGCGGCTACGCCATTGTTTACTGGGACGACTTCGCCGACCGCCACCTGAAAGTGCTGGAAATCACGAGCGCCGATGAGTTCCAAGACTGACGGCCCAATGGGCGTCAGTTCGACTTGAGCACCGCGATGAAGGCTTCCTGCGGGATGTTCACGCGGCCGATGCTCTTCATCCGCTTTTTGCCTTCCTTCTGCTTCTCGAGGAGTTTGCGTTTGCGCGAAATATCGCCGCCGTAGCATTTCGCGGTCACGTCTTTGCGCATCGCGCTGACGGACTCGCGGGCGATGATCTTGCCGCCGATCGCCGCCTGGATGGCGACCTGGTAGAGCTGCGTGGGGATGACTTCCTTGAGCTTGGCGGCGAGCTGGCGGCCGCGGCTTTCGGCTTTGTCGCGATGGACGATCGAGCTGAAGGCATCGACGGGTTCGTTGTTCACGAGGATGTCGAGCTTCACGAGTTTGTCGGCGCGGGTGCCGGCGTGCTCGTAATCCATCGAGCCGTAGCCGCGGGTGATGGACTTAATCTTGTCGTTGAAATCGACGACGATTTCGTTGAGCGGCAGGACGCAGGTGAGCATGACGCGCTTGCCGTCGAGCGTCTCGGTGTGGTCGAGCACGCCGCGCTTGTCCATGATGAGCTGCATGAGCGGCGAGATGTATTCGTTGGGCACCATGATGAAGCATTTCACGATGGGCTCGCGGATTTCCTGGATGACGCTGGCGTCGGGCAGGAACTCGGGGTTGTCCACCTGGAGCACTTCTCCGTTGGTCTTCACGACCTCGTAAATGACCGACGGATACGTGGCGATGATGTCCATGTTGTACTCGCGCCGGAGCCGCTCCTGGATGATCTCCATGTGCAACAGCCCGAGGAAACCGCAGCGGAAACCGAAGCCGAGCGCGACGCTGGATTCGGCCTGGAAGACGAAGCTGGAGTCGTTGAGCTGGAGCTTGCCCATCGCCGCTTTCAGGTGCTCGAAGTCGGCGGTGTTGATCGGGTAAATGCCACTGAAGACCATCGGCTGGACGATCTGGAAGCCGGGCAGTTGCTCGGTCGCGGGCTGATGCGTGCCCGTGAGGGTGTCGCCGATTTTAATCTCACTCGTCGTCTTGATATTGGCGATGACGTAGCCGGTATCGCCCGCGTGGAGCATGGGCACGGCGCACATCTTGGGGCGGAAAACACCGACCTCTTTTACTTCGTAGGGCCGGTTGTTGCTCATCATCTTCACGCCGTCGCCGGCCTTGATGGAGCCGCTCATCATGCGGACGTAGGTGACCACGCCGCGATAGGTGTCGAAGGTCGAATCGAAGACCAGCGCGCGGACTTTCTCGTCGTCCCATTTCTTCGGCGGCGGGATGCGTTCGATGACCGCTTCGAGGATTTCCTCGATGCCGATGCCGGCCTTGGCGCTGGCGAGCAGGGCTTCTTCCGCGGGGATGGAAAGGATTTCCTCGAGCTGCTTTTTGACCGT
Organism: Chthoniobacterales bacterium; assembly: GCA_038208565.1. Taxonomy (GTDB): domain Bacteria; phylum Verrucomicrobiota; class Verrucomicrobiia; order Chthoniobacterales; family Chthoniobacteraceae; genus Chthoniobacter. The sequence goes on from JBBQYR010000046.1 coordinate 10,650, forward strand.
CGGGATGTCGGAGTTCGGCAGGTCGATCTTGTTGATCACCGGGATGATCGTCAGCCCCTGCTTGATGGCGAGGTGAACGGTGGCGACGGTCTGCGCTTCGACGCCTTGCGCGGCATCGACGATGACCAACGCGCCTTCGCACGCCGCCAGGGAGCGGGAGACTTCGTAGGCGAAATCGACATGGCCGGGAGTGTCGAGGAGGTTGAGTTTGTAAGTGTGCCCGTCCTTCTTGGACTTATAGCTCATCGCGACCGGGTGCATCTTGATGGTGATGCCGCGCTCGCGTTCGAGGTCCATCGCATCGAGATGCTGATCCTGCGCGTCGCGGTCGGCGACGGTGCCGGTCATTTGCAGCAGACGATCGGAAAGAGTGGTCTTCCCGTGGTCGATGTGGGCGATGATGCAGAAGTTGCGGGTACGGGAGAGCGACATGGCGGCGAAAGAGCCGCGCACTATGCGGGGCAGGGGCTATCCGGTCAACCGGCAGTTCCGTCGATCGGCGGCGGCACGCTGGGATCGCGGCGCCCGCGCAGGAGGCGGGGCAGAAAGAGCGCGCCGACGGCGAGCACCACGAGCGTGATCCCGAAGACGGGCCGCACCGCGACCCAAGCCACGGCGATGGTTACGAGCGAACCAGCCGCCGCGAGGATGGTCGCGATGAAACCCACGCCGGATTCGAGGATGCGCCCGAAGATCGGGATGGCGCTGCCGAGCGTGCTGATCGGGCTCAGGACCATGCGGAAGCCGAGCGCCATGGCCAGCCCGCCCGCGCCACGCAGGAGCCAGGTGAGGATGTTGTTCTCGTGATGGGCGTGCTGGAACATGGCCGCGGCACTGACCAAGCCACTTTCCACGCGCTCGATCTCGCGCCCGGCTTTGGTGGGATGAGGCGCGAGGGTGTCGCCCTGCTGCTGCGCGAGGACGCTGAACGGTCCCGGCGGGAGGTACTGGAAGGTGATCTTGAGGTCGCCGATGGCGGGATTCACCGGATCGACGCCGTGGTAAAAGCCGCTCTCGAAGACGAGCAGCTTCGCGTTCCACGGCGACGGCACTTTCTCGAGATCGCCCGCCGTGGGCACGAGCGGCTGATCACCTTTCATCTTCACGAGCAGCCGGAGGGGCAGCTTGAAGCTCCCGAGCGTGGCATTCTGCGCGACGAAGGAGTCCGCGGTCACCGGCAGGCTGGGCGGGTTCTGGTGTCCTTCGGGTTGCTGGAATTTCGACGAATCGAGGCGGCTCCCTGCCCACGTTTTGGTGTAGCGATAAGTCGTCTTCGTCTCGGTGCTGCCGTCGGAGCGTTTCGTCGTCGTCTCCTCCTTGCCCTCTTTCCACTGATACATGTTCACGACGCGCCCGAGGCGGAGCGCCGTGGCGGAAAGCCCGAAGACCGGATCGCTCAGCGGTTCGGTGGTGATGGCTTCGCCGCTCAAGTGGATGAGTTTGCCTTCGTTCGCGGCATCCGCTGCTGCGGCGGGCAGCGAGACGACCGCCTTTTCGCCTTCCTCGAGACTGCGCGCAGTGGTCACGGCGCGGTTTTCATTCCACGAGAGGAGATAAATGGAGCCGGCGACGAAGAGGAACCCGAAGAGAATTCCGCCGAGCGAACTGCGGATGCGGGAGCCGACGGACTTGATGCTCGTGCTGGTGAATTGATCGATCATGGCAGGGCGGGAGCGGAAGCAGATGGCGCGACCTTGCGGCGCGCCGTGGGGCAAAAAGCAGGGGCGTTCTTATCCGGGAATTCCGCGGCTTGGCGAGCCGCTTTGCGCCGCTAGCGAGGGCCGTGCGTCTGCTCCGCGCGGACTTCATTCGCGCTCGGGCGCTCGGCCTCGAAATCGCTCAGGTTCGCGATCGTCGTCTCGCTGATGTTGCGCAGCGCCGTTTCCGTAAAATAGGCCTGATGTGAGGTGACGAGCACGTTGGGAAACGAAATGAGCCGCTGCAGCACGTCGTCCTGGATGATCTCGTTCGAGAGGTCCTCGTAGAAGACGTCGCTTTCCTGCTCATACACGTCGATCCCGAGGTAGCCGACTTTGTGCGACTTGAGCGCATCGATCACGGCAGGCGCGTCGATCAAGGCGCCGCGGCTGGTGTTGATGAGCATCACGCCGTCGCGCATCTGCGCGAGCGTGTCGGCATTGATGAGGTGATAGGATTCCGGGGTGAGCGGGCAGTGGAGGCTGATGATGTGCGACTCGGCGAGCAGCGTGTCGCGATCGACGTAGGTGCCGCCGAGTTCCCGAAACTGCGCGCTGTGATACGGATCGCAGCCGATCACCCGGCAACCCATCGCCGCCAGGGGGCGCACCGTGAGGCAGCCGATCTTGCCCGTGCCGATGATCCCGACGGTGCAGCCGTGCAGGTCAAAGCCGAGCAGCCCATCGATGCCGAAGTTGCCCTCACGGACTCGGTTGAAAGCGCGGTGATATTTCCGGTTCAGCGTGAGCATCATGCCGATGGCAAACTCCGCGACGGCGTGTGGTGAATACGCCGGCACCCGCCGGACGCTGATCCCGTGGGCTTCGGCGGCCTTGAGGTCCACTTGATTGAACCCCGCGCAGCGCAGCGCGATGAGCCGCGTGCCGCCTGCGGCGAGGATCTCGATGGTGCGCGCGTCGATCGTGTCGTTCACGAACGCGCAGACCGCGGTGGTGCCGGCGGCGAGGCGCGCGGTCCCGGGCGTGAGGCGATCCTCGAGGAAGGTGAACGCGTGCAGCCGATCGCGATTCGCCGCTTCGAGGAATTCCTGATCGTAGCGTTTGGTGCTGAAGACGGTGACATTCATGATGGAAAAAGGGCGATGGACGCGAGGAGGTTAAACGTTCACCGCGCCGCCGGGAAGACGCAGGAATGATCGGATGAAGAAATCCGTCCGGCAGTGGAGGATCGCGGTTTGCTTAATGTGATCAAAGCGTTTGCCAAAAAGGCGCCCTTCGCCGAGAGAAACCGGCCCGCCCCGGGAGGCGGATCAGCGATCATGAAACGACTCCTTATTTTCACCCTCATGTGTGCGGCCGTGGCTGGCTGCAAACCCAAGGCAGGCGGCGGCGGGCCGCCCGGCGGATTCGCCACGCAAGTCGTGGCGGTGAAGGCGTCGAAGGAGGCGATCACCGAGCAACTCCGGGTCGTCGGCACGGTGCTGGCCAATGAAACCGTCGATCTCCAGCCCGAGGTCGATGGCCGGGTGTCGGCGATTCTTTTCGAGGAAGGCCAGCGCGTGCAGGCCGGGCAGATGCTCGTGGAATTGGATTCCGCGGAAGTCGAAGCGCGGCTCGCCGAGGCCGAGGCCAATGCGCGGCTCGCCAAGAGCAAATGGGACCGCGCGCAGGATCTTTTGAAAAACCGTACGATGTCGCAGCAGGAGGCGGATGAGGCCAAGGCGCAGTTCGACATGGCGGGCGCGCGTGTGCTGCAGACCACGAAGCAACTGCGCGACACGAAGATCAAGGCGCCGTTCGGTGGCGTGATCGGCTCCCGGCAGATCAGCCCCGGGCAGGTCATCTCGCGCATGTCGCCGGGCCGGAGCAGCGGCGCGACCATCGCCACGCTGAGCGATGTCGATCCCGTGAAAGTCGAGGGCAACGTGCCCGAGCGTTACCTCGCGCTGGCCAAGGAAGGCGCGAAAGTGAAGCTCTCGATCGCGGCGTTCCCAGGCGAGATCTTCGAGGGCGAAGTTTATTTCGTCGCGCCGCAGCTCGACCCGATCAACCGCACCGCCGTGGTGAAAGCGCGCGTCCCAAACCCTGATCTGCGCTTAAAGCCCGGGATGTTCGCCAGCGCCGATCTCGCGTTGCGCATTCGCGAGGTAGCGATCGTGATTCCCGAGGCCGCGCTCATGCCGCAGGGCGAAAATTTCGCCGTGATCATCGTTGGCGCCGACATGACCGCGCAGATGCGCCCGGTGAAGCCCGGCATCCGCAGCGCCGGTCGCGTCGAGATTCTCGAGGGCATTCAGCCGGATGAACTCGTGGTCGTCGAAGGCTGGCAGAAGACGCGCCCTGGCGGAAAGGTCGCGCTCGCCCCGGAGGAGAAAGCGGCTTCTTACGCCGCCGCAGCCGCTGCCGAGAAATAACGCGCCGCCATGCAGTTGTCCCAAGTCAGCATCCGCCGGCCCGTGCTCACCGTGATGATGAGCCTCGCGCTTATTCTCTTCGGCATCATCGGTCTCCTGCGCCTGCCGGTGCGTGAATTGCCGAACATCGATCCGCCGATCGTCTCGGTGCAGACGGTGTATCCCGGCGCGAACGCGCAGGTCGTCGAGACCGAAGTGACCGAGCGACTCGAGGAGGAACTCAACTCCATCGAAGGCATCAAGACGCTGAAGTCCGAGAGCAAGGAGCAGGTCTCAAACATTACCATCGAGTTCAATCTTTCGCGCCCCGTGGATGTCGCCGCGCAGGATGTGCGCGACCGCGTTTCGCGCGCTCGCGGCAAGCTCCCCGAGGACATCGAGGAGCCGATCATCGCCAAGCAGGAAGCTGATGCGCAGCCGATCATGTGGATCGCCCTGCACAGCGATCGCTACGACACGCTGGAGCTTTCGCGCATCGCCGAGCGCCAGCTCAAAGACGTGCTCCAGACCGCGCCGGGCGTTTCGCAGATCGTCATCGGCGGTGAAAAACGCTTCGCCATCCGCATCTGGCTCGATGCCGCGAAGATGGCCGCACGCAAGGTGACCGTGACCGATGTGGAGACGGCGCTGAAGCAGCAGAACGTGGAGCTGCCGAGCGGACGCGTGGAAAATCTCGACCGCGAGATGACGATTCAGACGCAGGGCGAATTGAAGGACGCGGCGCAATTCAACGCGCTCGTGATTCGCAACGAAGGCGCGAACCTCGTGCGCCTGCGCGACATCGGTGAAGCCCGCGTCGGCCCCGAAGACGAGCGCAGCATCGGGCGCTTTAATGGCCGGCCCGCGATCGGCATCGGCATCGTCAAACAGACGCAGGCCAACACGCTCGACGTCGCCGAGAACATCAAAAAGGAAATGGCGAAACTGCGGCGCACTGTGCCGGAGGGCATCGAGCTCGATCTGCCCTACGACGAATCGGAATACGTCGGCGCGTCCGTGCATGAAGTCTGGGAGACGCTCTTCATCGCTTTCGCGCTCGTCGTTGTCGTCATTTACGTTTTCCTCCGCAGCTTTCGCGCGACGCTCATCCCGGTCGTGGCGATCCCCGTCTCGATCATCGGCACCTTCGCGGCCCTGTATTTCTGCGGCTTCAGCGTGAACATCCTCACCATGCTCGCGCTGGTGCTGGTCATCGGCATCGTCGTCGATGACGCCATCGTGGTGCTGGAAAACATCTACCGGCACATCGAGGAAGGCCTCCCGCCGATGGCTGCGGCGAAGAAAGCGATGGATGAAATCTCCTTCGCCATCCTCGCGATCACCTTCTCGCTCGTCGCGGTCTTCACGCCGCTGGCCTTCCAGACTTCGGCGACCGGCCGGCTCTTCATCGAGTTCGCAGTCACGGTTTCCGTCTCGGTCATCATCTCTGCGTTCGTCGCGCTCACGCTCACGCCGATGATGTCTGCGCGGCTGCTCAAACCGACGCATGAGGAGCGCCAGAACTGGCTGCTGCGCGGCTTTGAGCGGATGATCGGCTGGATGACGCGCCTGTATGGCCGCTGGCTCGACCGCGCACTGCGGCACCGCTTTCTCACGAGCGTCGTCGGGCTCGCGAGTCTGGCGCTGGCGGCGTTTTTCTTCAGCCAGCTCGAGCGCGAATATCTGCCCGACGAAGACAAGGGTCGGCTGCTCTGCGTCGTCGTCGCGCCGGAAGGTTCGACGAGCGAATACACCGACCGTCAGCTCCGCAAGATGGAGGACATCGTGAAGTCGTTTCCCGAGGTCGAGAGCTACTTCTCCGCCGTCGCGCTCTCGCAAGGTGGCCCCGGCGACCCGGCGAGCGGGCTGATCTTCATGAAGTTCAAGCCCGGTCCGCGGCGCGGCGTGCGCGACATCGTGAATGGTCCGACCGGCATGCAGGCGCGGTTCTTTGGCGAAGTCGAAGGCGCGCTCGCCTTCGCGCTCATCCCGAAGGCGATCGGCTTCAGCTTCAGCCAGGCGCTGCAACTGCAAATCCAGTCGCAGGACTTGAACGAACTCTCCCGCGTGAGCGGTGAACTCGCGAACAAGCTGCGCGCCGATCCCACGCTGCTCAACGTGCGCAGCGTTTTCGGTATCGACAAACCGCAACTCGATATTTCCATCGACCGCGACCGCGCCGCGGCGCTCGGCGTGAGCATCGAGGACATCTCGCGCACCATGCAGATTCTCTTTGGCGGGCTCGATCTCAGCCGGGTCAAACGCGAGGGCAAGGAGTATGACGTGATCGTGCAGCTCGACCGGGCGTCGCGGCTCACGCCGAATGATTTCGACAGCGTCTATGTGCGCAGCAAGAACGGCCAACTCGTGCAACTCACCTCCGTGGTGAACGCGAAGGCGCTCGCTGCGCCCGGCTCGATCAGTCACTACAACCGCCTGCGCAGCGGTGCGATCGAAGCCACGCCCATCGGCATCCCGCTCGGCACCGCGGTCGCAAATATCGAGCAATTTCTCGAACGCGAATTACCGCCCGGCTTTCGCTACGAATGGTCCGGCGAAGCCCTCGACCTCCAGGAGACCGGCGGCGAGTTCACCTTCGTCCTGCTGCTCGCGGGCATCGTCGTTTACATGGTGCTGGCCGCGCAGTTCGAGAGCCTCGTGCATCCGTTCACCGTCATGCTCGCAGTGTTCTTCGCAGCGGTCGGTGCGTTCGGCGCGTTGTGGCTCATGAGTTGGGTCGATTTCTTCGGCCAGATGCTGCACGGCGCGACGCATTACGGTCCGCCAGGCAGCGCGCCGGGCTGGATGGCGGTGTTGCAGCCGTTCGTGCCGCGCATCCCGGCGATGAATGTGAACCTCTTTTCGCAGATCGGCCTGATCCTGCTGGTCGGTCTGGTGACGAAAAACTCGATCCTGCTCGTGGAGTTCGCGAACCAGGAAATGGCGCGCGGCAAGTCGGCGCTGGAAGCGATGCGCGAAGCCGGCCGCACGCGTTTGCGCCCGATTCTGATGACGGCGTTTTCGACCATCGCGGGCATCCTGCCGATCGCGATCGGCTTCGGCGCGGGTGCGGAAAGCCGCCGTCCGATGGGTATCGCCGTGGTCGGCGGGATGATCTCGAGCACCGTGCTCACGCTGCTCGTCGTGCCGGTCGTCTATACGCTTCTCGCCGACGCCTCCCGCCGGTTTTCGCGCAAACCGCGGACGGCACCGACGCCTGCGCCAGTCGCGGAAGACGTGCTTTCCGCGGGCTGAAAGTCTGCGGGACGGTGCGTCGGGAGCAGTTACGGCTTCGCGGGCACGATCTTGAAGACCACGCCACCCGTCCCGACCGGACCGGGTTCTTTACTGCCACAGACGTAGAGTTCGCCCGCCGTGTCCTGCCCGAAGCCTTTCAGCAAAAACCCGAGCGGACGATCGTCGGCGCCGATGCGCAATTCGCGGATCGTGCCGTTCGGCAGCTTGGCGAAGAAGAGCCGGCCGTTGCTCGATTTACCTTCGCGGTAATCGCCGAAGACATATTGCCCGGCGAGCGCTGGCAGAGCCTGCCCGCGATAGACGTGGCCCCCCATGATCGAGGTGCCTTCGTCGCGGTCGTATTGCAGCACGGGGTTGATCAGGGCCGTGGGCAAGGTCGCGTCGGCAGCTTCGATGGTGCCGGTGATGTTGAACTTGAATGTGCCTTCCTTGATCCGCCAGCCGTGGTTGCCACCGCGCTCCACGCGATGCACGAACTCGAGTTTGTTTTGCCCGACATCACCGACGAGCGGCGTCGCGCCGTCGAAGCTGAAGCGCCACGGATTGCGCAAGCCGATGGCGTAGATTTCGCGCAAGCCGCCGCCGCTGGCGAAGGGGTTATTTTTCGGAATTCCGTAGGCGCCGTTCTTGGCATCGCTGCCGTTTATGTCGATGCGCAGCATCTTGCCGAGCGCCACGTTTTTGTCCTGCGCGTTGCCGGTGTCGAGGTTGTGGCCGGGGCCGAGATCGTTCGCGCCGCCGCCATCGCCGAGCGCGATGTAGAGGAAACCGTCCGGTCCGAAGGCGATCATGCCGCCGTTGTGATTAAACTGCGGCTCGTCGATGCGCAGCACTTCCTTCCGCGACGCGGGGTCGATCCGCTGACCGTCAGCGCTGACTTTCCACGACGCGATGACGGCCTGATGGTCCGGCGGTTCGGTGCCGTGGACGATCGGGAAATCGGTCCGCGCGCCGACCGGCTCGCTCGTGTAGGTGAAGACGCGGCGATGCCCGGGCTTGGCGGTGTTTTGGAAATCGGGATCGAAAGCCAGCGCGAGCAACCCGCGCTCGTCGAAGCCGGGCCGCAACTTCACCAACTGTGCGGTCACATCGAGAAAGGGCTCGGCGCGCAACTGCCCCTTTTCGACGACGCGGATCAGTCCCGCTTGATCGACAATGAGGAGGCGCCCGGATTCGTCCGGCGCGGCGACCAATAACACGGGTGACGCCAAGCCGGTGGCCACGGGCTGCAACTCGATGCGCACATCGCCCTTCGCGATCTTTTCCGGAAAAGGATCATCGACCGGCGCCGCGAACGCAACGGTGGCGAACAACAGCGTGAGAGGGGATATCAGGAGGGGAGTTTTCATGGAAGTAGCTGAGCAAATACGCCTGCCGCGGCACTCCGGCTGGCGGCCAAGACCGCGCGCCTGCCTTTAGGAAACGAGCGCAGCGGCTTCCCGCTCGGGCGGGGCCGTGCGCGCGGTCGCGTGCATACAGGCGTAGAAAAGCGCGGTGAAGAACAGATCGCTGGCCAGTGTGAAGCGGTAAAACTTCCACGTCGGCGGATAGCCCGGCAGGCCGGTGGTGAGCGCCTGCAGCCAGCCCGCGGCGGTCTTGGCGTAGGCTGGCTCGTAGAGCCACGAGCCGGTATTGGTGACGACGTAGAAGATCAACGACCCGGCGACGCTGGCGCCGAGCAGTTTTCCGAAGCTCGCCCGATCACGCAGGGCGAAACCGATCACGCAGATGAGCGCGAGCGCGGCGTAGCGCGGGAGGATGTCCCAGGTGAAGAACGGCTGATGGTAGTGGAAGGCGTTCAGCACGATGTCGCTGACGAGCAGCATGACCAGAGGCAGAGCCACGGCGAGGCGGCGCGGCAGATACACGGCGCCACAGAGCGCGATGGCCGAGACGGGCGCGAAATTGTGGAGCCAGTTGAAATCGGCGCTGCCGTAGAAACCGGAAAAAATGCGGTAGAAGACGACGGCAATAAGGAGGACGAGCGCAGCGAACATGGGCGCAAGGTGGCGGTCTTCCGGGGTGCGATCAATGCGGAAATGATTTTCCTCTGTGAGAAGCGTAACGGGGAAAAATCGGCTTGTCGTCTCGCGCGGGTTCCCCAACTCTCCGCCCAGATCTTTGCGAGTTTATTGTCAGTGAATCGAAGGAAGGAAGGCCGTGAAAATCGGCCGCAGTTGCGCTGCTGTAACTGGATACGACTCTCCAAAATGCCAATCGCCGGATGCCCCGGCGGTGAAGGCGGAGAGAAGGCTGGCGGGCCGTAAAGCATTCTAGCGAATGCCGGGCCTGCCGAGAATCCAGGAGCCAGAACATTTCCCCGAACCACTCTCATTCGTGCCGCCGTGAGTGCGGATCGGCGCGTCAAAACTTCTTCGCAAAAAGAAGAATGAGGGATCAGCCTGCTTGCCCCAGCCTCTCTGACGCCGGGTCGTGTTCTGGTCTCTCGAAATTACCGAGACCAAATACATGAAAATCCTGTCTGCCGCCGTTGCGGCATTCTGCACCCTCGCGCCTGCTTCCGTCCAGGCGGCGTCCTCCATCGTCACCCCTGGGCCGGCGTTCACCGCCAGCGATGTCCTTACAGGATCCGGCTTTTTCGGCAGTTCGATCAGCATCCAATCCGGCGTGCTGGCCGGGTTCGATGGCGGAACTCTGAAGACCTTCGATCTCTCGACCCAAGGCTCGCTGGCCAGCGTCGCGCTGCCCGGCGGGAATGCGTATCTCGCGAATGTCGGCACGAGTGTCTTCAGCACTTTTGTCCGACTGGACCCCACGGGGACTTCGGCATGGGTGGGTTTCACGAATTCCGGCAACACCGACGACCGGATTTTTCAGGTCAATCTTTCTCTCCAGACGTGGACGCATCGGGCGACGCTGAAAGGCAACCAGGACCTGCGTTTCTTCGGCGGCAATGCCTACGTTTCCGGGCTGGAAGGGGGCGCGCCCAGCATTGCCCTGCTCGATACCACCGGCGCCAATAATCACGACGTGGTGCTCGGGCTTTCGGGAAATTCGGCGGGCTTCGACTTCGACACCGCCGGGAACCTCTACTACGCGACCAACACCTTTCCGGCGGTGACCGCAGCATTGATCCGATTCACCAGCGCACAGCTGGCGAGTGGGCTCGGCGCGGGCTTCATTCCGATCGGCTCCGCGACGCTGCTCTCGGATTTGGCCCTGCTTTCCACCGGGGCCTACAATGTGGCGGTCGATACTGCGGACCACGTTTTCTTTTCCCAAAACAGCAATGGGAATGGCCAGAGCGTAGCGGTGTGGAATGGCACGGTGGGTGCCGGGACGAACTTCGATATTGTCGCGCAGGGGGCGACTTTTCTGACCACCACGGACACCGACGGCGATGTCCTCGGTGGCAGCGGGGCGTTGTATCAACCGGGCTACGGAGGTCCGGGGGTGGCGAAAATTCAAGCAGTGCCAGAGCCCGGTTCGGTAGCTTTGCTGGGGCTTGGGGCCTTCCTTGTCGCGCGCGTCCGCCGGCGCTCCCGCTGAAGCACTCGCCATGTCTGCGCTGAATTCCATTCGTATGTTGATGGCCCTTGTAGCATGGTGCAGCGCACCGTTCGCTCTCGCGGGTCCCTATTCCACGGGGCTGAATGATCCGACGGCCGTGGACGCTCCGGTGCCCGGCTTTGTCGGCCCGGACGGCGTGGGCAGGGCGCGGGTCAAGATTCAGGAGGACCCCGAGGTCTTCAGCAACTCGAACAACTACGTCAATCCGCTCTTCTTCCGCTGGGCGCTGGGAGCGACGAACTATGTGCGCTCGGACAATCAGGGTGCGTTCAGCGACGTGACACTCGCGCTGGGGCCGGTTACGGGAGATGAGTTCGACGTTCTTTCGCTCGGCGATCTCAATGCCACGTTGATCGTCGGCGGCGCGCCTGTGGGTGAAGTCACGCTCGATTTCACCGGCGGGGTTTTGCCGACGCCGATCCGCAACTTTCCCGGAGCGGATTTCGTCGTGTTTGAAAACGGCTTCAACTCCGGGACGGGCATGTTCGCCGATCTGGCCTTCGTCGAGGTGTCGTCGGACGGCGCGAATTTTGCGCGTTTCCCCGGTCGCTCGCTCACTCCTGCTGCCATCGGGCCGTTCGGGTTGCTCGATCCGACTGACGTGCGCAATCTCGCCGGCAAACACATCAACCATCTCGACGAAGAGTCATGGGGCACGCCGTTTGATTTGAGCGATCTCAATGCGCACCCGCTGGTCGTTGCCGGCACGGTCAATCTCCAGGCGGTCCGCTTCGTGCGCGTCGTCGATATTCCCGGCAACGGCGCTTTCCTCGATGGCGCCGGAGCTCCGATCTACGATCAATGGCTGACTTTTGGCTCCGGCGGATTCGATCTGGAAGCCATCGGCGCCATCTCGGTGGCGACGACCTTCGAGGAGTGGCAGGACCGGATGGGCTTGCAGGGAGCGCAGCGGGGGGCGCTCGCCGATCCCGATCACGATGGCGCGACGAATCTGGTGGAATACAGCGCGGCGATGCTGCCGCTGGTCCCGGACGTCGCACATCTGCCGGCGGCAGTGCTGACTGGCGGGCAACTGGAAATCAGCTTCCGGCGCGACGTGCGGCCGGCGGATCTCATCGTGGAAGTGCTCGGCACGACCGCGCCGAATCAGCCGTGGCAGGTCATCGCGCGGTCGCAGAATGGCGGTGCCTTGTTACCCGTGGTGCCGTTTTCGCCGGTGATCTCCGATGCCTCGGACAGCGCGATCACCAGCGTCGGCGTGATCCGCCGCCAGCGGGTGCGGGCCGTGGCGGGGCAGCGCTTTCTGCGGGTCCGCGTCTCGCTCGCGTCATGAAACGCCGCGCCTTCACGCTCCTGGAACTGCTGGTCGTGATGACGATCATCGGCCTGCTCGCCGCGCTAACGCTCGGCGTGGTCGGGAGCGTGCGGCGAAAAACCGATGCCACGCAAAGCGCACATCACCTTCGCACCCTCGCCCAGGCAAACGGAGCCTATCTCGCCGAAAACGGGCGCTACGTCCCCGCTGACGACAGGAAAAACAACCGCCGCTGGCACGGCGCGCGCACTTCAGCGAACGGCACCTTTGACCCGACCAAAGGTTATCTCGCCGATTACCTCGGCAAGTCGCGGCGCGTCACTTCGTGTCCGGTTTTTCTGAAAATGCTCAAGGGCAAGGCGTCCTTCGAGGAAGGAACGGGCGGCTATGGCTACAACGCGACCTATGTCGGTGGGACGCCGCAGGTGCGCTGGCAGGCCGATGGCACGCGGGAGTCGGCATCGGTCGGCGCAGTCGAAACCCCGGTGACGACCGTGATGTTCACCTCGGCCGCTTACGCCCGCACCGATGGCGTGCAGGAGTATCCCTACTGCGAACCGCCGTATTGGGATTTCGGCGATGGCCCCGCGGGGTTCCGGCCTTCGCCCACGGTCCACTTTCGTTTTGATGGCAAGGCGCTCGTGGCCTGGTGCGATGGGCATGTGACCTTTGAGTCGCCGCAGGATCGCGAAGCGGGCACCAATCCGCACGGGGGTAACGCCACGAAGCAGCAACTCGGCTGGTTCGGCCCCGACGAAAACAACGGCTTTTGGAATCCGCGGAAGAACTGAGCGGGAGCGCGGGAAAAGGCGTTGGCAAATCCCGACGCGTCTCCATAGCGTCGGCGCCTGTCCCATGAGCCTCTTCGAAAAAGCCATCCGTGATTCCGTCGCCACGATCGAAGCGCTTCGTCCACTCCAGCCCACGCTGGAACGCGCGGCCGCGATCGTCGGTGGCTGCCTGACCAGTGGCGGAAAGCTGCTCGTCGCCGGCAATGGTGGGAGCGCCGCGGATGGCGCGGACTTTGCCACGGAGTTTGCCTGCCGCTTCATCACCGACCGGCAGCCCTATCCGGCGATCAATCTCGCGGCCTGCGGCAGCCTGCTCACGGCCACGGGCAACGACTACGGCTACGACGAAATCTTCGCGCGGCCAGTGCGGGCTTTCGGGAAAACGGGCGACGTGCTCGTGGTGATTTCGACGAGCGGGAATTCGCCGAGCATCCTCGCGGCGGTCACTGCGGCGAACCTCGCCGGCCTGCACACGATCGCGCTGCTCGGGCGCGATGGCGGGCGCGCGCGCGGGCTGGCACAGCAGGAGTTGATCGTGCCGAGCACGATCACGGCGCGCATCCAGGAGGCGCACAAGTTTCTCCTTCACACGCTCTGCGAGATCGTGGAGACGGACTGGCTGCTGCCGCGCGAAGCACCTCGCTGAGGCCACGCGCGGGCTTCCGCATTGACGCTGGCACTCGCGCTGCTTTGATCCGCAGCGGTGTTCCCGCCCTTTTACGATCTCATTTTCGCCTCGTTCGCCTTCATCCTCGGCGCGTCGATCGGGTCGTTCCTGAACGTCTGCATCTACCGCATGCCGCTCGACATGTCGGTCAATGAACCGAAGCGCTCCTTCTGCCCGAGCTGCAAATATCAGATCCCGATCCACCACAATATCCCGCTCGTGACGTGGCTCGTGCTCCGCGGCAAGTGCGCGAACTGCGGGTCGAAAATTTCCTTCCGCTACTTCGGCGTCGAGTTACTCACCGGCCTGCTCTTCCTCGCCGTGTGGATGAAAGTCTGGGAATGGGGGCGTCCCGACTGGCCGCCGCAGGCTTGGGTGCTCGCGCTGCCGTACTGGATCATGGTCGCCCTCTTCGTCGTCGCGACCTTCATCGACTTCGAGCACTTCATCATCCCGGATGAAATCACCATCGGTGGCACCGTCGCCGGCGTGCTCCTGAGCTTCGCCATTCCCACGCTGCACAATCAGGCGTCCAATCTCGCCGGCGGTATCTGGTCGCTCGTCGGTGCGGGTGTCGGCTTCGGCGCGCTCTGGCTGGTGACGCGTCTGGGCAAGCTGGCCTTTGGCCGCAAGCGTCTGGTTTTTGAAAAGGCGGCGCCGCTTTCGTGGATTCGGCGGGGGGAAGAGGCGGACTTTGTGGTGGGCGACGAGAAGATGCTCTGGAGCGATTTTTTCTACCGCGGCAATGAGCAGGTGCTGCTCACCTGCACGGCGATCGACATCGACGGGCAGCGTTTTGAAAATGCGGCCGTGCGCTGCGAGTGCGACTGGCTGCATCTCGGCGAGCGCAAGTGGGAGTTGGTGAAGGTTGATGAGATCAAGGGCGAGGTCACCGAAGTCACTTTCCCGCGCGAGGCGATGGGATTCGGCGATGTGAAATTCATCGCGTGCGTCGGCGCGTTCCTCGGCTGGCCGGGCGTGGCGTTCACCATCATGAGCGCCTCGACGATCGGCGCGGTGGTCGGCCTGCTCACGATCGCCATCGGCCGCCGCGACTGGTCGACGAAGATTCCCTTTGGTCCGTATCTCGCGCTGGGCGCGCTCGTCTGGCTCTTCACCGGGCCGGAGTTGGTGGGGTGGTATTGGAACTTTGCGGTCGCGCCTGCGCCGCTGCCCTGAGCGCTGATCAAAATTGGTCGGGCCGGCGAGATTCGAACTCGCGACCTCTTGAACCCCATTCAAGCGCACTACCAAGCTGTGCTACGGCCCGACATTTTGAAGGGCGGCAAAACTAACCGAGCACACACAAAAGGGAAGCGGTTTTTCCGCATTTCCCATTTCCAACAGCCCCCGGCTCCCTAATCTGCGCGCCATGAATCTCCAACCCGTCGCCGTCGTCGGCGCCAGCGGCTATTCCGGCGAAGAACTCGTGCGCCTGCTCAACCGGCACCCGGGCGTGGACCTCGTCGCGCTCACCTCGCGCCAGCTCGCCGGGCAAGCCGTGGAAACCGTTTTCCCCAAGTTCGCCGGGCTGCGTTACGCCAAGCTCAAGTTCATCGAGAGCGATGTCGAAAAGATCGTGGCCAGCGGCGCGCAGTTCGTCTTCCTCGCGCTGCCGCACGGCGTCGCCGCGGAGTATGCCCGTCCGCTTGTCACCGCCGGTCTGCGCGTCATCGACCTTAGCGCCGACTTCCGCATCAAGGACCCGGCGGTTTACGAGGAGTTCTACGGCGAAGCCCCGCACGCTCCCGAGCTGGCCGCGACCAGCGTCTATGGCCTGCCGGAGATTTATCGTGAGCAGATCCGCACCGCGCAACTCGTCGCCTCGCCCGGCTGCTACCCGACGAGCATCATCCTCCCGCTGCACCCACTGCTAAAGCGCCGCCTACTCAAGCCCGGCAGCATCGTCATCAACAGCCTGAGCGGCGTGAGCGGTGCCGGTCGCAACGCCAAAGTGGACCTGCTCTACGTCGAATGTAACGAAAGCGTCCGCGCCTACAGCGTGCCCAAACACCGGCACCTCGCCGAGATCGAGCAGGAGCTGAGCAAGGCCTACGGCGAGACGCTCATGGTCGATTTCACCCCGCATCTCATCCCGGTGAATCGCGGCATCTTCACCACGATTCACGCCGCCCCGGCGGAGGGCATCGGCCTCGCGGAAATCAGCGATGCGCTCACGCAAGCGTATGCCGAAGAGCCGTTCGTCCGCCTGCTCGGGGAGCAAGGTCTGCCCGATACCAAAAACGTGACCTTCACCAACTTCGTCGACATCGCGTGGCGCCACGATCCCCGCACCGGGCGCATCCTGCTCCTCAGCGCCGAGGACAATCTCGTGAAGGGCGCGGCCGGTCAGGCGGTGCAATCGCTCAACGCCATGTGCGGCTGGCCCGAAACCACGGCGCTGCTTTAGCTCCGACGGTGGCGAATCGGGTCGGGAAACTGGTGCGGCGACACCCGCGAAATTTTTCGGAAAGAGACTCGTCCAGCGGCGCGGAATGCGCTTTTCTCTCACCCCGCGTCGTCTTCCGAAAACCGTTCCCAGCAGCCATGTCTCACACCGAAATCCCCGGCGGGGTCACCGCCGCCCAAGGCTTCCTCGCGGGAAGCGTGTATTGCGGCATCAAAGCCGCCAATGCCTCGAAGCCCGACCTCGCGCTGATCCATTCCCCTCACCCGACCGTCGCCGCCGGCACCTTCACCACCAACCGCGTGAAAGCCGCGCCGGTGCGCGTTTCCATGGCGCACCTGCGGACGGGCGACATCCGCGCGATCGTGGCCAATGCCGGCAACGCTAACGCCTGCACCGGCGTCGCCGGCATCGAGACGGCCAAGCGCATGACCGAGGCCGTCGCCAAGGGGCTCGATCTCAAGCCGCGGCAAGTGCTCGTCTGCTCCACCGGCCGCATCGGCGTCCCGCTGCCCATCGAGAAAATGGAAGCATCGATCGCCGAGTTGCCCGCGGCCTTGAAAAAGAACGGCAGCAAACGCGCCGCCGAGGCGATCATGACCAGCGATACTTTTCCCAAGGAATTCGCCGTCGAGTTTGAGATCGATGGCGTGCCCGTCCGGCTCGGCGGCATCGCCAAGGGCGCGGGCATGATCGACCCGAACATGGCCACCATGCTCTGCTTCCTCACCACCGACGCCGCGATCGACAAAAAGCAGCTCCAGCACGCGCTCTCCGTCGCCGTCGAGCAGTCCTTCAACCGCATCACCATCGACGGCGACATGAGCACCAACGACACCGTGCTCATGCTCGCCAACGGCGCCGCCGGCAACAAAGCGCTGCGCTACGGCACCGAGGATTTCAAAGCGTTCCAGCGCGCCCTCGATCACGTCACCCGCAACCTCGCCCGCATGATCGTCGAGGACGGCGAAGGCGTCACCAAATTCGTCGAAGTCCACGTCAACGGCGCGACCACGCTGAGCGACGCGCGCAAGGCCGCCGAAGCCGTCGCCAATTCCACCCTCACCAAATGCGCGTGGTTCGGCGGCGATCCGAACTGGGGCCGCATCATGGACGCCCTCGGCTACTCCGGCGCCCGCCTGCGGGAGGAAACCGTGGACATTTTCTACGACGGCACCATCGCCGTGAAAAACGGCATGCCGAGCAAAACCCCCTTCGCGAAAATCCAGCAGATCGTCGCGCAGAAGAAATTCACCATCATGATCGATCTCCACCTCGGCTCCGCAGAATACACCGTCTTTACGACCGACCTGAGCACCGACTACGTAAAGCTCAACATGGGCGAATAGCCCGCCGATCCTTCCCCGATTTTTTCCATGGCCCAGCCTCCCAACGTCCGCGCCGAAGCCCTCATCGAGGCCCTCCCCTTCATCCAGAGATTCCGGGGCCAGCTCTTCGTCATCAAGTACGGCGGCAGCGCCATGGAGGATGAAAACATCGTCGAGCGTTTCCTGCGCGACGTCGTCTTTCTCGAGGCCGTCGGCATCAATCCCGTCGTGATCCACGGCGGCGGCAAGGCCATCACTCAGCGCATGCGCGACGCCGGCCTCAAGCCCAAGTTCGTCAACGGCCTGCGCGTCACCGACGAGCAGTCCATCCAGATCGTCGAGGACGTGCTCGATCACGTCATCAATCCCGGCATCGTCAAGATGCTTCAGGGCTTTGGCGGCCAGGCCGTCGGCATCCCTGGCAAGGACGTCCTCATCGGCAAAAAGCTCCCGCCCCAGACCGAGGGCAAGACCACCGGGATCGACATGGGGTTCGTCGGCGAAGTCATCGACATCCACCGCGAGTTGATCGAGAAAGCCGTCGCCGCCGAGACCGTGCCCGTCATCTCTCCGCTCGCCCGCGACCAGAGCGGCCACGTCCTGAACATCAACGCCGACATCGCCGCCGGTACCGTCGCCGGACAATTGCGCGCCTCCAAATTCATCTACCTGAGCGACGTGCCCGGCATCATGCGCGACCCGACCGACAAGGAATCGCTCATCCCCTCCGTCACCCGCGAGGAGATCGAGCAGTTGCGCGAAGACGGGATCATCACCGGCGGCATGATCCCCAAGGTCGAGAGCGCCCTCCACGCCCTCTCGCAAGGCGTGGAAAAAGTCCACTTCATCGACGGCCGCACCCCGCACTCGCTCCTCCTGGAAATCTTCACCAACACCGGCGTCGGCACCGAGATCGTCGGCTGAGCGGCAGCGCGTGGCGGTGGGTGGAGCCCCGCGCCTTGACCCTGCGCCCGCGCTTCCCCTAGCGTCCGCCGTCATGGTCGCGGCAAAACCTTCCTCCCTCGTCGATACGCGCGTCGTCGGCGAAAACCACGCCGGTTACCTCGAAGTGTGGTGTGAATCATACCAACTTCAGGAAACAATCAGACGCTTCCGCAGCCCGGAGGGCTGAAAGGAAATTAGCCCCGGGTGAAACCCGGGGATATTGAGAGAAACCGGAGGCACCCCGGAGGCGGTGCGGGAAGGTGCATGGCTGGCTGCTTCCGGCACACCCTCCGGGGTGCATCGGATGGTGGTCCGAAACTCCGGGTTTCACCCGGAGCT